>NZ_JASJPW010000001.1:1392500-1535000 GCF_030052995.1 Gemmobacter sp. 24YEA27 | reverse complement strand
AGTTATGCGCCAGAGGATGGGCTGTTCGGATCACCCGCTCACAATAGAGAGCCAGCTCCTTCCGTCCGGGAAAGGCATCCACCGGCACCGGCGGATGCCAGATCACTTCGACCCGGCCCTGACGCGGCACCGACAGCACCCGGAGAAGATGCGTCGCGAAATCCATATCGCCCCACCAGCCATAGAAACGCGGATCCTCGCCTGCAGGCGCATGCCAGACCACGGTCACCGGCTGGATCTGCAGCACGCGGTCGAGCCCATGGGTATAGAACGCCTGGAACAAAGTTGATTTGAACGGCAGCACGGTCAGGCTGTCGGTCGAGGTGCCCTCGGGGAAGAACAAAAGCTGATGGCCAGCGCGCAGACGGGTCTCGAAGACCTCCTGCTGACGTTTCGCCTCGGTCCCCTTGCGTGAGATAAAAACCGTGCCGGTGGCTTTCGCGAGCAGGCCGATACCGGGCCAGGAGGAAACCTCGGCTTTCGAGACAAAATAGATGCTCTGCCCGGCATTCAGGGGAAAGATGTCCAGCCAGCCGGCGTGATTGGCGACGACCGCGCCCTTATGGGACATCGGCGCGCCGCGCGTCGAATAGCCGATCCCCATGATGCGCAACGCGATACGGCAGACAAAGCGGGTGACCCAGGGCGTCACCGGGCGATTCTGACCGCAAAGCGGCCATTCGATCAGGCGGATCAGCGAATGGACCATCAGGCCCAGCATAAGGAAGACGACCAGCACGGTCCCGCGCCCGGCTACAAGCAACCAGCCCACCGGCCCGATCCGGCGCGGAGGTGGCGGCGCATCGTCCGGCGAGAAAGCGGTATCGGAGGGTTCAGGCGGGCGGTCTGCGGTCTGGCTCAAGTCGTTCCCTGTTTGCGCGTATAGAAATCCCGATGGCGGGCCGACATTTTCCCGGTATCCATCAGAAGGCAAACATCGGTTGTATTGAAGGGGCGGTCAATAAAGGCGCCGTCGCCCACGAAGCCGCCCAGCCGCAGATAGGCTTTGATCAGCGCCGGCATCTGCGCCATGGCCGAGGCGCGGTCGAGATCCTCATTCGCGATCAGATCCATGGCGGCACGCCCCGGCTCCAGCGCGCGGACGCGCAGCTCGGGCGGTGCCAGATGGTGATGCCAGAGCCAGGACAGCGGCTTTGCCAGCGCCGCCACATCGGTGCCATGGAACGAGGCCGGGCCGAACATCACCTCGATGCCGCGCTCCAGCACATATTCCGCAAGGCCGTTCCACAGCAGGAACATCGCAGCCCCGCCACGGTGGTCGGGATGAACACAGGTTCGGCCGAGTTCCAGCAGGCGCCGCCCCGTCGCGCGCAAGGGCGCCAGGTCATATTCATCTTCGGAATAGAACCGCCCGCCCTCGGGCAAACGATCACAGGGCAGAAGCCGGTAGGCCCCGACCACATGGTCGCCCGTCTCGGGCGGGATGCGTTTGTCGATCAGCACGAGATGGTCGAAGATCGCGTCAAAGGCATCGGTCTCGATCCGGCGTTCATGATCGATCATGCCGCCGCTCGCGCCCAGTTCTTGGACGAAGACCAGATATCGCAAACGCTGGGCTGCGAAAATATCGACCACTTCCGTCGCGAGGCGGAGCGTATAGTTGGGTTCTTCGGCAAGCATATCGTCAGGAGGCGACTTTTTATGAGGGACGTCTCTGGCGCTGGTGGCACGGGGTCTCCCCTGCGCCACACTGTTCCGGCTCTCTTCCTGACTTAATCATGTAACAGTCTTGTTGCAATCCAAAGCTCTGTGATCAGAGTTCGGCCCCGAGGGCGCGAATTTGGCCTGAATGGCCGGTCTGGCGCGATCCCGTCGCCACGGCGTGCGCTGCCCGTTGCGGTCGCAATGCCGTTAATCCTTGATAATTCTGGAAAAACACTCCACGCTTCTCAGATACCGAATTCGGGACGCAGATCCACATTCCTGCTGTCGATCACCTGCTTTCCAGCGTGTTCAAAGTTAACCGTTACCCGTCCTGCAATATTTGACTGAACCTGCCCCAGCCCCCAATCGGGACGCGACGGGCAGCTCACGAACATACCAGGTTCCAGGAGAGAATTCATTTAGCAATTTCCCGAGGTTATCAGATGCAAGACAAGACCGATCTCGCAGCGCTTATCGGATCACGGATCTGTCATGACCTTATCAGCCCAATCGGAGCGATCGGCAACGGGGTCGAGCTGATGATGATGGATCGCAGCGCCGCTTCGCCTGAACTAGCGCTGATTGCCGAAAGCGTGGAAAGTGCGAATGCCCGGATCCGGTTCTTCCGGGTGGCGTTCGGCCTCGCCGGCACTGATCAGCGCATTGCACGCAGCGAAGTCACCGGCATCCTTTCGGCCATGTCGCGCGGCGGCCGGCTGAAACTGGACTGGTCGAGCGGGACCGAACTTGACCGGCGCGATGTCAAACTGGCCTTCCTGCTGCTGCAATGTCTGGAAAGCGCCCTGCCCTATGGCGGCACCATCCGCGCCGCCCAGAGCAGCGCCGCGCAGAAGGAGGGCGCTCACCCCTCTGGCGGCTGGCAGATCATCGCGGAAGCGGCGCGGATGCGGGCAGAGCCGCGTTTTTGGGATATGTTCAGCCCTGCCTTCGCCGGGCTGCCTTCCAGAGACTGCGAAGGCACACCGATTGCCGCCTCGCATGTCCAATTCGCACTCGCCTTTACAGAGATCCGGGAGCGCGGCCTGAGCCTTGCCTGCGACATCACCGAAGGCGCGATCCGGCTGGGCTGGTAGTCTCGCGGATCTCAACCCCGGCCATGGCCCGGCCAGGGGCGTGATCAGGCCGCGATAAAGCTGCGGACGAAATCGCTCGCGGGCCTTGCGCGGATATCGGCGGGCTTGCCGATCTGCTCGATCCGTCCGCCGGTCTGCGAACCGGACATGACCACCACCAGATCGGCCAGTTCCATCGCCTCTTCCTGGTCATGGGTTACGAAGACCGTGGTCAGACCGGTCTCGTCATGGATGTCGCGCAGCCCCTGGCGCAATTCCTTGCGCACTTTCGCATCCAGCGCTCCAAAGGGCTCGTCCAGCAAGAGCATCCTCGGCTCGATCGCCAGCGCCCGCGCAAGGGCCACACGCTGCCGCTGGCCGCCAGAGAGCTGGCTCGGATAGCGCGCGCCGATCTCGGGAAGCTGGATCAGCTCCAGCAGTTTCGTCACCCGCCGGGTGATTTCTGCCTTTGGCGGACGGACCGCACGCGGACGCGCCCTGAGCCCGTAAGCGATGTTCTCGAACACCGTCATATGGCGAAACAGCGCGTAAGACTGGAACACAAAGCCCGCACGGCGTTGCTGCACTGTCAAGCCGGTCGCATCCTGGCCATCAAACAGCACCCGCCCCGAGGTCGGAAATTCCAGCCCGCCAAGGATCCGCAAAAGCGTGGTCTTGCCCGATCCCGACGGGCCCAGCAGTGCCACCAGCGCGCCCGAGGGGATCGAGAGAGAAACCGGCGTCAGCGCGGCGGTGGTGCCAAAGGCTTTCGAGATTTCGTCGATTTCGATTTTCAAGGGCGGCTCCTGTGGCTGCTGGTGGTGGGGCTTTGCCCCACACCCGGGAGTATTCAGTTCAAGGCAAAGTTAATGGCCGCGCCGGTTGGCGGAGAGCTCCCCGGCGTGGCGGTTTTCGAGCCAGGTCTTGAGGAGAAGTGTGAGCAGCGCGAGGAAGGCAAGCAGCCCCGCCATCGCAAAGGCGGTGGCCCCCTGGTACTCATTATAGAACATCTCGATCTTGAGCGGCATGGTCGTTGCAGATTCGCGCCGGCCTGAAACCACAGCCACCGCTCCGAATTCGCCCATCGCGCGGGCATTGCTGAGCAGCACACCGTAAAGCAGCGCCCAGCGGATATTCGGCAAGGTGACAGTCAGAAAGGTCCGCCAGCCCGAGGCACCGAGCGTCAGCGCCGCCTCTTCCTCGGCGCGCCCCTGTTCGATCATCACCGGGATCAGTTCGCGCGCGACGAAGGGGAAGGTGACGAAGACCGTGGCCAGCACGATCCCCGGCAGGGCGAAAACGATGGGGAAACCATGTGCCACAAGCCAGGCACCGATGGCGGTATTGGCGCCGAACAGCAGCACGATGCACAGACCCGCGACAACCGGCGAGACCGAGAAGGGCAGATCAATCAAAGTGATAAGGAAGGCCTTGCCGCGAAAGTCAAATTTGGTGATGAACCAGGCGGCAGCGATGCCGAAAGCGGCGTTCAGCGGCACCGCGATGGCCGCAACCGTCAGCGTCAGTTTGATCGCCGGCAGCGCCTCGCGGCTGAATAGGCTTTTCCAGGCCGCCTCCCAGCCTTTTGAAAGTGCTTCAACAAAGATCGCGATCAGCGGCGCGAAAACCAGCACCGCCAGCGCCAGCGTCACGAAACCGATCAGCAGCCAGCGGGCCAGCGGCGCCTCTTCGGTCGGGGCGCGGAAACTACGGGCGGGGGTTGCGTGGCTCAGATCAGACATAGCCAATTCTCCGGCGGCTCCAGACCTGGATCAGGTTGATCACGAGGAGCATTGCGAAAGAGATCACCAGCATCGCAATGCCGATGGCGGCGGCACCATCATAGCTGAATTCCTCAAGCTGAATGACGATGAGGAGCGGCGCGATCTCGGTCACGAGCGGCTTGTTGCCCGCAATGAAGATGACCGAGCCATATTCGCCCACCGCCCGCGCCAGCGAGAGCGCAAACCCGGTGAGCGCCGCGGGCAGGAGCATCGGCCAGACCACACGGCGCAAAGTATGCACGCGCGAGGCGCCCAGCGTTGCCGAGGCCTCTTCGACCTCGCGGTCGATCTCATGGATCACCGGCTGCACGGTGCGGGCCACGAAAGGCAGGCCCACGAAAACCAGCGCGATGAAGATCCCCATCGTCGAATAGGCGATGCGCGGCGGCACCTGCAGCGACCAGGGTTCAAACCCGAGGCCGGTCACCAGCACATTCAGCGCAGCCTCGGGCCAGGCGAGGCCCGCATTCAGCGCAGGCGCAATGGTATGGGTCCAGCTTGCGCCGAAGAAGCCGTTGGGCGCGTAAAGCGCAGTCAGCGCGATCCCGGCCACGGCAGTCGGCAGCGCGAAGGGCAGATCGACGGCCGCATCAAGGATCCGGTGCCCCGGAAACCGATAACGTGTCAGCACCCAGGCAAGGATCACCCCGAAGATCAGGTTGAACACCGCCGCGTAGAAGGACAGGCGGAAGGAAAGATAGAGCGCCTTCCAGACCCGCTCGCGGTTGACGGTGGCCCAGATCCCTTCAGCGCCATAGCTGACGCCCTGCAAAAGCAGGGCGCCGATGGGCAGGAGAACCACAATCGAGAGCATCGTGAAGGTGATCCCCATCGACAGGCCGAGGCCCGGCATCGGAGATCTGTGGACGACAGGCCTGCCCATCCCGGATCCTTACTTTGCGACGTAGATCTGGTCGAAGGTGCCGCCATCCCCGAAATGCTCGGGTTGGGCTTTTTCCCAGCCGCCGAAATCGGCGATGGTCACCAGATCAAGTTTCGGAAAACGGGCCACATCTTCGGGATTGGCGGCCGATGTGTCCCAGGCCCGGTAGAAGTTCTTGAACGCAATCGCCTGGCCTTCGGGGCTGTAGAGATAGTTCAGATAGGCCTCGGCCAGTTTGCGCTGTTCGTCGCTCTTGATATTGCCTTCGACCAGGGCAACCGGCGGTTCGGTCAGGATCGAGACGCTCGGCACGACGATGTCGAAACTGTCTTCGCCGATCTCCTGCAGCGCGAGATAGGCCTCGTTTTCCCAGGCGAGCAGCACATCGCCGATCTCACGCTGAACGAAGGTGGTGGTCGAACCGCGCGCCCCGGTATCGAGCACCGGCACATGTTCGAACAGGGCTTTCACGAAGTCCTTCGGATCCTTGCCGTTCTTTTCGGCCCAGGCCCAGGCCGCCAGATAGTTCCAGCGCGCCCCGCCCGAGGTTTTCGGGTTCGGCGTGATCACCTCGACGCCGTCTTTCAGCAGATCGCCCCAGTCGTTCAGCCCCTTGGGGTTCCCTTCACGCACAAGGAACACAATGGTCGAAGTATAGGGCGAGGAGTTATGCGGCAGTTTGGTCTGCCAGTCTTTCGGAAGCTTGCCGGTCTCGGCCACCCGGTCGATATCGCCGCCAAGCGCAAGGGTGAGCACCTGGGCCTCAAGCCCCTCGACCACGGCACGGGCCTGCGCGCCGGAGCCGCCATGCGAGACCTCGATCTCCGGCGCTTCATTGCCTTCGGCGACCCAGTATTTCGCGAAAGCCTCGTTGAACTCGCGGTAAAGCTCGCGGGTCGGGTCATATGAGACGTTCAGCAGCGATTCCGCCTGGACCGGAGCGGCGAGCGCGCCGGATACCACGAGGGCAATCCCGGCCACGGCGCCACGGATCAGCCGCGAAACCGGCCAGCCCTCAAGACTGCGAAAGCCGGAGAGGATCGTCGAACGGGTCTCGCGCGGGGTGTCGATGCGGGGCGTCTGGATGGTCATTTCTGTCTCCTGCAAGCTGGTTTTGTCGCGCTGCCCGTCCCGGCTGCGCGGCAGCTGCAGGAAGGGCACGAGGCCGAAAAGTGTCTGATGGGTCATGGTTGCGCGCTCCTTACGGTTCGATCGGGTCGATGCGGGCTTCCCAGACCGATCGGTCACGGCCAGAAAGCAGTTCGGCCACCGCCTCGGACGGGCGCCGGGTGAAGATCACCAGCGGCGTGCCATTGACGCGATGCGTCATCCCGGTGCGGCGGTCGATCAGGCGAACGACACAGGTGCCGGACATGCCCTGACCCTGGGCCGGGCGGCCGATGGGGGTATAAGCGTTGCCCGTTGCGGGCGTTCCGAAAGCGAATGCTGCGGTCATCCTGCACTCTCCTGCACTTGTCCTGTCCGGCACCATGCCAGCCAATACACATAATAACGACAGGATTACTCGTTATTTGCAAAGGAATGTTTCGGGTGAAATGCCCCATCCAGAGAGAAGAAAATTCTACGTCTCGGGCAAATCGCAGCCAGAAACCATCGTTTCTGCCGGGAGCGGTTTCACAGAGGGATCAGGTCAGGGGGAATCGAGGGCCGCAGACCGGCCTTTTCTCCGGCCGGTGACGATAACGGGCCAGGATCAGGGCGCCACAACCGGATGCGCTCTGTCGCTATAAGATGCAGACCACCTGCTTCTGATGCTGCCCTGTCCGAAACAGGCCGCGACCGGCCTTCCGACCGCCAGGCCGCTGGTTCAGCCGCCCAGAACCTGCTCGGCCACCTTGTCCGAGCGCAGCATGTCGGCAAGCGTCAGCGATTCGATGATCACCAGATAGGACCAGAAGACCTCGGCAAAGATTTTGCGGATGCGGCAGCTCGCCTCATCGGTGCAATCCTCGCACCGCTGATAGGCACGGCGCGACAGGCAGGGCAGCGGCGCAATGGGCCCGTCGATCAGCCGCAACAGCTCTGAGATCGAGACCTCGGCCGGTTTCTTGATCAGCGAATAGCCCCCCGAGCGCCCGCGTGTCGACGCAATCACCCCGGCATTCCTGACCTCAAGCAGAATATGTTCGAGGAATCGTTTCGGCGTGCCCGAGCGGCGCGCGATCTCTTCGATGGTCAGCGCCACGGGCTCCGCTTTGCCGGCTTCGTCACCAAGAACGAGAAGGGCCTTGAGGGCATATTTCATCTTCTGGGTGATCATACGGGTAAGCCTATGGAGACAGTCAGTGCGAATCAATCTGGCAAAGCGAGGTTTTCCCCGTTCCACGGGTTCATCTGGAATGATTGCCCGCGAAAAACAAGGGATTCCGGGCCAGTTTCCCTGGATGGAATTAAAGACGATTTAACCAGTAGACAAAAGTGTATTTATGCGACCAGAATGAGAACGAACCCACTGCCGGATGCAGGAGCAACAGATGGACAATCTCGATCTGATCGACCGTAAGATCGTGGCCGAACTGATGCGCGACGCGACACTGCCCGTGGCGCAGATCGCGGACCGGGTCGGCTTGTCGCAGACGCCCTGCTGGAAACGCATCCAGAAACTCGAGGCCAATGGCGTGCTGACCGGGCGCGTGGCGCTGGCCAATCCGGCGCGGCTGGGCTTTGGACTGACGGTCTTCATCGGCATTGAGGCGCCCGATCATTCGGCGACCTGGCGCGATACGTTCGCGCGGGCCGTCGGTCAGTTCCCCGAGGTGATGGAAGTCTACCGCATGGCCGGCGAGATGGATTACCTCTTGCGGGTGTCGGTCGCGGATATGGAAAGCTTTGACCAGCTTTACAAACGGCTGACAGATGCGGTGCCGATCAAGAACCTGACCTCGCATTTCGCGATGGAGCGGATGAAGTTCACGACCGCCTATCCGGTGGACACCCGCAACCGCTGAGCACACGGGGGCCATCAGGCAGGGCCGCCCTCTGGCGAAGGCGCGGGGGCGCTGCCCCCGTGTCCTGCGGAGTATTGAGTTCATGGGAAGAACGGGCCGACACGAGCCCGTATCTCTTTACCCTTTGTCTTATTGTGCCAGTTTCATTGTGACCACCGGCCAGAGAGACAGGACCAGCAGCACCGCCATCGTCCAGTTGAAGGCGCGCAGGCGGGAAGACCGTGAGAGCCAGCGCTGCAACCCCTGCCCCGCGGCGGCCCAGGTCGATGTGGACGGGATCGAGACCAGCGCGAAGGCAATGGCGGCCAGGGCGAGCGACCTCGCATCGGGATGCGGGACATAGGCGGCAACCCCGCCCAGAGCCATCGCCCAGGCCTTCGGGTTCACCCATTGAAACGCCGCCGCCTGAATCAGCGTCATCGGTTTCGCACCGGTGCCGCGCTCGCCGGGCGCCGAAGACATGGCAATCTTCCAGGCAAGCCAGAGCATATAGGCAACCGATACCGCTTTCAGCACGTTCAGCGCGGGCGGCCAGACCTGGAACAGGCCCGCAACGCCCAGCCCGGTCAGGAGCACGAGACTCACCACACCGAGACAGATCCCCAGCATATGCGGGATGGTGCGGCGAAAGCCGAAATTCACCCCCGAGGCGATCAGCATCATATTGTTCGGCCCCGGGGTGAAGGTCGTGGCCATGGCAAAGCCCAGAAGGGCGAGGAAAGCGTCATATGTCATGGCGCAAACATTGCCCGGATCTGCCGCAATCTGATTGCAAATATGCGCGCTGAACGGCAATATTTGCAACTTATGACGGATATAGATCAGATCGACGAAAAGATATTGCGCGCCCTGACGGCGGACGGGCGGCTGACCAATCTGGCGCTGGCGGCGAAGATCGGGCTCTCACCCTCGGCCACGTTGCGCCGGGTGCAGGATCTGGAGCGGATCGGCGTCATCCGGGCTATCGGGCGGTGCTCGACCCGGAAAAGCTCGGGATCGGGTTCATCGCCTATATCACTGTCGGGCTGAACACCCATACCAAGGCCTCGCAGGAGGCGTTTGAACGCGCGGTGATCCTCGCACCACAGGTGCGGGAATGCCATAATGTCACCGGCGCGGTGGAATATCTCTTGCGGGTCGAGACGCGGGACCTTGCCAGTTACAAGCACTGGCATACCGAGATCCTTGGCACATTACCCCAGGTGCGCTCGGTCACCTCTTATGTGGTGATGGGCAGCCCCAAGGATGATCGCGCCTGAGGGCGGGAACTGCGCCACTGATGATAAGGCACTCCCCCAGCGTGCCGCATGTCATATTTGCATGATCCTCATGAGAAATGAGGCTGATCATGGCCGCAACCAGACATTGCCGCGCCGGTTGGCTTTGCCTAACCTCGCGCCGGAATGGAGACATGGGAGGACCATATGACCGAAAATACCGAGCCGAAGCCGCATGGTTTCGACACGCTGGCAGTTCATGCCGGCGCCACCCCCGACCCCGCAACCGGCGCCATCAACCCGCCGATCTATCAGACCACGGCCTATCAGTTCAAAGATGCAGACCATGCGGCGCGGCTCTTTGGCCTGGAAGAGATCGGCTATATCTATTCACGTCTGACAAATCCGACCGTCTCGGCGCTGGTCGCCCGGGTAGCCGCCCTTGAAGGCGCTGTGGGCGGGATTGCCTGTTCCTCGGGCCACGCGGCGCAGATCATGGCGCTGTTCCCGCTGATGGGGCCTGGCAAGAATATCGTCGCCTCGACAAGGCTTTATGGTGGCACCATCACCCAGTTCAGCCAGACCATCAAACGCTTTGGCTGGTCGGCGAAATTCGTCGATACCGATGATCTGGGCGCGGTGGCGAAGGCCGTCGACAAGAACACCCGCGCGATCTTTGCCGAGACCATCGCCAATCCCGGCGGCTATATCACCGACATCCCGGCGCTCGCGAAAATCGCTGACCGCAAGGGGATCCCGCTGATCATCGACAACACCACGGCGACGCCCTATCTGTGCAACCCGATTGCGCTTGGCGCCACGCTGGTTGTGCATTCGGCGACGAAATATCTGACCGGTAATGGCACTGTCACCGGCGGCATCGTCCTCGATTCGGGCAAGTTCAACTGGTCGGAAAGCGATAAGTTTCCCTCGCTCTCGCAGCCCGAGCCCGCCTATCATGGCCTCGTGTTCCACCCGACTTTGGGCGGCATGGCCTATACCTTCCACTCCATCGCAGTCGGGCTCAGGGATCTGGGCATGACGATGAACCCGCAGGGCGCGCATTACACGCTGATGGGGATCGAGACGCTGGGTCTGCGGATGGAGCGTCATGTCGCCAATGCGAAGAAGGTCGCGGAATGGCTGGAGGCCGACCCCCGTGTCGAATTCGTCACCTGGGCCGGGCTGAAATCTTCGCCCTCGTATAAGAAGGTGAAGAAGATCACGCCGAAAGGCGCCGGGGCGCTGTTCACCTTCGCGCTGAAGGATGGCTACGACGCCTGTGTCAGCCTGATCAACAACCTGAAACTGTTCCGCCATGTGGCGAATCTCGGTGATACGCGGTCGCTGGTCATCCATTCCGCCTCGACCACCCATCGCCAGCTGACCGAAGAACAGCAGGTCAAGGCGGGGGCTGCGCCGAATGTGGTGCGGGTCTCGATCGGGATCGAGAATGCCGATGACATCATCGCCGATCTCGACCAGGCGATCACCGCCGCCACCGGCAAGAGCCGCTGACGTAAAGCCCTGCGGCGGGTTATCCCCGCCGCAGGATATTTGACAGGATCAGCCGCCGATTTCCCAGGTGATGGTGACGGTCGCCTGATAGCTGACATCGCCTTTTTGCACCGGGACCGAGGCGGCATCCGCCTTGAACATCGGCGCCGGGCCACCGCTATAGCCGCCGCCATCGGTCAGCGAGACCAGGTCACCCAGCTTGACCCCTGCCGCTTCTGCCAGGAGTTCGGCCCGCGCGCGCGCATCGGCCACGGCGAGCTTGCGCGCCTCGTCCAGCGCCGGGCGCGGGTCGACCAGGGCGAAGGTGACGCCGTTAAGGGTATTCGCCCCATCGGTCACAACCTGATCAAGGGTCGCGCCCAGCTTATCCAGATCGCGGATGCCCACCGTCAGGTAGTTCATCGCGGTAAAGCCGTCGATCTTCTGTGTACCCGAAGACGAATAGGAATTCGACCAGTTCGGATTGACCGAAAGACCCGAGGTCTGCATGTCACCCTCGGCCACGCCCAGCTCTTTCAGGCGCGCAATCACCTTCTCCATTTCGGCCGAGTTCAGCTTCAGCGCCGAACCCGCATTTTCCCCGACCGAGGTGACCCCGACCGAAATCGTCGCCATATCAGGTGCCTTCGAAACCGAGGCCTCACCATTGACGGTGATGACCGCCTTACCATCGGCCAGCACCGGCGAGGCCGCGATCAGCGCCGCGCCAAAGGCCGCGGCCGAAAGGGAGGTTTTGAACAAAGACCGCATACGCATGGAAGACTCCTTATCACTGCGACTGCTTACAGAACATTAACGCATGTCGAAGACCATTCCCTGGTCTGCTCACGGGTCTTTTTCTTTTATTCGGCGAAAAGCTGCTATAGGTAGGAGTGATCCCGTCCGGGCGCGTTTCCGCGCCCAGTTGTCCTGTGCTAGGCCTGTGGAATGAAACCAGATTTTGCCCTCAATTTCACCGATACCAGCATCGCGCTTCTGCACCGGACGGCGAAGGGCTGGCTGAAGATTGGTGAAACACCCTTCGACGCATCCGATCTTGAGGATGCGCTTGATTACATGCGCAAGACCGCTCTTGGCCTCTCGCCGGGCGGTTTTACAACCAAGCTGGTGATTCCGGCCTCGCAGATCCTTTATACCGAGGTGGATATCTCTGGCGGCGATGACGCCCGCACCGCGCAGGAAATCACCAATGCGCTTGTGTCGCGGACGCCGTACCGCCCGGATGAAATCGTCTGGGACTGGTTGCGGGGCGAAGGTCGCACCGCCCGGGTCGCCGCCGTGGCGCGCGAAACCCTGGCCGAGGCGGAAGCCTTTGCAACCACACATAAATTCAGCCCTGTTGCCTTTGTTGCTATCCCGGACGAGAGCGAATTCGACGGCGAGCCCTGGTTTGGCGAGACAGCGGATGCCCGCAATTTCCTCGCAGATGGCGAGGAGATCGAGCGCGACAGTGCCGCCATTTTGCTGATCGACGAGGCCCGCGCCGCCCGCCGCCGCGCGAAAGCCGCACGCCAGGCCGAGATCGAAGCCGCAAGCCAGAGCGAATCGCACCCCGAAGCCGAAGCGGAAAGCACTGGTGCCGCAGCCGCTGAACAGGACTGGTCTGCGACCGGCGCTCCTGCGACCGCCGAAGCAGAGCTGCCACTTGCGGCGCAACCGGCGGCAGAATCACTCCCCGAAGAGCCCAAAGCCTTCCCTTCTGTGGAAGAGGCACCGGAAGTCGCCTTTGGCGGGGCTCCGGCTGCTGCGGCTGATGCGGCTGCTCCACCGGCTGCGGCTGTTTCGACTGCCGCGCGCGAGGCGCAGGCTGAATTGCCCCTGCATTCCGACAAAGGCTTTGACGAACCAGCCCCCTTTGTCCGGGCGGCCGCGCCGGCACCTGCCTCACCCCCCGTGGCTCAGGCGCCAGGCCGCGCGTCACGATCACAGAAATCACGCCGCTTGGCAGTGTAGCCGCCCCCGCCGTTGAGCCTTCGGCCGCGCCGGTCCCCCCCCCGCTGCCGCGTCGCCGCGGGTCAGCCTGACTGCCGGAGTGGTCCAGGCCCCCGTCACGCCAGCCGTTTCCGCACCAATCCCGGCCCCGGCCGCACCTGCGGCGCCTCCTGTCGAGGCGGACCCGGATGAGGCGCCCTTCGCGCATGTGCCGGAAAACACGTCCTTCCCCGAGACCGACGAGGCCCGGATCTGCCCCCGCTGCCGCATCTGGCACGCCGCATGGCAGGGCTTGCACCGGCGACAGGGCAACCGGCAGCGCCCGGGCCGCTCGCGCGGGCCTCGGCGCTGAACCAGGCTTCGGGGGCCAGGCTTCGGGCCCGGCCTCCTCCCCACGTGTGCACCCCGCGGGTCAGACCGGTGTTGCCGGCAAATCGGCAGCTCCGATCGGCACCATTGACGACGACCTGCCGCCCGCGCCTTCGGCCGCAACCCTTGCCGCCTATGGCCGCTCGGGCAGGAACGCCCCCGTCAATGCACCGCGTACCGCCATTTCTTCCGCTCCGCCGGTGATGGCCGGAGATGACGCGCGGGCGGCTCCGACCGCCACACCGGCTGCGATACCGGGCGATCCTGTCGGGTTCGCAGCGCCAGTCCGCAACGGCGCAGCAACAGGCGCCGCTGCCAAGACCGCGCGCGGAGTTGGCAGCCTTGCCGGCCTTATCACCGCGCCATCAATCCCCGGCACCCGCAAGACCCGCGCGCAATCCGCTGCCGCAGGCCAGATGCCGGCCGGTGCCAGGCCCCGTGCGACCGACGGCACTGATGACGCAGCCCGCAGCCTCAGCCAGTCGCCCTTTGCCCCCCGCAACAGCAAGGGCAAACCCCGCTTTCTGGGCCTGATCCTGACCGCTATCCTGTTGCTTTGCCTTGCTCTTGTTGCGGCCTGGTCGTCTTTCTACCTCTCCTCCAACCGCACCTCCGGCGAGGAAGAGACCCAGTTTGCCGGCACCGCAGACGAGGGCTCAACGGTCAGCGTGGATGACGAGATGCTGGCCGACGGGCTTGACCCCGCGGCAGAAGGCGAGACGGCGCAACGGGTTGCGACCGCCACCGAAGCCGCCGAAGTGCCTGATGCAGCCACGGATCCGGCGCCGGAAACGGCGCTGGAGAGCGAAAGCCCCGCAGCGGTTGCCTTGCTTGATGCCGAGGATGAGATCTTCCTTTCCAGCTCGGATGCGCCGCCGCCTGCCTTTGATGCGCTCTCGCTGCCCGGGCCCGACACCTCGGCCGAAGCGCCACCGGGGGCTCCGATGCCGCCGCCGCCCTTTGGCACTGTCTATCGTTATGACGAAAACCAGATGCTGATGCCAACCGCTGCGGGGCTGCCAACCCCCGGCGGTTATATGCTTTTCGATGGTAAGCCGCCGCGCGTGCCACCGCCGCGCAGCGCCGCAGCCACCGCCGCAGCTGAAGCCGCCCGTGCCGCCACCGCAGCCGCCTCTGCCCCCGCAGCGGAAGCCGCCTCCGGAACCACTTCCGAATCCGCGCCGGGCACCGCCGCCACGACGCCTTTGGGCGAGACCACTGCCGCCCCGGCCGGAGCGGCGGGCAATCCGTCTCTGGACGGAGGGGCTGTCGGCACCGCTGCGGCAACCGTCACCGCCGCCACGACGGAACCCGCAGCCCAGCCCGATCCCGAACTTGCCGACCGCCGCCCCGCGCCCGTCCGGACCGGCCCGCAACCGATGATGACGCGGCTCTGCAGCCCGCAACCGCTCCGGTTGATTTCGCCAGCCTGCGCCCCCGGCAGCGCCCCGCCCTTGTCGAAGCCGCAAGTGCAAAGGCCCGTGCCGATACGGCTGCCGCTTCGCTTGCCAATGAAGAAGACGTCCAGCTTGCCTCGGCCACTGTCCCTGCGACAGCCGGGCTCAGCGCGGCCGAGTTGGCCAACCCGTCGCTCATGACAATCTCGCGGCGCCCCGCGGCGCGCCCGCAGGATTTCAGCCGTGCCATCGAGGCGGCAGTTGCCGCTGCCGTTCGTGCCCCGGAGCCCGCGCCCGCGCCGGTCGAGACCGCCTCTGCCCCGGCGCCCCAGCCGGCGCCAAAGGGCAAGGCCGCCGCGAAACCCGAAGAGCATGATGAGATTGACGAGCCGGAAGTTGCATCCGGCCCGGCACCGAGTATCCCGACCAAGGCCAGCGTCGCGAAACAGGCAACCTATGCCAAGGCAATCAATCTGTCGAAAATCAATCTGATCGGCGTCTATGGCCAGCCCTCCAAACGCTACGCTCTGGTGCGGACCGCGAATGGCAAATATCACAAGGTCTCGGTCGGCGACCGGATCGACGGCGGTCAGGTCAGGGCGATCACCCAGAATGAGGTGCGCTATCAGAAAGGTGGCCGGCTGGTCGCGCTGGAAATGCCCAAAGGCTGACAGCGCCAGACTGTTTAAGAACTGAAAAAGGGGCCGGATGATCCGGCCCCTTTTTCATGTCAGATGTTCGAAAAGGGCAAGCTCAGGCGCCGCTGACTCCGGCCTCGGCAAAGGTCGCCATGCCGGAATGGCAGGCCAGCGCCGCCCGGATCAGGCCAAGCGCGACCCCTGCGCCCGAGCCTTCGCCAAGCCGCAGCCCCAGGGACAGCAGCGGCTCTTTGCCAATCGCCTGCAAAAGCCTGCCATGCGCGCCCTCGGCGCTTTGATGCGCGGCCATACAGTGATCCAGCGCGCCGGGCTGCGCGCGTTCCAGCACCGCCGCCGCCGCACAGGCGATAAACCCGTCAAGCAGCACCGGCACCCGCAATAGCCGGGCATGCAGCACGGCACCGGTCATCGCGGCCACTTCCCGCCCGCCAAGCCGGCACAGCGCTTCGAAAGGGTCGGCCAGATGACCGTCATGCAGAGCAAGCGCCAGTGCCACGGCGGCCTCTTTGCGCCGCAAACCGGCATCATCCAGCCCGGTGCCGCGACCGCACCAGCCCGCAATCCCGCCATCATGTCCGAAAAGCGCCGCTGACAGCGCCGCCGCCGATGTCGTATTGCCGATCCCCATTTCGCCCGCGATGTAAAGATCGGTGCCGGGCCGCACAGATTGCCAGCCGGCCTGCAGCGCAGCGACAAGCTCCGCTTCCTCCATCGCGGGGGCGGAGCAAAAATCCCGGGTCGGACGGTCCAGGTCCAGCGCGATCACCTCAAGCTCTGCGCCGAAGGTCCGGGCGAGCTGGTTGATCGCGGCCCCGCCCTGGCGGAAATTCTCGACCATCTGCACCGTCACCTCGGCCGGAAAGGCCGAGATGCCGCGCGCCGTCACACCGTGATTGCCGGCGAAAACCGTGATCTGCACCCGCCCGGCCTCGGGCACTGCCCGGCCCTGCCATGCGGCAAGCCAGCGGGTGATCTCCTCCAGCCGGCCAAGCGCGCCGGGGGGTTTTGTCAGAACCGCATCACGCGCCCTGGCCGCCGCAACGGCGCCCGCATCCGGGGCCGGCAGTGCGGCACAAAGGGCACGAAACTCAGCGAGGGTGACCGGATCCGGGCTTTGCATGGAGTTCTCCGGGAAAGCGGCGCCATTACAAGACGCCGGAAAAGGCGCAGGACAGGAGCGGGAGTTGATCCCGCCGCGCCCAGCGGTTACCCCATGATGATGCGCCGTTCCAGCCGGAAAGCCCCGATGACCAAAAACAGCCCGCAACCCGCGCGCTTCCCCGCCGGGCGTATCCTCCAGGACCTGCCTTCGGCCTTTGCGCTCCTGACCCGGCTGCCGGTTCCGGCGCATCGCCACAGCGGCGCGTCAAGCGCCTGGGCCTGGCCGCTGGTCGGCCTTATATGCGGGGCGATCGGCGTGGCAGTGATCTGGCTTGGAGAGGCGGCAAGGCTCTCGCCGGGTGTGATCGCCGCGATGGCGATGGCCGTGATGGCGATGGTGACCGGCGGGCTGCATGAAGACGGGCTGGCCGATACCGCCGACGGGCTTTTCGGGGGCCGCACGCGGGAACGCCGGCTCGAGATCATGAAAGACAGCCATATTGGCAGCTTTGGAACCCTCGCGCTGCTGCTGGTGACGCTGGCCGCCTGGTCGGCGCTCACCGCGCTGATCCGCACCGGGCAGGCGGTGCCGGCACTGCTGGTGGCCGCCGCGCTGTCGCGGGCGCCGATGGCGGCGATCATGGCGGCCTTGCCGCCCGCGCGTCAGACCGGGCTTTCGGCGACAAGCGGCCGTCCGGGGCTTGCCACGGCGCTGATGGCGGTCGTGATCGGGTGCGGGCTCGCGCTGGCGATTGGCGGGCGGCAGGCGCTCCCCGCGCTGCCGGCGGTGCTGATCATCTGCGGGCTGCTGGCCGCCTCGGCGGCACGACGCATTGGCGGTCAGACCGGCGATATCCTTGGCGCAAGTCAGCAGCTGGCCTTTGCCGCCAGCCTTGCGGTCTTCGCCTGACGCCACGAGAACAACCGCGCTGGCTCTTGCGTCTGCGCCCACATTGGCGCAAATGACCCGCCTGTGTTAAGAAGCCAAATGAACAGCGGAACGGCCCCATGACCTCGCGCGAAGAAAAACGCCAGATGAAATCGGCCGCGAGGCTCTACGCGGTTCAGGCCCTCTACCAGATGGAGATTTCTGGCCAGACGGTCAAAGCCGTGAGCCGGGAGTTCGAAGCTCATCGCTTCGGTGCCAGCTATGAAGAGGGCGATTTCGCCGAAGGCGATACCGATCTGTTCCGCAGCCTCGTCGAACATGCGGTCAACTGGCAGGCACTGGTCGATCAGATGACCGATCGCGCGCTGGTGGCAAAATGGCCGATTGACAGGATTGATCCGGTGATCCGGGCGCTGTTCCGCGCCGCCGGGGCCGAACTGACCCAGATGGACACGCCGCCGAAAGTGGTGATCAACGAATTCGTCGACATTGCCCGCGCCTTCTTCCCCGAAGGCCGCGAGCCGGCTTTCGTCAATGCAGTCCTTGATCATATGGCGCGTGAGGCAAAGCCCGCGTCCTTCTGATCGGGTGCCCCCGGGCTTTCAGGAACGGGTACTTCATGCGAGGCTGAGCCCTGTCATGAGACCGGGAATCACCCGGAAGGAGATCAGATGCGCCCCTTCACTGCCTTGTCCCTTGCCCTGGCCACCAGCCTTACTTTCGCCGCAGGAGGTGCCATCGCCGCCGAAACCATAACCGGCGGCGAATGGCTTGTGATCGCCCAGGACGGCGTTCGGGTCAGCTATGAGGCCAGCTTTGCAATTGATGCAGACGGCCAGATCACCGGAAAAGCGCCCTGCAACCGCTATTTCGGGCCGAACCAGGCCGAGCTGCCGGCGCTTGCGCTGACCGCGATTGCCTCGACACGGATGGCCTGTGACCGGATGGCGGATGAACATGCCTATCTGACAGCCCTTGGCGCGATGACCGGTGCCGAGATCCGGGGCGAGACACTGGTCATGACCGGGCCCGATGACAGCAGCCTGGAATTTGCCCGTGATCCTGGGTCGAAATCACTGGTCTGCGATACCTGCGGCGGCTGATCCTGTCGCCCTGACCTCAGCCGAGCGCCGCCGAAAACAGGTCATGCGCGCTGTTGTAGAACCGCGCGCGATGCTCGGGCGTCTCCATCGGAACCTCGTGACGGGCGCCGGGATAGAGATCCAGCCGCCCGCCCTGCCAGGCCCGCATCCGCCGCAGGATCGGGCCGGGCAAGACGATATGTTCACGGCTGCCAAGCGCCACCAGCGAGGGCAAAGCCGGCGCCGGCATCCGCGTCATCCGGGCACATTCGCGCAACGCATCGCGCAACCAGCCCAGTGATGGCCCTCCAAGCCGCAGCCCCGGCTCGGTTTCCAGCTGCCGGCGCAGCCAGGACCAGGTCGGCGCGTCGCCGGTCAGGTGATTTTTCTCGAAACTGGTGCGCAGGATATAGCTTTGCGCCGAGGTGCTGGGCGCATAGCCGCGATCTTGCGGCAAAGCGAGCGGCAGGCGTTGCATCAGCCCGGCCAGCGGCTTGCCCCAGACCGGGATGCGAATCCCCCACATCGGCGCCGAAAAGGCCGTGGCCCGGAACGGCAGCCCACGCGTCAGCGCCCGGAGCCCGATCAGCCCGCCCATCGAATGCGACATCTGCATCAGGGGGCCGCTCACCCCCAGCTCCGCGCCCTCTGCGGCAATCCAGGCCAGAACCGCATCCAGATCGCGCTGATAATCGGTAAAATGCTCGACATGGCCCAGCATGGGATCAGGCAGCGCACGCGGCGACAGACCCTGGCCGCGCCAGTCCAGCGTGACCATCGACCAGCCACGCTGCTGCATCTCGCGCGCGGCGGGCCCGTATTTCTCGACATATTCGGTGCGCCCGGGCAGCAAAACCACCGTTCCAAGCGCCCCACCCGGCCAATATCCAAGCCTTATCCGCACCCCGTCCGATGCCCGGAGCCAGACCGCGCGCCCCCCTTCGGGCCCATCGGCAAGACTGTCGAACAGGGGTGCTGCTTCGCTCACGACAGGGCGGATCCGAGCTTCATCGCCATGCCCATCGCGCCGTCAACCGAAAGCTTGCCGGTCATAAAGGCCATGGTCGGGTTCATGTCGCCTTCGAGGATCGCCCGGAAGGTCTCGGCGCTGGCGGTCAGCGTGACATCCGCCTCTTCATCGCCTGCCCGCACCCCCTGGCCGTCCAGCATGATCGCCCCCTCGCCTGTGATGACGAATTTCGCCACGCCATCGAACCCGCCCGACAGTTTCGCTGCCAGCTTTTCGACAGCCTTGTCGATGAGGTCGCTCATGTCACGTCTCCCTTTCGTTACCCGGAGACCGCTGGCATTTCGCCACCGATCGGTTACGATCCCCTATATGAAAGCGCAGTTCCGGTTTCACAATCATATCGTTGCGGCAATATTTCCGCTGGTCCTGTCGCTTTTCGCGGCCCAGAGCGGATTTGCCCAGGATGCAGGCAAGCTCGACGATCTCTATAACCGGCTGAAGGACGCCGATGAAGGCGCCGCCCTCAGGATCGAAGGTGAGATATTCACCGAATCGGGCAAATCTGGCTCGGCAACCATCGACATCCTGATGCGGCGCGGCTCCGAGGCGCTGGAGGCCGGCAAGAGTGCCGCCGCAATCGAACATCTGACCGCAGCGGTCGATCATGCGCCGGATTTCATCGAGGCCCGCGCCACCCGCGCGGTGGCCTATTATTCCGATGGCGAGATCGGCCCGGCCATTGCAGATCTCGGCTGGGTGTTGGAACATGAGCCACGCCATTTCGTGGCCTGGTCCATCCTTGGCACCATTCTCGAGGAATCGAATATGCCGGAACGCGCCCTTGCCGCCTATCGGTCGGCTGCGGCCATTCATCCGCATATCCCCGAGGTGAAGGACGCCATCGGCCGGCTGGAAAAACAACTCGAGGGCCAGGCCCTCTGACTGCGGGAAACCTGATCTGATGGATGCCCGTAGTAAAGACGAGCGTGGCCGGGTAACGGCGCTGCTCGGACCGACCAATACCGGCAAGACCCACCACGCGATCGAGCGGATGCTGACGCACCGGACCGGTGTGATCGGCCTGCCGCTGCGTCTGCTGGCGCGCGAAGTCTATGAGCGTGTCGTGGCAAAAGCGGGCGTCAGCCGGGTGGCGCTGGTCACCGGCGAAGAGCGCATCATCCCCGATCGCACCCAGTACTGGGTCGCCACAACCGAGGCGATGCCGCTGGAGATCGGCGCCGATTTCGTCTGTGTCGATGAGATCCAGCTGGCCTCCGACCCCGAACGCGGTCACGTCTTCACCCACCGCCTGCTCCATGCGCGCGGCCTGATCGAGACGCTGTTTCTGGGATCTGACACGATGCGCGGCGCGATTGCCGGGCTGGTGCAGAACCACTCTTACGTCAAACGCGACCGTTTCTCGACTTTGACCTGGTCTGGTTCGAAAAAGATAAGCCGGATGCCGGAAAGATCGGCAATTGTCGGCTTTTCTGTTGAAAATGTATATGCGATTGCCGAGCTGATCCGCCGCCAGAAGGGCGGCTGCGCGGTGGTGATGGGCGCCCTTTCGCCCCGCACCCGCAACGCCCAGGTCGAACTTTATCAAAATGGCGATGTCGATTATCTGGTTGCAACCGATGCCATCGGCATGGGGCTGAACCTCGACATCAAACATGTGGCCTTTTCCTCCACCTCGAAATTCGATGGTCGCCGGATGCGGGCGCTTCTGCCCCAGGAAATCGCCCAGATCGCAGGCCGCGCCGGGCGCCATACCGAGAATGGCACGTTCGGCGTCACCGGCGAGGCGCGGCCGTTTTCTTCGGAACTGATCGACCAGATCGAGGCACATAAGTTCGCCCCCGTCAAAAAACTGATGTGGAGGAATGCCGATCTCGATTTCGGATCGGCCAGCCATCTGATCCGCTCGCTGGAGCAGCCAACCTTCAATGACTGGCTGTCGCGCGCCCGCGACGCCGATGACGTCGTGGCGTTGAAGGCCCTGTCTGCAATGCCTGAGGTCCAGGACAGACTGACCAGTCCGAAACGCGTGATGCTCCTCTGGGATGTCTGCCGCATCCCCGATTTCCGCAATATTTCGGAAACCGATCACCACACCCTGCTGGCGCGGATTTTCGACTTTCTCGTCGGGCGCGGCATTGGCGGCGGGCGCATCCCGTCGGACTGGCTGGCAAAGGCCGTGGCCCGGATCGACAAAACCGATGGCGATATCGACCAGATTTCGCGCCGCCTGGCACATATCCGCACCTGGACCTACGTTGCGCAGCGCAAAAACTGGGTGGATGACGAATCCCATTGGCGGGGAGAGACCCGCGCGGTAGAAGACCGCCTGTCAGATGCGCTGCACCAGCGGCTGACGCAACGATTTGTCGACCGGCGGACAAGCGTATTGCTTCGCCGGTTGAAGCAGAAGGAGGACCTCGTGGCAGAGGTGAATGACAAAGGCGAAGTGACCATCGAGGGCCAGTTCACCGGCAAGCTCGAAGGGTTCCGCTTCCAGCAGGACGCAAGCGCATCGGCAGATGAGGGCAAGACCCTCCGTCAGGCCGCAATCCAGGCGCTGAGGCCTGAATTCAGCCTGCGCGCGGACCGCTTTTACAACGCGCCCGACACCGAGATGGATTTCACCGAGCAGGGGGGCCTGATGTGGGGCAACTCGGCGGTGGGCAAGCTCGTCAAGGGCGCCGATCCGCTGAAGCCCTCGGTCGAGGCTTTCGTTGATGAGGAAGCCGGCGATGACGTGATCGAAAAGGTCCGCCGCCGGTTGCAGCATTTCATCGACCGCAAAGTCGCCGCGCTTTATGAGCCGCTGCTGGCTCTGGGCCGCGACGAGACGCTGACCGGGCTGGCGCGGGGCTTTGCCTTCCGCCTGACCGAAGCGCTTGGCGTCATCCCGCGCGAGCAGGTCGCGAATGAGGTCAAGGAGCTTGACCAGGAAGCCCGTGGTGCTTTGCGCAAACATGGCATCCGGTTCGGCCAGTACACGATCTTCCAGCAGGCTTTGCTGAAACCGGCGCCGACCCGGCTGCGGCTTGTGCTCTGGTCCTTGTGGAACGGCCTCTCGGAATTCCCCGAAAGCCCGCCCCCGGGCCTCGTGACCATTCCGAACATCGCCGAAGTGCCGAAGGAGCATTATGCACTTTCGGGCTACCGCCCGGCGGGAACCCGCGCCATCCGCATCGACATGCTGGAACGCCTCGCCGATATCCTGCGCCAGAAAGACAGCCGCGCAGGCTTTGAAGCGGTGCCGGACATGCTCTCGATCACCGGCATGACGCTGGAGCAGTTCTCGGATCTGATGGGCGGTCTGGGCTATAAGGCCGAAAAGGGCGAGCGTCCGCGCGTAAAAGCCGCGACGCCCGCCGTGGCGCCGGAGGCCGAGGTGGCCGCCGCGCTGGAGGCCGCGATTGCCTCCGGTCAGCCGATCCCGGAAGAGGTCTCGCTGCTGGCGCCCGCGCCTGAGCCGGAGCCGGAACCTGCCCCCGAGGCAGAGGTCGGGGCAGAAGGTGAGGCATCGGCCGAAGCCACCGCCCCCGAGATGGAGGTCTATTACACCTTCACCTGGGCCCCGAAGCCGCGCTTCCAGCGCCCTGAACGTGGTGCGCCGCGCGGGGATCGTCCACAGGGGGACCGCCCGCAAGGGGATCGTCCGCAGGGCGAACGCCGCGAGCGCCCGCAGGGTGAACGTCGGGACCGCCCGCAAGGCGAGCGCCGTGACGGCGAGAAGTCCGGTGAGAAGTCTGGTGAGCGTGGCCCCCGCAAGGAGTTCGGCAATCGCGACGGCGGCCGTGACAACAATCGTGGTGGCAAGCCCGATGGCAAGCATGGCGGCAAACCCGGCAAACCGGGTCAGCGTCACGAAGGCGCCAAAACCTTCGAGGCCCGCCCGCCCCGGAAAGACAAGCCGATCGACCCCGACAACCCCTTCGCCGCGCTGCTGGCACTGAAGGGCAAGGTCTGAGCCTTGGCTAAGACCGGTGGCGGCAGATCGGGTGCCGGCAAAACTAAAGGAGGCCGGGGCGGAGACGCTCCGGTTTCTCTCGTTCCGGCCTCCGGGATCCGCGCGGGAAGCGAGCCGAAACTGCGGCTCGACAAATGGCTCTGGCAGGCCCGATTCTTCAAAACCAGGACCCTCGCGGCGCTGGTGATCGAAGAGGGCCATATCAGGGTGAACGGAACCCCGGTCTCGCGCCCGTCACGCGAGGTCGGACCGGGGGATGTGCTGACATTCCCACAGGGAAGAAATATCCGCCTGATCCGTGTATTGGGAACAGGTGTTCGCCGCGGACCGGCCTCCGAGGCACAGGCGCTCTTTCTTGACCTCGATGCCCCTGTCGTGACACCTCAACGCCTTGAATGATCCGGCCCACTGGCTTAACTGACGCCTCAGAGAGTGTTCCGGAACCGTCCCATGACCTATGTCGTCACAGACAATTGCATCGCCTGCAAATTCACCGATTGCGTCGAAGTCTGCCCGGTGGACTGCTTCTACGAGGGCGTGAACACTCTGGTCATCCATCCGGATGAATGTATCGATTGCGGCGTGTGCGAACCGGAATGCCCGGCAGATGCGATCCGCCCCGATACTGAACCGGATATGGAGGAATGGGTCGCCTTCAACCGTAAATATGCCGAGATCTGGCCGGTGATCACCGAGAAACGCGATCCGTTGCCGGGCTATGCCGACCGGGATGGCGAGGCCGGCAAGCTGGAGAAGTACTTTGACCCGGCACCGGGCGAAGGCAGCTGAGACGCCAGGTCAATCCAGGCTTCATCCCGCAGGCTCACATTAAATCCCGATATATCCCGATCGCGTGAAATTCCGGCAGATCCTTCGCGTTTCGCGGCGTGGTGCTCTGACCTGACCGCTCAGGACGGTTGGAATCGGGGTGATTCTGTGTTATGGTTCTTTCATAAACCATCATGGATGCCTGATTCTGCCTCAGGACTGCTCGCCTGAGACAGCTATTCTTGTGACAATATTGCCCTTCACCACAGGCCCCCGGCAGCGGGCGCTGCCTGGGAAGGGTCTTGTTCGTCATGACGAATGGTTGTGCGTGCGGAATACCTGCATCTGACCGAGGAAGCGTCTGAATGACCAAGTCGAAGAAGCCTGATTTCCGCCCCAACGAGTTCGTTGTCTACCCTGCTCACGGTGTTGGCAAGATCATCTCTATCGAAGAGCAGGAGATTGCCGGTTTCAAACTGGAACTCTTCGTCATCACCTTCGAAAAGGACAAGATGACCCTGCGGGTTCCGACCAATAAGGCGACCGATGTGGGGATGCGCGCCCTCTCGGCCCCTGATGTGGTGACCAGGGCGCTGGAAACGCTGAAGGGCAAGGCCCGGGTGAAGCGCGCAATGTGGTCGCGCCGCGCGCAGGAATATGAGCAAAAGATCAACTCGGGCGATCTGATGGCGATTGCCGAAGTGGTGCGCGACCTGCACCGCACCGATGATCAGCGCGAGCAAAGCTATTCCGAGCGTCAGCTCTATGAAGCAGCACTTGAGCGCCTGACCCGCGAAGTCGCCGCTGTTTCGGGCGTAGACGAGGCCGGCGCACAGAAGAAAGTCGAAGAAGTCCTGGTTTCGCGCGCAGCCTGACCTCTCAGACTGAAACCGGCCAGAAAGACAAAGCGGCGGCCTCTTCCGGGGGCCGCCGCTTTTAATCACCCGGTTCAGTCACGCGGGCACCGAAATCTTTAAAGATTTCGGGCCGGTTTCTGATCAGAAACCGGGGGCCAGGCGGAAAGCTCTGATCCCCTGCCCCGTTTCAGCGCCACTCTGCCAGCCGCGCAACATAGCGCGCCATCGTATCAACTTCGAGATTGACCAGATCACCCTCGGCCAGCTTGCCCCAGGTCGTGACCTTGCGCGTATGGGGGATGAAATTCACCCCGAAGTCACGCCCCTCGACTTCGTTCACCGTCAGGGACGTACCGTTCAGCGCCACCGAGCCCTTCTGCGCGATGTACTTGGCCAGCCCCTCCGGCGCGCGGAAGGTCACCCGCAGGCTGTCGCCCTCCGGGGTCATCCGCACCACCTCGGCCACGCCGTCGACATGGCCCGAGACGATATGCCCGCCAAGCTCATCGCCCACTTTCAGCGCCCGCTCCAGGTTGAGCCGCGCGCCCACATGCCAGCCGGAGAGATTGGTCTTCGAAACCGACTCGGCGCTGATTTCGACATCGAACCAGTTGCGCGGCTCTGTCCCTTTCTCGATGACCGTCAGGCAGACGCCCTCGCAGGCGATTGATGCGCCAAGGTCGATCCCCGCAGCCGGATAGGCGGTCGCGATTCTCGCACGCAGATCACCGCGTTGCTCCAGTTCGATGATTTCGCCAATATCGGTCACGATTCCGGTGAACATCGCCATCCCTCTTTGCCGCTTAAATCCTGACTGCAGGTCTATCCCCGCCGGCTTCCCGCTGGCAAGCCCCGCCACTGCCACCGGCGATTTAGGCCCATAGCTGCGACCATGACCGCGGCATGGCCCAGGCCGCGCCCTAATCCTGCCGCAAGCACCGGTAGAATTGGCCCATAGGCAAGTGCGGCAACACCGGATATCCGGGCCAGAGCAGCAGCGAAGTTCACAGATGACTGGTGGGTATGAAACCGGAAGAGACCAAACATTTTCTGTTGCTGCAGGGTCCGCATGGGCCCTTCTTCTCACGTCTTGGAAAGATGCTCAGCCATTCCGGCGCAAAGGTCTGGCGCGTCGGCTTCAACCGGGGCGACCGCGCGCTCTGGCATGACGGCGCGAGCTATATTCCCTGGCGCGGCCGCCCGGAAGACTGGCCGGCAGGGTTTGCCGCCATCATCGAGGAAAAGGGCATCACCGACCTGGTGCTTTATGGCGACACCCGCCCCAATCATGCCAAAGCCATCGCCGTCGCGCGCGCGATGGGCGTGACCATCCATGTCTTCGAAGAGGGCTATCTGCGCCCCTATTGGGTGACCTATGAGCGAAATGGCTCGAACGGCAATTCCCGGCTGATGGATACGAGCGTCGATGAGATGCGCGCCGCCCTTGCACGTACAGATACCGATCTGCCCGATGCTCCGGCACGGTGGGGCGATATGCGCCAGCATATGTTCTGGGGCGCGCTCTATCACTGGTTCGTCTGGGCCGGATTCTGGGATTATCGCAATTTCCGCCCGCATCGCGCCCTTACCGTGCGCCAGGAATTCCTGCTCTATGTAAAGCGGCTTTGCCTCCTGCCCTTCCACGCGCTGGAACGCCGCCTGGCCACCTGGCGCATCCGCTATGGTGGTTTCCCCTATCATCTGGCGATCCTGCAGCTGGAACATGATGCCAGCTTCCGTGACCATTCGCCCTTCACCACCATGGGCGAGTTTCTCGATGTGGTGATCCAGGGCTTTTCTGAGGGCGCGCCGAAACACCACCATCTCGTCTTCAAAGCGCATCCGCTGGAAGACGGGCGCATCGCGGTGAAATCGACCATCCGGCGGCTCGCGCAACAATATGGTGTGGCCAGACGCGTGCATTTCGTGCGCGGCGGCAAACTCGCTGCATTGCTGAACCATGCGAGGTCTGCGGTGACAGTGAATTCGACCGCCGGGCAACAGGCGCTCTGGCGCGGATTGCCGCTGCGCACCTTTGGGCGCGCGGTCTATTCCAAGCCGGAATTTGTCTCGTCACAGCCTGCCGCGCAGTTTTTTGCCGAAGGAAAACGCCCCGACACCCGCGCCTATCGCGATTACCGGCATTATTTGCTCGAGACCAGTCAGGTCGCCGGTGGCTTCTACTCCTCGCGTGGACGGCGTGAATTACTACGACAGGTTGTGGATATGCTGCTCTCCGGGCAGGATCCCTATGATGCTTTGACCAGCGGAAACGCGGCACCAAGGCAACAGTTGCGGCTGGTGACCTGAATTTCCGAAAACCAGAGACTTTCAATTTCCGTGATATTCCGTATTGTTGCGGTCAAAACTTGAGGCAAATCCGCTAAAGGAGCCCGAGCAGTGATCGGACATACCACGAGGGGGGCGAAAGCCCTGGCCTTGATCGCCATTGTCGCCGTGACCGCGAGTTGCGGCCTGCCGCGGTCGGGGCCGAACAAGAAAGAGATCTTTGCAGGCTCGGTCCTGAAAGAGGGCGATGCCTTTATCGTCAGCGTCAATCCAAGGGTCACGCGCGCCACCGCCGTGCTGCCGTCTTTCGGGTTTTCAGACAGCTTCCAGAAGGCGGGCAAGATGGGGTCGGACACGATCTCGAATGGCGACCTGCTGTCGATCACCGTGTTTGAAAACGTCCGCGACGATCCGCTTCTGGGCAATACCGGCCAGCGCGTCTCGCAGCTGACCGAAGTCCAGGTCGACGGCCAGGGCTTTGTCTTCATCCCCTATGCCGGCCGGATCAAAGCCGCCGGCACTTCGGTCGAGGCCGTGCGCTCCGCCATCACCCGCAAGCTTGATGCGCAAACGCCGGACCCGCAGGTCCAGGTGGCGCGCGTGGCCGGTGACGGCTCGACCGTGACGATCAACGGATCGGTCACCGCCCCGGGGGTCTTCCCGATCGAACAGCCGACCCGCACGCTGGCCTCCATGCTGGCCCGGGCCGGCGGTGTCGTGATTGACCCGTCAACCGCGCTTGTGCGCGTGACCCGTGGTGGTCAGACCGGCAAGATCTGGCTGAAAGATCTCTGGGCAAATCCGAAAATGGATATCGCGCTGCGTCCCGGCGACCGGATCGTGATCGAGGAAGATGAACGCAAGTTTACCGCCCTTGGCGCCACCGGCACGCAAACCGTGGTCCCGTTCGAGAGCGAAAGCCTCTCGGCAATCGAGGCCCTGGCCACGGTGGGCGGATTGCAGACCATGGCCGCCGACCCGACCGGCGTCTTCGTCTTCCGCAACGAGCCCGAAGCCATCGCCAATGCCGTGCTCGGCCGCAGCGATCTCAGGGGCGATCAGCGGGTGGTCTATGTGCTCGACCTGACCGCGCCGACCGGCATGTTCGAGGCACGCGACTTCCTCGTCCGCGATGGCGACACCGTCTATGTCACCGAAGCGCCCTATGTTCAGTGGCAGAAATCGCTTTCTGTGCTGACGGGATCCGCCGGGGCCGCGGCGAGCATCAACTCCGCCGCCGGCAACTGAGGCCAGCATTGGCCGTCGAACGTGACCCGAAACCAGAGGCCGCCGTGGTGATCCCACGGCGGCTTTTCCATCAGAACCTGTCCTTCCTGCGCGACCGCCGGCTGAAGCGGATCCTTGCCCTGGCCGGGCATGAGCTGCGCTTTGGCCTGCCGAAACCGGACGACGGCGTCGTGGTCTGGGGTGCCAGCCCCACCGCCTGGCGCGGCGAGAAAGTGGCGGCAAAACGCGGTGTGCCGCTGGTGCGGCTGGAGGATGCGTTTCTGCGCTCGATCCGGCCGGGGCGGATGGGCGAACCCGGGCTGGGCCTGCTGATCGACGCAGAAGGGATCCATTTCGACCCTTCGGATATCTCGCTGACCGAGCGGATTCTCTCGACTGATCCCTTAGACAATTCGAACATTCTGAGCCGCGCAAAGGTCGGAATCGAGCGGCTTCGCGCGCTTGAATTGTCCAAATACAATCTGCACGACATTTCCCTTCCGCCACCACCGCCGGGCTATGTGCTGGTGGTTGATCAGACCGTGAACGATGCCTCGCTGCGGGCTTCGGGTGCGGATCGGGGATCTTTCGAGGAAATGCTCGAGACCGCGCGCCGCGACTGGCCGCATCTGCCGATCCTGATCCGCGCGCATCCTGAAACTGCCAGGGGGCTGCGCCCCGGTCATTACGGGCCCGAGCACCTGCGCGACCCGGACGGGCCGGGGATCAGCTTTTCCGACCCCGCCATCCCGCCTTACGCGCTGCTGGAAGGCGCGGTGGCGGTCTATACCGTGTCGTCACAGCTTGGGTTTGAGGCGATCCTTGCCGGGCATCGCCCCCGCGTCTGGGGGCTGCCCTTTTATGCCGGCTGGGGGCTGACCGAAGACCGCACGCCGCCGTCCCGCCGCAGGCGCAAGCTCACACGGGCGCAGCTCTTTGCCGGCGTGATGATCATCGCGCCCCGCTGGTATGACCCATGCCGCGACCGGCTTTGCAGCTTTGAAGAGGCGGTTGATCAGCTGGAGGCCGAATTGCGTGCCTTTCGTCAGGATCGACATGGCCATATGGCGATGGGCATGCGCTTGTGGAAACGCGGGCGGTTGCAGGCGTTTTTCGGACGGGAAAAGCCGCTGCGTTTTATCGACAGGGCGGCGCAGGCAAAGGCGGAAAGCCTGCTGGTCTGGGCCGGAAAAGCGCCGGTCACCCTGCCCTCGGGCGCGCTCAGGGTCGAGGATGGGTTCCTGCGCTCACGCGGGCTCGGGGCCGAGCTGGTGCCGCCTTTGTCGCTGGTCGCCGATGACCTCGGGATCTATTACGACCCAGCGCATCCCTCGCGGCTGGAAGAGCTGATCAAGGCGCCGCTGCCCCCCGGCGGACATGCCCGTGCGACGCGGCTGATCGAAAAGCTGCGCGCGGCCAAATTGACGAAATACAACATTGAAGGTGCCGCTCCGGCGCTTCCTGACCGCGAGACCGACCAGAGATCCCGCATTCTGGTTCCGGGCCAGGTCGAAGACGACGCGTCTATCCTGAAAGGCGCCGGTGCCATCCGGACCAATCTCGATCTGCTGAAAGCCACCCGCGCAGCCAATCCGGACGCGCTGATCCTTTATAAACCGCATCCCGATGTGGAGGCCGGTCTGCGCCCCGGTGTGATCCCCGCTGATCAGACTGCACCGCTGGCCGATCTGGTCCTGACCCATGCCAGTATGGCGGCCGCGCTGAATGAGGTGGATGAGGTCTGGACCATGACCTCGCTCACCGGGTTCGAGGCCCTGATCCGGGGCAAGGCGGTCACGACCTTCGGTGCGCCCTTCTATACCGGCTGGGGGCTGACCCGCGATCTTGGCGAGATCCCGGAGCGCCGGCTGCGCCATCCCGATGGCAGTCACGTGTCACGCCCGGATCTGGCGCAGCTGGTCCATGCCAGCCTGATCGCCTATCCGCGCTACTGGGATCCGGTCTCGCGTCGCCCCTGCCCGGTCGAGGTCGCCCTCGACCGGCTGGCCAGCGGCACGATCCCGCATCCGGGCCTCATCAACCGGCTGATCGCGAAGCTACAGGGCCGCTTTGCCAGCCACGCCCGGCTTTGGCGCTAACCGCCAGAAGCGGATCATCAGGCTCACCGCCGCCCCGACCAGGCCGATCACCAGCCCCGACCACAGCCCGACCCCGCCAAAGCCCAGTGGGAAAGCCAGCACATAGCTGACCGGAATACCGATCACCCAATAACTCATGGTGGCGAGCCACATCGGCACCGCCGTATCCTGAATACCGCGCAACAGGCCAAGCGCCATCACCTGCATCGCATCTGCGAGCTGGAACAGGGCCGCCAGCGCCAGCAGCGTCATCCCGAATTGCAGCACAAAATCAGACCCCGGTTTCTCAAGGTCAAGGAACTGCCGCACCAGCAATTCCGGCACGCTCAGAAAGACAATGATCACCACAACCGCAACCAGGAAAGAGATCAGCAGCGCCGCGCCAGAGGCCAGCCGTATCCCCGCCGGATCCGCGCGCCCCGAAGCCTCGGCCACCCGGATCGTTGCGGCATTCGACAGGCCGACATGGCACATGAAGGCCAGCGCGGTGATTTCCAGTGCAATGCCATGCGCGGCCAGCTGACGGGTGCCGATCCAGCCCATCATGAGCGCGCTGGCCTGGAAGAGCCCGCTTTCGGCAAGCCCGGTCAGCCCGATCGGCAGCCCCAGCCGCCAGACCTCGCGCAGCGCCGCCACGTCGATGCGCCAGAACCGGCGGAAGAGCTGAAACTGCCGCAGCGCCGGCAACAGCCCGGCATAAAGCCCCAGCCCCAGCAGCGAAAAGACCTGCACCACCAGCGTCGCCACGCCTGCGCCCCCGACCCCCATCTCGGGCGCGCCGCCATTGCCGAAGATCAGGAACCAGTTGACGATGATATTGACCACCACTGCCGCCACCGTGACCCAGAGCACGATCTGCGTCCGCCCAAGCGCTGCGAGCCAGGCCTGCAACACCGCCACGCCAAGCGTCGGCACCATGCCAAGCCCCGCGATGCGCAGGTAATACTGCGCCTCGGCCGCCACTTCGGGCTTTTGTCCGAGCGCCAGCATGATCGGCCCGGCAAACCAGAATATCGGGTAGACCAGCAGGCCAAAGCCGATGGACAACCAAAGTCCCATCCGCGCCGCGCGCCGGAGCTCGGTATCATCGCCGCGCGCCCTTGCGCTCGCGGCCAGCGGCATCACCGCGCGTGCAAAGCCCGAGCCCACGACGAAGAGAATGAAAAAGCTCGACGCCGCGATCACCAGCGCACCTTGTTGCACCACGCCATACCAGCCGACCATGGCGGTATTGACCACATGCAGCGAGAATTGCGCGATGGAAGACCCCGCCAGCGGCAAGCCAAGCCGCAGCGTCTCACGCAGATGCCTGGCGAATGTGAGCGGACGGGCGGGCTGCGACAAATTATCCATGCCGCAGGTCTATCCTTTGATCAAATTAGCAGCAAGGCGCCGCGAGATGCGGCAACTCAGCCATTCCGCACAGCCGGATGTTTGGCGCTGCCCGGGATATGCCCCGCCCCCCGCAAAACCTGCGCAGCCGAGCCGATGATCAGCGGATCTGGCTGCATCACCAGCGCGTGATCCTTGCCGGGATAGTCCAGCGAGGCGAGGAAATGCTTCATACAATTCAGCCGGGCGCGTTTCTTGTCATTCGACTTCACAATGGTCCAGGGCGCGTCTGCGGTGTCGGTGTAGAAGAACATCGCCTCTTTGGCCTCGGTGTAGTCATCCCATTTGTCGAGGCTCGCCTTGTCGATGGGCGAGAGCTTCCACATTTTCAGAGGATCGGTCTCGCGCGCCCTGAAGCGTTTGAGCTGTTCGCCTTTGGTGACCGAGAACCAGTATTTGTAAAGCCGGATCCCCGAACGGACCAGCATCCGTTCCAGCTCTGGCGCCTCGCGCATGAATTCGAGATATTCCGGCGGGGTGCAAAAGCCCATCACCCGCTCGACCCCGGCCCGGTTGTACCAGGACCGGTCAAAGAACACGATCTCCCCGGCGGTGGGCAGATGCTGGATATAGCGCTGAAAGAACCATTCGCCTTTTTCCTTGTCCGAGGGCTTGGTCAGCGCCACCACCCGCGCATATCGCGGGTTAAGATGTTCCATGAACCGCTTGATGGTGCCGCCCTTACCGGCCGCATCGCGTCCTTCCATCAGAAGGACGAATTTCTGACCGGTTTCCTGCGCCCAGATCTGCACTTTCAGCAACTCGGCCTGAAGCTGCGCCTTTTCCCGCTCATAGGCGACGCGCCCCATCAGGCGCCCATAGGGGTAGCGCCCGCTTTCGAAAGCCTCGCGAATTTCATCCTGGGTCACGGCGGGAAAATGACGCGGCGGCGCGAGAGTGTCGCCGGTCTCAAGCGGCAGCACCCGCAGGGCCAGGCTATCTCCCGGGACAGCCTCTGGCTCAGACGGTTGTTCATTGCCGCTGACATGCAGATCTGTGCTCATGAGGAACTCCTTCACCATAATGCAAAACGACACCCGTCTTGTCGGGGCTGCGCGCGCGCCGTACCGAAAGGGGCCGGCCAGAGCATAATCCTGACCGCAGCATCTGACCTTGATCCTGGACAAACGCGGCGCGCGGTCAGGCCTGCATACCAGGAGAAACCGGCAAAGTCAGCCGCAGAACCCGGGCGGACCCCACCTGCCTTTCCCCGCAAACCCCACCCGCGCGAAAAACCCTCCTGCCTGGCGGGCACTCGCAGGAAATCTCTTCCCAATCGGGTGAGCGCCCCCGGCAGCCAGTGGATTTTCGTCCCGCTTCTGTTATTGGGGCCGGGTTATTTCAGGCAGTATCTGCCCGGCTTTGGGGACCCCGCCATGATCACCCTTTACGGCGTCTATCGTTCACGCGCCTCGCGCCCGCTCTGGCTTCTCGGCGAGATCGGCTGCGATTTCACCCATGTGCCGGTGATCCAGGCCTATCGCCTCAAGGATGCGAAGGCAGAGGATGCGGTTCTGAACACCGCCTCGCCCGATTATCTCGCCGTCAATCCGCAGGGCCAGATCCCCGCGATGGAGGATGATGGGCTATTGCTGACCGAGTCGCTGGCAATCACCCTCCATATCGCGCGCCGCCATGGGGGCGGCTTTGGCCCGGCCGACGGCTCCGAGCAATCGCTGATGGAGCAATGGGCGCTTTACGCGGCAACCTCGCTGGAGCCGCCGGCGCTCGAAATCCTGCTTGCCGTCGAATCCGGCGGCGACACCCTGCCCGAGACCCGCGCCGCGATCCGGGTCAGCGCTGAAAAACTGCGCCGGCCGCTGAACCGGCTGGAACGGCATCTGAGCGGACATGACTGGCTGGTGGGCAACCGCTTTACCGCAGCCGATATCAATACTGCCGAATGCCTGCGCTATGCCCAGGGCTATCCCGCGCTTCTGGCGGAATACCCGCATGTGAGCGACTGGCTCGCCCGCTGCCAGGCCCGGCCAGCGTTCCAGACCTTCTGGGCCAGGCGCGAGGCAGAGCCCGCCTGACACCGGGAACGGGCACCTGCGCACAGTGGTTGCGCGCCGCTGCTTCTGGCATTGGCGCGCCGATCGCCCCATCTTTCCGTCAAACGATCCGGAGAGGCCACTGGCCCGCCCCGGATCTCAGGATCAGGGGATTTGAACCATGAAGAAAATCGGCTTTCTGTCTTTCGGCCATTGGTCGACCCAGCAGGGCTCGGCCACCCGTTCGGCCCAGGATGTGCTGCTCCAGAGCATCGAACTCGCTGAGGCCGCCGAAGAGCTTGGCGCGGACGGCGCCTATTACCGGGTTCACCATTTCGCCCGTCAGCTGTCTTCGCCCTTCCCGCTGCTCGCCGCCATCGGCGCCCGCACGCAGAAGATCGAGATCGGCACCGGCGTGATCGATATGCGCTATGAGAACCCGCATTACATGATCGAGGATGCCGGCTCTGCCGATCTGATCTCCGGCGGCAGGCTGCAACTGGGGATCTCACGCGGCTCGCCCGAACAGGTGATCGATGGCTGGCGACATTTCGGCTATGCGCCGGCCGAGGGCGAGACCGACCAGGATCTGGCCCGCGAACACGCGCTGACCTTTCTGAGCCTCCTCGAAGGCCAGGGCTTCGCCAAACCCAATCCGCGCCCGATGTTCCCGAACCCGCCGGGCCTCTTGCGGCTGGAGCCGCATTCCGAAGGGCTGAGGAACCGCATCTGGTGGGGGGCAGCCTCGGATCAGACCGCGATCTGGGCGGCGCAGCTGGGGATGAATCTGCAAAGCTCGACCCTGAAATGGGACGAAACCGGCGAGCCTTTCCATGTCCAGCAGGCCAACCAGATCCGCAAATATCGCGCGGCCTGGAAAGAGGCGGGTCATAAGCATACGCCCCGCGTCTCGGTCAGCCGCTCGATCTTCGCGATCACCACGGCGCAGGATCAGATGTATTTTGGGCAATCGCGCCCCGACCAGGACCAGGTCGGTGTGATCGACGATCAGCGCGCGGTCTTCGGCCGCTCCTACGCCGCCGAGCCGCAAAAGCTGATCGAGGAGCTGCGCCAGGACGAAGCCATCGCCGAGGCCGATACCCTGCTGCTGACGGTGCCGAACACCCTGGGCGTCGAGTACAACGCCCATGTGATCGAAAGCATCCTGAAACATGTCGCCCCGGCGCTTGGCTGGCGCTGAGGAAAAGACGTCCGGCCCCCTAACAGGGGCCGGATGCCTCCGGCGGGGATATTTAAGGACAGAAAATATTGAAAAGAGACGCGAACATTTTCTGTCTCTAAATATCCCGGGGGAGGCTCCGCCAGGAGCCGGGGGCAGCGCCCCCTTCCCGGCCTCCACAGGAAAATCCCCCCTGGATCTTGCGCGCCTGCCCCTCGCAGTGGTCTAATGCTGTGCTACAAACCATAAGAGCAGCGCATGGCCCCGAATGATTCCGGCGATCTTCTCGCCGCGCCGAACCAGCAAACCTATGACGCATCCTCGATCGAGGTGCTCGAACCGCTCGAGGCGGTGCGGATGCGGCCCGGCATGTATATCGGCGGCATTGACGAGCGCGCCTATCACCATCTTGCCGCAGAGATCCTCGACAATTCGATGGACGAGGCGGTTGCCGGCCATGCCAATCGGATCGAGGTCGAGCTGCTGGCCGATGGTTCGGTCTCGATCAAAGATAACGGGCGCGGCATTCCGGTCGACCCACATCCGAAATTCCCCGACAAATCCGCGCTGGAGGTGATCCTCTGCACGCTGCATGCCGGTGGCAAGTTCAATGGCGACGCCTATGAAACCTCAGGCGGCCTGAACGGCGTTGGCTCATCCGTGGTCAATGCGCTGTCCGACCATATGCGGGTCGAGGTCGCGCGCAACAAAGAGCTCTACGTTCAGGAATTCTCGCGCGGGAAACCGCAGGGCCCGGTCGTCAAAGTCGGCCCGGCGCCGAACCGGCGCGGCACTACGGTGATCTTCCACCCCGATGCCGAGATCTTCGGCCATCAGACTTTCAGGCCCGCGCGGCTGATGAAGATGGTCCGCTCCAAGGCCTATCTCTATTCCGGGGTCGAGATCCGCTGGAAATCCGCCATCCCGGATGGGGACATGCCGCTGGAGGCGACCTTCCATTACCCCGGCGGCCTTGGCGAATATCTTTCCGAACAGCTGCAATCCGATCAGACCTATGCTGAGCGGCCTTTCGCGGGCAAAGTCAGCTTCAGGGAAAAATTCGGCGTGCCGGGCTCGGTCGAATGGGCGATCAACTGGACGCCGATGCGCGACGGGTTCATCTCCTCTTACACCAACACGGTTCCAACCCCCGAGGGCGGCACGCATGAGACCGGCTTCTGGGCCGCGACCCTGAAAGGCATCCGCGCCTATGGCGAGCGGGTCAAGAACCGTAAGGCCGATCAGATCACCCGCGAGGATATGCTGACCGGCGGCTGCGCGCTGATCTCGGTGTTTATCCGCGAGCCGCAATTCGTCGGCCAGACCAAGGACCGGCTTGCGACGGAAGAGGCCGCGAAATGGGTGGAAAACGCCGTCCGCGACCATTTCGACACCTGGCTGGCCAGTGATCCGAAATCTGCCGGCGCGATCCTCGATTTCCTGGTGCAGCGCGCTGAGGAACGGCTCAAGCGCCGCGCCGAAAAGGAAACGCAGCGCAAGACCGCGACCAAGCGGCTGCGGCTCCCGGGTAAACTTGTCGATTGTTCGGCCTCAAACCGCAGGGGCACCGAGCTGTTCCTCGTCGAGGGCGATTCGGCGGGTGGCAGCGGCAAGGGCGCGCGCGACCGCAAATTCCAGGCGCTGCTGCCCTTGCGCGGCAAAGTGCTCAACGTGCTGGGGGCTGCGGCGAGCAAGCTCTCGGACAATGCCGAGATCCGCGACATTTGCGAGGCGCTTGGCGTTGGCATGAAAGAGCGCTTCCGCATCGACGACCTGCGTTATGACAAGATCATCATCATGACCGATGCCGATGTGGACGGCGCCCATATCGCCTCGCTGCTGATGACGTTCTTCTATGAACAGATGCCGCAGCTGATTCTGAAAGGGCATCTCTACCTTGCCTGCCCGCCGCTTTACCGCCTGACCCAGGGGCCAAAACGGCTCTATGTCTCGAATGATGCCGAGAAAGAGGCCTGGATGGCCAAGGGTCTCGGCGGGCGCGGCAAGATCGATGTGCAGCGGTTCAAGGGGCTGGGCGAGATGGATGCCAAGGATCTGAAAGACACGACGATGAACCCGGCAACGCGCAAGCTGATCCAGGTCTCGATCAATGAGGAAGAGCGCGAATCGACGAAAACCCTGGTCAATGACCTGATGGGCAAAAAGCCAGAGCTGCGCTTTCAGTTCATTCAGGAAAAAGCCCGTTTCGCCAATACCGAAGAGCTCGATATCTGAGGCAGGCACAGCGGACCTGCACCAGGTCTGCGCGCCCCGGCGCTATTTCCAGCGCGCCGGGCGCCAGCCTGCGGCCTGGGCCTCGGCCTCGTCGCAGAACCAGCGCTCGCCCTGATCCTCGCGGATCACCGTCTTTGCATAGGCCGGTGACCAGGGCAGGTGGTAGATCCGCTCGCCCGATTTTGAGATATTGCCTTTGATCGGACAGCCCTCGAGCGGCGTATCCTGATCGGCCGCCCTCCAGCGCGCGGCGCGGAACTCCCAGGCGGGTTGTGACGGTGCGGCCCAGATGCCGTGACCGGCCGCCTGCGCCAGGGTCTGCTGCGGCAAATAGGCATCGGAATAGGCGATATAGGCCCAGGCGAGGCCATCCGAAACCATCGCGGCGCCGAGATCCTCGCCGCCGGCCTCACAGCGCGCGACCACCCTTCCATAGCGGTCGCGGTCGAGCGCCTCGCAGGTCACGGCCTTGCCGGCGATCAGAGCCTCCAGCCGCCTCGTCGCCGCCAGGCCGCAGGCCCAGCTACCACCACCGGCACTGGCACAGCTTTGGCCGGATTCCGGAGCGTCGATGCCATGAAGCCGCACCACGACCGGTCCGAACCGCAGCGTATCACCATCACTGACCTGGGGCGCGCCGGAGATCAGTGGCGCTGCAGCAACAGAGGTTACGAAGGCAAGTTGTAAAATGAGACCGGACATCAGACGGGCCTCGCCGATGTCGCCGGCTTTGTCCAGCGCCTGTGTTAACAAAGGTTAACGGAAGCGCCGCAGCCATTTCCCCGCTGTGGCCGCGCCGCGCTTCATCCTGGTGTTCGCGCCCCTGGTGCCCCCGGCGCCTGTCCTGGCCCTGCCGAACCCGCTCCCATGAACATCGGCTTGCCCGCGCCGCGCGTTCCCGGCATGAAACACGCCATGAGTGAGATCCGCCACCCCTTCCCCGATGCCCCCGCAGCCGGTTCCGCGACCGAGGTCGCGCCGGGTGTTTTATGGATGCGGCTGTCGCTGCCCTGGGCGCTGGACCATGTGAATGTCTATGCGATCGACGAGGGCGATGGCTGGACGCTGATCGATACCGGCATCAGTTCGCGCCGCGCCCTTGCGGCCTGGCAGGATTTGTTGGCCGGGCCGCTGGCCGGCAGGCCGGTAAAGCGGCTGATCGTCACCCATCATCACCCGGATCATATCGGCATGGCGGGCTGGTTCATCGAACAGGGCGCAGCCCTGCTGATCACCCGCACCGCCTGGCTTTATGCAAGGATGCTGTTCAACACAGCCGAAGACCGCCCCGCTGCCGAGACGGTCACATTCTGGAAACGCGCAGGCATGCTGCCCGCCGATCTGGAGCGGCGGATGAATGAGCGCCCGTTCAACGCCTCGGATTGTATGGCGCCGCTGCCTCTGGGCTTTACCCGGATCAGCGAGGGCCAGACCCTGCGGCTGGGCGGGCGCGACTGGCAAATCCGCATCGGTCACGGCCATGCCCCCGCCCATGCGACGCTCTGGACGGATGGCCTGGTTCTTGGTGGCGATCAGCTGCTGCCCGGGATCTCTGCCAATATCGGCGTTTATCCGGCGGAACCCGAGGCCGATCCGCTGGGGAATGGCTGGAAAGCTGCACCCGGCTCAGCGTTTTCGCGCGCGAGGATCAACTGGTGCTGCCGGGCCATAAGCTTCCTTTCACCGGCCTGCCGTTCCGGCTGCGCCAGATGGTGGAAAACCATCTCTCGGCCCTGGACCGGCTGCGCGATTTCCTCACCGTGCCCAATACGGCGGTGGGTTGCTTCCCGCTGCTGTTCCGCCGCAGGATCGGCGAAAGCGAGCTTGGCCACGCTCTGGTTGAGGCGGTGGCGCATCTGAACCACCTGCTGCATCGTGGCGAGGTCACCCGTTCCCCCGGCCCCGATGGGGCATGGCTCTGGCAAAAGACATGACCGAGAAAACCCTGACCAAAGCTGCCGCCGCTGGCAGCACAGCAGCCCCCGCGAAACGCAAAACGACGGCAAAGGCTACAGCCTTGGTTCCGCCCGGCCCTGCGGCAGCGGCACCAAAGACCACGACCAGGAAGGCAGCGGCGCAAAAGACCCCGGCCGAATCGGCCTGTGAGCGGCTGGTGCTCTATATCCGTCAGTTCGAAAGCCAGCTCGATCAGAGCCAGGAGATCGCCATGGGCTTTACCGGCAGCGCCGCTGGGGTGCTGCGGATCGAGGGGCTGGGCTGGTCGGCGCCGGACCTGCTCACCTTCTTCGGCCGGGATGAAGACGGCATCCGCACCCAGATGGTGCAGCATGTCAGCCAGCTTTCGGTTTTGCTGCGCGCGGTGCCGAAACTTGCTCCCGAAGCGCCGCCGGTCCGGATCGGCTTTCGGCTCCTGCAGGGCTGGGACGGCGGCGAATCCGGGGACGCGTCTGTCTGGCCGGCCACGGGCGGCTGATCGTCCCCCCGACTGAACCAGCCCCGATCAGCCCCCGAGGCGCGGGAAAGATACATCAAAGCCGCATCTTCCTGCATCAGAGACCACGCCCGATGGGTGACAGCGGGCGGTGAATCGGCTAACAGGCGGAAAAGCATCTGTTCCCGGGGAATAAAGAATGGACGATGATCAGCACGTCAAACACGAACATGGCAGCATGGATATCCGCACTCAGGAAAAGTCCTTTGCCGCCTTCGTCAAAGTGGCAACCTGGACGGTCGTTGTCTGCGCCGTGATTCTGGTTTTCCTGGCCCTCGCCCGGACCTGATATCGCCGCTCTGATATCTCCGCCCCGAATTGCCGCCCTGGAACCGGCCCGATACGGGCCGGCACAGGGCAGGGAGAGGTTACATGTATCGCCTTCTTGCCGCGCTCGCGGTGCTGCTGACGCTTTCGGCCTGTGCGGAACCGGTCTGGGCGCCTGATGACCAGGTGTCGCGCGCCAGCTACGTCGCCGGACCGCCGACCGAAATCACGCTTTTTACCACCATCAATGACCGCACGGGATCAGGCTCGCATTCGGCTTTGCTGATCAATGCGTCGCAACGTGTGCTGTTCGATCCCGCCGGAACCTGGCATCATGATACCGCGCCCGAACGCAATGACGTGCATTTCGGCATGACCGACCGGATGGTGAATTTCTACCTCGACTACCATGCGCGCGATTCCGAGAAAGAAAAGTTCCACGTCATCGAGCGCAAGCTGCAGGTCTCGCCCGCCGTGGCCGAGGCGATCTTGCAAAAAGCGCTGGCGAATGGCGCGGTGCCCAAGGCGCATTGTGCCAGCTCGATCGCCGGGATCCTGCGGTCTGTGCCAGGCTTTGAGGGCGTGACCTCGACTTACTTCCCGAAAAAGCTGGATGCGTCCTTCGCGGAACTGCCGGGCGTCACCACCCGTATCGTAACCGAGGAAAACGACAATCCCGGCGCCGGGCATGGCGTGATCCTCGTCGACAAAAAGGGCCAGCGGGTCAATTGATCCGCTGGCACCGGCCGAATTCCAGTCCTGCATAAGGTGCATTCGCGCGTGAGCCTCTTCGCCGTCATTCTCGCTGGGGGACAGGGGCGCCGGATGGGCGGGGCGGATAAGGCGCTTTTGCCCCTCGCCGGCCAGCCGCTGATCGCCCATGTGATCGCGCGTCTGCAGCCCCAGGCCGGGCGACTTCTGATTTCGGCCAATGGCGATGCCGCGCGCTTTGCCTTTACCGGACTTAAGGTGTTGCCCGATGAAACGTCACTCGGGCCGCTGGCCGGGATCCTCGCCGGGCTGCGGGCAGCACAGGCGGCAGGTGCCACCGCGCTGGTCTCGGCCCCGGTTGATGCGCCTTTCCTCCCGGGTGATCTGATCACACGCCTTGCCGCTGCACTGCCGGGGCCGGCATTTGCCCGGGCCGGCGGGCGCGACCATAATGCGACCGCGATTTGGCCGGTCGCACTCGCGGATCCGCTGGCCGAATTCCTTGCTTCGGGCGCGAAACCGAAAATCGCCGATTTCGCCGCCCGCCATGGCGGGCATGCCGTCGATTTCCCCGATGCGGCGGCCTTCGACAATCTCAACACACCCGAAGACCTCGCCCGTGCCAATAGCCGCAGTGAGGGCCGCCCCGCATGATGATCTATGGTGTGATCGGCTGGCAAAACAGCGGCAAAACCACGCTGATGGAGCGCCTGGTCGCCACCCTTACCCGGCGCGGATTGTCGGTTTCGACGGTCAAACATGTGCATCATGATGTCGATCTCGACCAGCCCGGCAAAGATACCTGGCGCCACCGCGAAGCCGGCGCGCAGGAAGTCGTGCTGGCCTCGGCGAAACGCTTCGCCATCCTGCGTGAACATCGCGGGCCCGAGCCGGACCTGACAGAGGTGCTGGCCCGCCTCGCCCCGGTCGATCTGGTACTGGTCGAGGGTTACAAGCGCGACGCCCATCCGAAAATCGAAGTCTGGCGCGAGGGCGTGGCCGACCGCCCGATGATCCAGCCCGGCGATCCGCTGGTGCGGGCGGTGGCGTCCGACGCAGCCCTGAAGGGGCTGAGCGTGCCGGTGCTCGACCTGAATGACGCCGAGGCAATTGCCGCTTTCATCCTGAAGGATTGCGGGCTTGCGCCCTGAGCACTTCTCTATCCGGCGCGGCTTTCCCCTGGACCAGCGCGACGAGGCCGCCCGCATCTACTGGGAGGCTTTCGGCGCCAAACTTGGCCGCGTCATGGGGCCCGACAAGCGTGCGCTGGCTTTTCTGACAAACGGGCTCAGGCCCGATCACTGCTTTTCCGCGCTGGACGACAGCGGCCGGCTGATCGGGCTTGCCGGCTTCAAATCGGTGCAGGGCAGCTTTTCGGGCGGTACCAGTCGTGATCTGCGCCGGGTTTACGGCGTGTTCGGATCCGCCTGGCGCGCAGGGCTGTTGCGGCTTTTAAGCCACGAGGTCGATAATGAACGATTTCTGATCGACGGCATCGCGGTCGCGGCGCAGGCCCGCGGCCTCGGTATCGGTACCGCGCTGATCACCACGCTGTGCCGCGAGGCAAAGCGGCGGGGCTACCCTTCGGTGCGCCTTGAGGTGATCGAGGGCAACCCCCGCGCCCGTGCCCTCTACGAGCGCGAAGGCTTTACTGCGACCCATACCGATCAGCTTGGTCTTTTGCGTTTTGCCTTCGGCTTTGCCGCCGCGACGACAATGGTACGGCAACTCGACGATTTCCCTGCGGATCAGGCCCCGCCCCCGATGGCCCCCGATGGGCCCCGGTGATCAGTCGAAGACCCCGGCCACACGTCCCAGCACCATGAAGGCGCGCGCCGTGCGGGTATCGGCGAAATGTATCAGCTCATTGTCGCTGGCATTTTGTTCAAACACCTGGAAGACCCGGTCAAAGGTGCGCAGGAAGTGATGCGACGCATCGCGGAAAATCGTGTCCTCGCGCAGCCGTCCGGCAGCCAGCGCCAGCGACGAGCGATCCCGGATACCGCCAATCGCCGCGATGCCGCGCCCCCGCTCGCCGGCCGAGAACCGGCGCCAGATATCGGGATGGCAAAGCTCGGGCCGCAGGTCATCCATATAGATGCCCTCCTGGCTCAGAAGCGTCAGCACATCCTGGGCCGCGCGGATCAGCTTTGCGACCTCGCGATCCTCAAGCGCCAGACGCAGGGCGCGGAAACCGGCCTTGTCATCGGGGCTTTCGGGGAATTGCAGGGCGGTGATGAAATCTTCGATCGAGAGCGGCTGACGCGCCATATCGCCCGGCGTGCCAAGCGCCAGGGCCGGCTGTTCGGCCTCGGGTTCCGGGCGCGCCGGCGTCAGCGCGACCTTGCGGTCTGCCGAAGGCACCGAAAGCGAATGATCGCGGCGCGATGAAAAACTGGCGGGTCCGGCCATCGCATTCCCCGCAGGCTCCGCCATCTGGGCCGCCGCAACCGGCGCCTCGGGGCGGGTGATCACACTGCGGATCTCCTGGCGCGCCTCAAGGAAAGAGCCCCGCATACCGTCAATCGCGGCTTTCAGGCTGGCCGCCTCAGAGCGCAGATCAGCGACAAGCCGCAATGTCACCACCGCGACCCAGATCAGGGCCAGCGGCAGGAACAGAATCAGCAAGGTCATCACAAGGCCAGGCAGCCGCGATTCGGCGCCTTCGGGCGCCGTGAAGACCCAGGTCAGCACCGCGACAACCCAGATCCCCGACATCACGCCGGCGGCAATCTCGGTCACCGGCGAGCCGCCGAGCCCCCCCGCCCGCAGCCTCGTTACATTCATATCCTCGGGCATGTCCTCAGGATCTTTCGCCATGGCGGCTCCGGCTCAGATATAGCGCACCGACAGGATTTCGTAGCTCTTCTGCCCGCCCGGAGTGGTGACATCAACGCTGTCGCCCTCTTCCTTGCCGATCAGCGCGCGCGCAATCGGAGACCGGATGTTCAGAAGCCCAAGCTCGATATTGGCCTCGACCTCGCCGACGATCTGCCAGGTCTTTTCCTCATCGCTGTCTTCATCGACCACGGTGACCGTCGCCCCGAATTTGATCGAGCCCGACAGCGAGGTCGGGTCGATCACTTCGGCCAGCGAAATGATGCCTTCGAGTTCCTTGATCCGGCCTTCGATAAAGCCCTGCTTTTCACGCGCCGCATGGTATTCTGCATTTTCAGACAGGTCGCCATGCGCCCGGGCCTCGGCAATGTCGCGGATGATCGCGGGCCGCGCCTCACTTTTCAATTGCCGCAGTTCCGCGTCCAGCACTTCAAAGCCGCGCCTCGTAACCGGAATTTTTTCCATATCGCTGTCGTCACTTTAAAAAAACAGAAGCCACGAACCGGTCACCCGGGTCATGACTTCGCGCCTCGTGTTCCGGCAACCTCACCCGATGGGCAAAGAAAAAGCAAGGGCCATGGCGTCCTGCATGCGCGCCCTGTCGTTTAACGGCAAGAATATTGCCGCGGGCTGCGTCCCAATGGGATGATGCTGCAGCATGGTTGACGCGCGCCTGCCCATAGGGCAATCACGAGACGCCCGGCCAAACGGGGCCCAACAGGACTTCCCAGCCAGAATTTGCGGCGCCGACAGACCGCAGCAAGGAGCGAGAAAAAAGCCGATGACCGATCCCAACACAGCGATCACCCGCGAGTCGATGGAATATGACGTTGTGATCGTGGGCGCAGGGCCTTCGGGTCTTTCGGCGGCGATCCGTCTGAAACAGCTTGATCCCGATCTGAGCGTGGTCGTGCTGGAAAAAGGCTCTGAAGTCGGCGCGCATATTCTCTCGGGTGCGGTGCTGGATCCCGTCGGTCTCGATGCTTTGCTGCCCGAATGGCGGACTATGGACGCGCCGATCAAGGTGCCCGTGAAAGAGGATAATTTCTACGTCCTCGGCCCGGCCGGCAAGATCCGGGTACCAAATTTCCCGATGCCGCCTTTGATGAACAATCACGGCAATTACATCGTCTCGATGGCGAATGTCTGCCGCTGGATGGCGGGCGTGGCCGAGGGTCTCGGCGTCGAAATTTTCCCCGGCATGGCCTGCTCGCAACTGGTCTGGTCCGAAGATGGCAAGACGGTCGCCGGCGTTGTTGCAGGTGAATTCGGCCTTGATCCCGAAACCGCCCTTCCCGGCCCCGCCTATGAACCGGGGATGGAGCTGCGCGGCAAATATGTCTTCCTCTCGGAAGGCGTGCGCGGCAGCCTCGCGAAAGAGGTGATCAACCGTTTCAACCTCTCAGATGGCCATTGCCCGCAGAAATTCGGCCTTGGCATGAAAGAGATATGGGAGATTGACCCGGAGAAACACCAGATCGGCACCGTCACCCATACGATGGGCTGGCCGCTGGGCGGCAATGCAGGTGGTGGCTCTTTCATCTACCACCTTGAAAACAATCAGGTCTATGTCGGTTTCGTGGTTCACCTGAACTACAAGAACCCGCATCTCTACCCTTACATGGAATTCCAGCGCTTCAAGCATCACCCGATGGTGGCGGAACTGCTGAAAGGCGGCAAACGCGTGGCTTATGGCGCGCGGGCGATCTCGGAAGGCGGCTTCCAGTCGATCCCGAAAATGGTGGCGCCTGGCGTGGCGCTGCTGGGCTGCTCGGCGGGCCTCGTCAACGTGCCGCGCATCAAGGGCAACCACAACGCGATGCTCTCGGGAAAAGCCGCCGCAGAAGCCGCCTATGCGGCGATCAAGGCGGGGCGCCAGGGCGATGAGCTGACCGATTACGAGACCGAGGTGCGGGCCGGCGCCATTGGCCGCGATCTGAAAAAGGTCCGCAATGTCAAACCGATGTGGTCGAAATGGGGGCTCAAGGCCTCGCTCACCCTCGGCGGGCTCGATATGTGGACGAACACGCTCGGCTTCTCGCTGTTCGGCACGCTGAAACATGGCAAGAACGACGCGGCCGCGACTGGAAAGGCCAAAGATTACAAAAAGATCGACTATCCGAAACCGGATGGCGTTCTCTCCTTCGACCGGCTGACCAATGTCGCCTACAGCTTCACCAACCATGACGAGAACCAGCCCGCCCATCTGCGGCTGAAAGACCCTTCGGTGCCGATCCGCGTCAACCTGCCCGAATATGACGAGCCCGCGCAGCGCTACTGCCCGGCCGGTGTCTATGAGGTGCTGGGCGAAGGCCAGGATGCCAGCTTCCGCATCAATTTTCAGAACTGCGTCCATTGCAAAACCTGCGACATCAAAGACCCGTCGCAAAACATCAACTGGACCACGCCGATGGGCGGGGGCGGGCCGAACTATCCGAATATGTAAGGACCGGGCGCTGCGGTCAGCGAAGCCGAAATCCTCGCCTGACCGCCGCCCCTTATCCGCCGCACAGACTTGTAAAGAGCCTCGCCTGCACAACAGGGCCGTCATGATGCGGACCTCCTGCAAGGCTGTGGTGTAATTCCTGGCAGTCGGTTTCTTTTTTCCGGCTCATGGCGTGAACACCGTTTCACGAAGAGTTCACCCGCCAGCCCACTATGACAGGCAATCCTCACCCCGAACCGCTCCGCCCTGCATTGCGTGTTGCAAAACGGGGCGTTAGCTTCGGTCCCAGCACGGGCGCGTCCGAAAAGCCCGGCGGGGGTGGGCCAGGTCAGACGGGCTCCGCCAGAGGCAGTCCAGGGGGTATTCCGCAATGATCCGTTCTCTCCTTACGCTGACCACCGCGCTTGGTCTCAGCCTTTCGGGGCTTTCACCGGTGGTCGCGCAAGAGGCCTCTGCCACAGCGCAACCCGCTGATGTCACGACCGGAACTCCCGTCGACTCAGGCGCTTTCCTTGCCGCCCGCAATGCCGAAACCGCCGGTGATTTCCGCTCCGCCTCCGCCTGGTTCACCCAGGCGCTCAGCGTTGATCCCGACAACCGGCTGCTGATGGACGGCTCGATCTTCGCCCTGCTCAGCCTTGGCAAGATCGCCGATGCGGCGAGCATCGCCGAACATCGCCACGCCCTTATGCAAGAGGGCGACCAGCCCGCCCAGCTCGCCGATCTGGCGCAGATCAGCCAGGCTGGTCTGAACAGCGATTTCGCCGCCATCAGATCAGCGCTGGATGACGGGAAATCGATTGGCCCGCTGGTCGATGGACTTGCCCGCGCCTGGGCCGATATCGGTCAGGGCCGCATGACCGAGGCTCTGGGCGAATTTGACGAGATTGCCGAACGCCGCGGGCTCGAGGCGCATGGCATCTATCACAAAGCACTGGCGCTCGCACTGGCAGGCGATTTCGAGGGCGCCGACAAGGCGCTGTCGGCACCCGGTCTGGGGCTGAACCGGCGCGGGGTGCTGGCGCATGTGCAGATCCTGTCGCAGCTTGAACGCAATGACGACGCCATCGCGCTGATCGACAAGACCTGGGGCACCACGCCCGAGCCCCTGGCCGAGGTGTTGCGCGCCCGGCTTGTCGCCGGCGAGACCATCCCCTTCGACACGGTGAAAGACGCGCGCGAAGGCATGGCCGAGGTGTTCTGGTCACTGGCCACCCTGCTGAGTGGCGAGGCGGAGCCGGCTTTTGTCCAGCTGAACTGCCGCATCGCCGTTGCGCTGAAACCCGATCATGACGATGCGATCCTGCTCGGGGCGGCGATGCTCGACCAGATGGGAGAATACGACCTGGCCGAAGCGGCCTATGATGAGTTTTCGCCCGATCACCCGTCCTGGTATGATGCCCAGCTCGGCCGCGCCAATGCGCTTTATTCCGCCGGTCGCAAAGAGGCGGCGATCGAAGTGCTGAAACAGCTGACCCGCAGTCATGGCAAGCTGCTGGTCGTCCAGGTCGCGCTTGGCGACATGCTGCGCAATGAACAACGCTGGGCCGAATCAGAGGCGGCCTATAGCGTGGCAATCGGCCTTCTGCCCGATCCGCCGCCGCGCGCGGCCTGGCTGCTTTACTTCAGCCGGGGGGCGATGCGGGAACGTCAGAACCTCCATACCGGCGCCGATCTCGATTTCCGCGAGGCGCTGCGCATCAATCCGGGTCAGCCTGAGGTGCTCAATTATCTCGGATACAGCCTGCTGGAACGGCGCCAGGACCTTGATGAGGCGCTGGCCATGATCAAACAGGCCGTGGCCGGAGCGCCCGATTCGGGCATGATCCTCGACAGTCTCGCCTGGGCCTATTTCATGCTTGGTCGCTATCAGGAGGCATTGCAGCCGATTGAACAGGCCTCGCTCCTGGAACCGCTGGAGGCGGAGATCACCGATCATCTCGGTGATATCTACTGGATGAACGGGCGCAAGCGGGAAGCTGAATTCCAGTGGCACCGGGCGCTGTCTTACGGACCGGAAGCCGCCGATGCGGTCCGTATCCGGCGCAAGCTGGAGATCGGCCTTGATGCGGTGATGGCCGAAGAGGCCGCCCGGGCCCCTGCGCGCCCCGCCTCCCCCCCGGGTGCTCCTGCCCCGGCTACGGCACCCGCCCCGGGGGACGGCACCGCTGTCGCCCCAGATGGCAATAGTGAGGGTGATGTCGAAGGCAGCCCGCCGGAGGATGCCCCTGCCGAGAATTGATCCCATCCGCGAATTCGCGCCTGCGAAGGTCAATCTCTGCCTGCATGTCACCGGGCAGCGGGCCGATGGCTATCACCTGCTGGACAGCCTGGTGATTTTTGCAGGCATCGGCGACTGGCTGGAGACGGCACCGGCCGCTGGCCCCGCGCTTGAGCTGACCGGCCCCTTCGGACCGGCATTGCCCGGGGGCGCGGAGAACCTTGTCTCTCGCGCCGCAGCAGCGATCCTGCCGGGGCTGTCCCTGGCGTTCCGGCTGGAAAAGCACCTGCCGCCGGCCTCTGGCATCGGCGGCGGATCTTCGGATGCGGCGGCTGCGATCCGTGCCGCCCTGCGGCTGGCCCCGCCCGGGGCGCGGCCTGACCCGGCGGAGATTGCCCGTATCGCGGCCCGGCTTGGTGCAGATGTGCCGGTCTGCCTGAGCCCTGGCCCTGCCAGGATGCGCGGCATCGGCGAAATCATCGAACCACTGACCGGCTTCCCCTCGGGCGGGATTCTCCTCGTCAATCCTGGTGTCGGGGTCCCCACGCCGGCGGTATTTCGTGCCCTGACCCGCCGCGAGAACCCGCCTTTGCCGCCGCGACTTCCCTGCTGGCCCGATATCACCACGCTTGCCGCCTGGGCCAGGAACCAGCGCAATGACCTGGAGAAGCCCGCGCGCGAGGTCGCACCAGTGATCGGCGCGGTGCTGGACCAGCTCAACGCGCTTCCTGGCACACTGATGGCGCGGATGTCCGGCTCGGGCGCCACCTGTTTCGCGCTTTTTGCCGATGAAGCCGCAGCCAGTGGCGCGCTGCCGCTGATCGCCCGTGCCAATCCCGGCTGGTGGGCAAAGGCCGGCCCGATCCTGCCCGGGCCCGGCTGAGCACCCGACAGGATCTGCCCGATCTGCCCCTTCCTGCCCCGCAGGGCGAAATGAAAAAGACCCGCCAGAGGCGGGTCTTTTCCTGTTTCACAAGGCATGCCCTGCGGAACGTTTCTGCAGGCTTGCCTCAGCCCTCTTCGTCGCTGCCGGCCACATCGGCCAGCTCGTCGAGCGAGACATTGTCATCGGCATCATCTTCGAGCAGATCATCGTCGATATCATCATCGCCGCCTTCTGCCGTTTCCAGCAGATCTTCTTCGGCTTCGAGATCGTCGACCAGAACTTCATCGTCCTTCTCGGGCGAAACGCGCGAGATCACCGCAGCCGCCAGCTTGCGGCGGGCCGATTCGATATCCACAACCTCGCCGGTATAGGGGCTGACCACCGGCGTCCGGTTCAGGTCATAGAACCGTTTACCGGTCGTCGGGCACAGTCGCTTGGTGCCCCAGTCTTCCTTGGCCATGGGTTGTCCCTTCACTTTCGCCCTGATGACAGGGTAATCCGAACGCTGCCCTTGCCACAGGCCGGGGCGGCTGTCAAAGCCTTTTGCATAAGCCGTCAGATGCGCCTTTACCGGCGGGGAATCAAGCCGGACGGCGTGTGAATTGTGGCCTCTGGAACGAGAATTTGATGCTGTTGCTGCCCGGACCGCCGCCGGTCGAGATCAATATGCGCCGCTCGGCCCGGGCGAAGCGGTTCTCGCTCAGGGTTTCGCGACTCGATGGCAAGGTGACGCTGACGCTGCCGCCGCGCGCAAAAGACCGTGATGCGCTGAGTTTCCTGCACGATCAGGAGGGCTGGCTGCGGACTGTTCTGGCCTCGATGCCGATGGCACGGCTGGTGCCGGTCAGCCATGGGGCCGAACTGCCGGTTTTGGGCCGGATGATGCGAATCACGCCCTCCGAAGGGCGCGGCGTCCGGGTCGAGGGCGACAGCCTCCTGGTGCCGGGGCGGCCGGATCAGGCCGGTGCGAAGGTGGCGGCCTGGCTCAAGGCGCTGGCGCGCGACCGGCTGGCCTATAGTTCAACCCATTACGCGGGACTTGTCGGGCGCAGCTATGCGCGGCTGGTTTTGCGCGACACACGGTCCCGCTGGGGATCTTGCAGCCATGACGGCACGCTGATGTATTCCTGGCGCCTTGCCATGGCGCCGCGCGAGGTGCTTGACTATGTCGCGGCGCATGAGGTCGCGCATCTGGTCGAGATGAACCATTCCGCTGATTTCTGGGCAGTGGTCTCGAAGATCCGCCCCGGCTGGAAGGCCGAGCGCGACTGGCTGAAACGCGACGGCCAGACGCTGCACCGCTACAGTTTTGCGGGCTGAACGCATCATGCCCGCCCTTATTCCCACTCCGATACCGGTTGACCCCGCTTTGCCCAGCATGTTCCGATGCCCGCCATGATCATTCCTGCCGGCCCCCGTCCGCCCGACCCCAATGCCGCCGCGCATGAGCGGCTTTACCGTGTCCTGCGCCAGCAGGTGATGCATGGCGAACTGGCGCCCGGCCAGTCGCTGACGCTGCGCGGGCTCGCGAAGGATTTCGGCGTCTCGATGACGCCCGCGCGCGAGGCGTTGCGCCGTCTTGTGGCCGAAGGCGCGCTGACGCTGTCCTCCTCAGGGCGGGTGTCCACGCCGGAGCTGACACCCGAGCGGATCGAGGAACTGGCTGCAATCCGCGCCATGCTAGAGCCGGAACTGGCCGCCCGCGCCCTGCCCGCGCGCATTTCGCGCTGATCGAGCGGCTGGCGGCGATCAACACCGCCAATACCGAGGCCGTCGCGCGCCACGATGCGGTCGCCTATGTCCGGACCAATCTGGAATTTCACCGCACCCTGTATCTGCGCGCCCAGGCCCCCGCGATGCTCGCAATGTGCGAGACGGTCTGGCTGCAGCTTGGCCCGACGATGCGGGCGCTTTACGCGCGTCTGCGGCGGCGCGAGGCCCCGCCCTATCACCGGATGATCCTGTCGGCGCTGAAAGCCGGTGACGAGCCGGGGCTGCGCCTTGCCGTCAGAACCGATGTGACACAGGGGCTGCGCCACCTCGCCGGATAGGGCTCAGCCCAGCATCGCGACCGGCACCGCGTAAAGATCCGCCGCGCGCCGGCGTGCCGCGGAAAGCAGGAAAAGCGCATCCTCTGTAAGACGGGTGATCATCACCCGCGCCAGTGGCAGCCGCTCCGGATCGGCCTGCGCGGCCCGCAGATGTGCATCCGCCCCCAGCACCAGCGCGAAAGCGCGCAGATAGGGCACCGCGCCAGCGAAACGGTCATTCATCTCCATCTCAAGCAGCGCGCCGGTCGCCCCCCGCAACGATCTCGCCACCGTGCCGAGGATCGCCGCGAGCTCCGGCCAGTGTTCCTCCGCCGCGATGGCGCGGGCGATGATCCCGTCGATCAGCTCAAAGGCCACCGCGCCGCCATCGGCCAGCTTGCGCCCGACCAGATCCATCGCCTGGATGCCATTGGTGCCCTCGTAGATCGCAGTGATCCTGGCATCGCGCAGATACTGCGCGGCGCCGGTTTCCTCGATGAAGCCCATGCCACCATGAACCTGCACCCCCATATCGGCGACCTCGATGCCGATATCGGTGCCGAAAGCCTTGGCGATGGGCGTCAGGAATGCCGCCCGCGCCGCCCAGGCGGCATCGCCGGTCGCGCTGGCCATATCGATCGCTTTGGCACAGGTGAGGCCGATCGCCCGCGCCGCAAAGATTTTGGCGCGCGCCTCAGTCAGCATACGGCGGATATCGGCATGGCCGATGATCGTGGCAGATCCGTCGGGCGTCCTGCCCTGCACCCGCTCCTGCGCGAAGGCCACGGCCTTTTGCAGCGCCGCCTCTGCCACGCCGACCCCCTGCATCCCCACGCCCAGGCGGGCGTTGTTCATCATGGTGAACATCGCAGCCATGCCCTTGCCCGGCCCATCCACCATCCAGCCGGTGGCCTGATCGAATTCCATCACGCAGGTCGGGCTGCCATGGATGCCGAGCTTATGTTCCAGGCTGACCACCCGCAGATTATTCGCCTGCCCCGGATTTCCCGCCGCATCCGGCAGGTATTTCGGCACCAGAAACAGTGAAATCCCCTTCACCCCCGGTGCCGCATCCGGCAGCCGCGCCAGCACCAGATGGCAGATATTCGACACCAGATCCGAATCGCCCCAGGTGATAAAGATCTTCTGGCCACTGATCCGGTAGCTGCCATCCTCTGCCGGCACCGCGCGCGTGGTCAGGGCACCGACATCCGACCCGGCCTGCGGCTCGGTCAGGTTCATCGTGCCCGACCATTCGCCCGAAATCAGCTTCGGCAGATAAAGCGCTTTCAGCGCCTCCGAAGCGTGATGTTCCAGCGCTTCGATCTGCCCCTGGCTCAGAAGCGGTTTCAGCTGCAAGGACAGGCAGGCGCCGGCAAGCATCTCGTTGACGCAGGTCGCCAGCACATGCGGCAGCCCCATACCGCCATATTCCGCACTGGCCGAGACCCCGACCCAACCGCCCCCGGCAATGGCACGGTAGGCGCGCTCAAAGCCGGGCGAGGCGCGCAGCACACCGTTTTCCAGCCGCGCGGGTGTCAGGTCGCCATTGCGGTTGACCGGCGCCACCACTTCATCGCAAAGCCGCGCCGCACCATCAAGGATCGCGCTCACCATGTCGGGCGAGGCTTCGGCAAAGCGATCCGTCCCGGAAATATCCGTAAAATCAATGATGTGATCCAGGATGAATCGGTGATCCGCTGCGGGTGCATGGCTCATATTCTGGTCTCCGGCGGGCCGCTGCGCCGGGGCCGGAGCCCGGGAACGGTCTTGTCTGATCTGTCGAGGTCCAATATGCGCAAAAGCATAACAAATGCCCCTCACCCGCAAGACAGACGCTGCGTCACAATCGCCGGACGTCACATGCCAGGATCAGGAATGCGCCAGACCGAACTCCTTGCTGCCACCGATCACGGCATCGCCCGCGCGGCCCGGCTCCTGCGTGAGGGCGAGTTGGTCGCCTTCCCTTCCGAGACGGTCTACGGGCTCGGGGGGGATGCGCGTCTCGACAGCACAGTCGCGCGGATTTTCGAGGCCAAGGGCGGCCCTCTTTCAACCCGCTGATCGCGCATCTGCCGGATCTGGCGGCGGCAGAGCATTATGTGACCTTCACGCCAGAGGCGCTTTTGCTGGCGGAACATTTCTGGCCGGGGCCTCTGACCCTGGTGCTGCCGCTCAGATCCGGTGCGGGGATCTCGCCGCTGGCGACGGCAGGGCTGGAAACGCTTGCGGTACGGGTGCCGGCGCATCCGGTGGCGCGGGCGCTGCTGCGCGCCTTCGGCGGCCCGCTGGCAGGGCCCTCGGCCAATCCCTCGGGCCGGGTCTCGCCGACCAGGGCCTCGCATGTGATGGACGGGCTGGAAGGCCGGATCGCGGCGGTGCTGGATGGCGGCGCCTGCGAGGTCGGGGTGGAATCGACAATCCTGGGCTTCGGCGACGGGGCACAGCTTTTGCGACCCGGCGGCGTACCGGTCGAGGCCCTGGAAACCGTGCTGGGTCAGCGGATCCCACCGCATATGACGCCAAAAGCGCCTGACCGCCCAACGGCGCCCGGCCAGCTCGGGTCGCATTACGCGCCGGGCGCGCTGGTGCGGCTGGAGGCAAGAGCAGCCGAAACCGGCGAGATCCTCATAGGCTTCGGCGAGGTAAAAGGCGATCTGACCCTGTCCGAGCATGGTGATCTCGTGGAGGCTGCGGCGCGGCTCTTTCACATCCTGCGCGAAGCCGATGTGCTTGCAGGTGCAGAAGGCCGCATCGCCTTTGCGCCTATCCCGGAAACCGGTCTTGGCCAGGCCATCAATGATCGCCTGCGCCGCGCCGCCGCGCCCCGCCCGTAACGGGCGCCGGTTTCTTCATCAAGAAACCGAACCGGAATTCGTCACGAATTCCGGCGCCAGCGGCAGCCGGTTGCCGAAAGCGACGCCGGTGCTTAGATTGAGCCAGAGCCACAGGAGGCCAGATGTCCGACCAATCGCCGCAGGCCTATAAGGTTCTCGCCCGCAAATACCGCCCCGAGACCTTCGCCGATCTTGTCGGCCAGGAGGCGATGGTCCGCACCCTGAAAAACGCCTTCGCGGCCGGCCGCATTGCCCAGGCTTTCGTGATGACCGGCATTCGCGGCACCGGTAAGACCACCACCGCCCGTATCATCGCCAAGGGGCTGAACTGCATCGGCCCAGACGGAACCGGCGGCCCCACGACCGAGCCCTGTGGCAAATGCGAGCATTGCGTCTCGATCTCGGAAGGTCGCCATGTCGATGTGATGGAGATGGACGCCGCCTCGAATACCGGCGTCGGCGATATCCGCGAGATCATCGATTCGGTGCATTACCGGGCGGCCTCGGCCCGCTACAAGATCTACATCATCGACGAAGTGCATATGCTTTCCGTCAACGCCTTCAACGCGCTCCTGAAGACGCTGGAAGAGCCGCCCGCCCATGTGAAATTCATCTTCGCCACCACCGAGATCCGCAAGGTTCCGGTCACCGTCCTGTCGCGCTGCCAGCGGTTTGACCTGCGCCGGATCGAACCCGAGGTGATGATGGCCCTCCTGCGGCGTATCGCAGGCGCGGAGGGTGCTGATATTTCCGAGGATGCGCTGGCGTTGATCACCCGCGCAGCCGAGGGCTCTGCGCGCGACGCGACCTCGATCCTCGACCAGGCGATCAGCCATGGCCAGGGCGAGACGACCGCGCCCGCCGTCCGCGCCATGCTGGGCCTCGCCGATCGCGGCCGCACGCTGGATCTCTTTGACATGGTGATGAAGGGCCAGGCCGCTGATGCGCTGGCAGAACTCGCGCAGCAATATGCCGAAGGCGCCGATCCGATGGCGGTCCTGCGCGATCTTGCCGAGATCACCCACTGGATTTCGGTGATCAAGGTCACACCCCAGACCGCCGAAGACCCGACCGTGCCGCCGGATGAGCGCAGCCGCGGCCTCGAGATGGCCGAAAAACTGCCGATGCGGGCGCTGACCCGGATGTGGCAGATGCTCCTGAAAGCGCTGGAAGAGGTCGGCCAGGCCCCCAATGCGATGATGGCGGCAGAGATGGCGATCATCCGCCTTACCCATGTGGCCGAGCTTCCCGATCCGGCGACCCTGATGCGGCGGCTGAATAACGGGCCGCGCCCCCCGGGCAATGGACCAGGCGGCGCTGGCCCCGGTGGTGGTGGCATGGCAGGCGGCGGCATGGCAGGCGGCGCTCCGGCGGGCAGCGGCGCGGTGCATGGCGCGATGCGGCTTGCCCCCATGGCGCGCGGCCCGGCCCATGGCGCGATGATGGCGGCAGCGCCCGCGCTGAATGGCCAGCCCGAGGTGATCTATACCTCGTTTGATCAGATCGTGGCGCTGATCCGCGAGAAACGCGATATGCAGCTGCTGGTCGAGGTCGAGACCGGCCTGCGCCTCGTGCAATATGCGCCCGGCCGGATCGAGTTCGAACCCGCCCCCGGTGCTTCGCGCGATCTGGCGGCCAAACTCTCGCAACGCCTCCAGGGCTGGACCCGCAGCCGCTGGGGCGTCTCGGTGGTCGCCAGCGGCGGCGCCCCCACCATCGCCGAAATCCGCGAGGAGGAACGGCGTGAGGCGGAAACCGGCGCCTTGCAGAACCCGCTGGTGAAAGCGGTGCTGACGGCCTTCCCCAAAGCGAAAATCACCGATATCCGGACGGCAAGCTCTGCCGAAGCAGAGGCCGCGCTCGAGGCCCTGCCCGAGGTCGAGGCGGCGGATGGCGATGACTGGGACCCGTTCGAGGAATAACCCTGCCCGCAGCCCGGGGCGCAGCAGTCAGCGGTAAACACAAAGGAAGAAACCGATGTTCAAAGGTCTTGGTGGTCTCGGCGGGATTGGCGATATGGCCAAAATGATGAAAGCCGCCCAGGAAATGCAGACGAAAATGGCCGATCTGCAGGAGAGCCTCGCAAACAGCGTGGTGGTGGGCGAAAGCGGCGCCGGCCTCGTGAAGGCGCGCGCGACCTGCAAGGGCGATGTGACCGGGCTCGATATCGACCCGTCAATCCTGGTGCCTTCGGAAAAGGAAGTGCTGGAGGACCTGATTCTCGCCGCGATCCGCGACGCCCAGTCGCGCGCCGCTACGAAATCCGCCGATGAGATGCGCCGCCTGACTGAACAGCTCGGCCTGCCGGCCGATATGAAACTTCCGTTCTGATGCCGGCGCCCCAGTGACGCGCACTTCTGACGAGACCGGTATCGAAACGCTGATCCAGCTGATGTCGCGGCTGCCGGGCCTCGGCCCGCGCTCGGCCCGGCGCGCAGTACTGGCCATGCTGAAGCGCCGCGCTCAGGTCATGGCCCCGCTGGCACAATCGCTGGCCGAAGTGGCGCTGACCGCACGCGACTGCCAGAGTTGCGGCAATATCTCGACCGCTGATCTCTGCCCGATCTGCCAGGACCCGTCCCGGGCCACCGGAGAACTTTGCGTGGTCGAAGATGTCGCCGATCTCTGGGCCCTGGAACGCGCAGGCGTGTTTCGCGGTCGCTACCAGGTTCTCGGAGGCACACTTTCGGCTTTGGACGGGCTTGGCCCCGAAGAGCTGGGCATCCCGCGACTTGTCGCAAGGGTCGCGGACGAGGCTGTCACCGAAGTGATCCTCGCACTGAGCGCAACCATCGACGCACAAACCACCGCGCATTATATCGCCGATGCCCTGACGCTCACCACAGCGCAGATCACCACCCTCGCCCAGGGCGTGCCAGTCGGTGGGGAACTTGACCATCTCGACGATGGCACACTTGGAGCCGCCTTGCGGGCGCGGCGCAAACTTTGAAACTCCGGAGCCTCTTGCCGGCTGCGGATGCCTCCGGCGGGGATATTTAAGGACAGCTGAAAACCACTCTCACTTACCAATTTCATCTGTCTATAAATATCCCGGGGGTGAGTGGCAAAGCCGCGAGGGGGCTGGCCCCCTCTTCACCGCCAGCCCCAGGCCTTTGCATTGCATTCAGGGCGCCGGGGCCTTATCTCGGAACCCGAACCTCAGACCCCCGAAACGTCCCCGGTGGAAAGGCCTGCATATGAACTGGATCACCAATTACGTCCGCCCGAAGATCAACTCGCTCTTCTCGCGGCGCGAGGTGCCCGAGAACCTGTGGACCAAATGTCCGGAATGCGGAACCATGCTGTTCCATCGTGAGCTCGAGGCCAATCTCAATGTCTGCTCGAATTGTGATCACCATATGGCGATCAGCCCGCGGGATCGCTTTACCGCGCTGTTCGACGGCGGCATTTTCACGGAAGTGAAGGTTCCCGAACCGATCTCCGATCCGCTGCATTTCCGCGACCAGAAGAAATATCCTGACCGCCTGAAGGCCGCACAGAAATCGACCGGCGAGAAAGAGGCGATGCTGGTGGCCGAGGGTGAGATCGGCCGCACCCCCATTGTCGCCGCAGCACAGGATTTCGCCTTTATCGGCGGCTCGCTGTCGATGTATGTCGGCAATGCCTTCATCGCGGGCGCCGAGCGCGCGGTTCAGATGAAGAAGCCCTTCGTGGTCTTTTCCGCCGCCGGCGGCGCCCGGATGCAGGAGGGGATCCTTGCCCTTATGCAGATGCCGCGCACGACCGTGGCGATCCAGATGCTGAAAGAGGCGGGGCTTCCCTATATCGTGGTGCTGACGCATCCGACCACCGGCGGTGTCACGGCCTCTTACGCGATGCTGGGCGATGTGCAGATCGCCGAACCCAATGCGCTGATCTGCTTCGCCGGGCCGCGCGTGATCGAGCAGACCATCCGCGAAAAGCTCCCCGAAGGGTTCCAGCGCGCAGAATATCTGCTCGATCACGGCATGCTTGACCGCGTCACCCATCGCAAATCCATGCGGGAAGAGCTGATCACCATCCTCAGGATGCTCACCGGCCAGCCCCCGGCGATCCGCGCCGATCTTGCCGCCCCCGAGCCGGCCCAGGTCGGGACCACTGCTCCGGCCCCCGACACACCCCAAAGCTGATCCAGGAAAGGCATTCGCAATGTCTGTCACACTTCTTCAGTTCGATTTCCCCTTCACGGGCCCCTGGGGGGCCGGGATGACTGCGGCAATGGAGGACCTGGCACAGGATATCGCCGGAGAGCCGGGGCTTTTGTGGAAGATCTGGACGGAGAACCAGGACAGCGGCCGTGCAGGCGGGGTCTACCTCTTCGCCTCGGCTGACGCGGCAGAGGCGTACCGCGTGAAACATTCGGCCCGGCTCGCAGCCTTCGGCATCACCGGCATTGTCGCGCATGCTTTTGCAGTGAATGACGCGCTGTCCGCCATCACGCGCGCGCCGCTCTGACATGACCATGCCAGACAGCACCGGATCGGATGCGATCCTCGAGCGGATGATGAGCTTTCATCCAAAAATCATCGACCTGACGCTTGACCGCGTGCATCGTCTTCTGGCCGCTCTCGGCCACCCGGAGCGTAACCTGCCGCCGGTGATCCATCTCGCGGGCACCAATGGCAAGGGCTCGACCCAGGCGATGATCCGCGCCGGGCTCGAGGCCTCGGGCGCAAAGGTCCATGCCTATACCTCGCCGCATCTGGCGCGGTTCCACGAACGGATCCGGCTCGCGGGCGAGCTGATTTCGGAACCGGCTCTGATGGCACTGCTGGATGAATGCATTGCCGCCAATGGCGGTGAGCCGATCACATTTTTTGAAATCACCACCGTCGCGGCGATGCTCGCTTTTTCGCGGGTTCCGGCGGATTTCACGCTGCTTGAGGTCGGGCTTGGCGGGCGGCTTGATGCCACCAATGTCGTAGACCAGCCGCGGCTGTCGATCATCACGCCGGTCTCGATCGACCATCAGCAATATCTCGGCGAGACGCTGCCCGAAATCGCCGGCGAGAAAGCCGGGATCATCAAGCGCGGTGTGCCTGTCGTGGTCGGCCCCCAGGAAGAGGCGGGCCTCGCGGTGATCGAGGCAAAGGCCGCCCGTCTTGGCGCACCGGTCTTTGCCTTCGGTCAGCACTGGCAGATCGCCGAAGAACGCGGCCGGATGGTTTACCAGGACGAAAACGGCCTGCTGGATCTGCCCCTGCCCAATCTGCCGGGGCCGCATCAGATCCAGAATGCCGGGGCGGCGATTGCCGCGCTGCGCCATCTCGGCCGGGATGAGGCCGCCTGCGAGGCCGCCGTCACCCGCGCCATCTGGCCCGCCCGGATGCAACGTCTGACGCAAGGCCCGCTTGCGGCATCGGCGCCGGGCATCGAGCTCTGGCTTGATGGGGGTCACAATCCGGCAGGCGGCGATGCAGTGGCGGCAACGCTTGCCCGCATGCCCGCGCGCGACACTTACGCGATTTGCGGCATGCTCAACACCAAGGATGTGACGGGCTATATGCGCCCGCTCGCCCCCGCGCTGCGGCGCCTGATCGCGGTCGAGATCCCGGGCGAGCCGAACACCCTGCCGGCCACGGCAACGCGCGATGCAGCTGCAACCGCCGGGATCCCTGCCGCAGTTGCAGGATCCGTCCAGGCCGCGCTTGACGAAATTTCCGCCGGGGCGCCCGAAGCACGGGTGTTGATCTGCGGCTCGCTCTATCTCGCGGGGCAGATCCTCAAAGAGAATGGCTGAGCCAGGCGCCCGGCCATTTCTTTGCAAAGTACAGTGCCAGAGGACCGTTTTGCGTTTCGGCCGCAGCGGATGCCAACCCGCCATCCTCGCATAATTGCCGGGGTGGTCTTCAGGCTCCTTAACGGGACCGGGGTGCCATTGGTCTGATTGACTGACCAATGGCCGGACACTGCCATAAGCCCAGGAAAGGGTGCGACCCTGATAACCCGAATTGCCGACGCCCAGGACCTGCCAGCTTTGCGGGACCTGTTCCTGCGATCCAGACGCTCGGCCTTCGTCTGGGAGGAACGGTCCTCGCTGCGTGCCGAGGACTTCGACATCCAGACAGTCGATGAACTGAAATATGTCGCAGTGGATGCCGGTCGGATTCTGGGGTTCATCTCGGTCTGGGAGCCCGACAGTTTCATCCATCACCTGCATGTTGACCCGGAGCTTCCACGCCGTGGCATCGGGTCAGCCCTTCTCGGGGCCTTGCCCGGCTGGCCAACCGCCCCCTACCGTCTCAAATGCGTCGCAGTGAACACCCCGGCACTTGCGTTCTATCGGGCAAATCAGTTCACGCAGGCGGGTGATGGCCATGCGGATGGTCAGGATTATCTGCTGCTTCAGTCGGGCGGCATCCCGTCACCTTAAGCGGTGCCCGGGCCCCGCCTGTGATCCTGCACAACGCAACCCTGCGTCCCTCAGGTGATAGCTGGCTTCGGCTCTTTGCAGCTGACAGATTGCCGCCGAGGCGGGCTGGCCTGCCGTTTATGGCCGGCCCAGAGGACGCCCGGAGAGCACCCGCCTCAGCCTTTCGCCCCGTAGCGCGCCATGAACATCTCCACTGTGGCCGTGACCGCGCGCTCGATCTCTTCGGGATGGATATCATCGACGAGGTTCAGCATCGCCCGGTCATGGACTGTCGATTTCGCCAGCTGCACGAACTGATCCACCGCCAGGTCGAAATCCGCGATCTCCAGCTCGCCGCGTGCCGCCAGTTCGCGCAGGCGGATCTCCAGCCGGCCCCTGACCATCCCCGGCCCGTTCACATAGAACTGCCGCGCCAGCTCGGGAAAGCGCGACACTTCGCCCACCACAAGCCGGAAGAGCTGCCGCCCGAAATCCGACAGCGCAAAGCGGATCACCCGCCGCGAGGACTGAGCCAGAAACTCGCGCGCCGGGGGCGTCTGCGTCATATCCGCCTCGGCAAGGCTGGCCTGACGCTGGCATTCGACGCTGAACACCTCGGCAAACATTACGCGTTTGTCGGGGAAGTAGGAATAGAGCGTGGCCTTGGAAACCCCGGCCTCGCGGGCGATCTCATCGACCGATGCGCCTTCAAACCCATCGCGCAGGAAAACACGCAATGCGCCTTCCTGAACCTGATCAAATTTTCGGCCTCTGCGGACCTCGGAGTCGGAAATACATGTCATAACAGCAGCATCATGGCCGCGGGTCGGGCAGTTGGCAACCATGAGGCTTGTCAATTCGCCCCCGGACCAGATTTTCCGGCTGGCCTTCCGGCAGCGCAGCAGGCTAGCTGACCGCAATGCAGCATATCGCGCAAAGATGGTGCAGGGGTGCTTTAGTGATGCCGCTGTGATGGAGGTCCGAGATGTTGACCGCGCTCTCATCCCGCCGCCGGCTCCGGGATCTCTCGGAGAAAGAGATCCTCGCTCTGGCGATCTCGTCAGAAGAAGATGACGCACGCATTTACCGCCATTACGCCGACCATCTCCGGGCGGAATACCCCGCCAGCGCAGCGGTGTTTGACGGGATGGCGCTTGAGGAAGATGGCCATCGCCGCGCGCTGATCGACCTTTTCACCAGCCGGTTCGGCCAGGTGATCCCACTGATCCGGCGCGAACATGTGGCAGGGTTCCATATGCGCAGGCCGGTCTGGCTGAAGACGCAGATGTCGCTGGACGTGATCCGGGCAGAGGCGGCAAAAATGGAACGCGAGGCCGGCGCCTTTTATGAAAGCGCCGCCGCCCATGCCACCGATGCCGCGACGCGCAAATTGCTGGGCGATCTGGCCCAGGCGGAATCGGCCCATGAACGGGCCGCCGATCAGCTGACAAAAACCCATCTGAGCGACGATGCAAGTGCTGCCGAAAGCCAGACGGAAAAGCGCCAGTTCATCCTGACCTGGGTACAGCCAGGCCTTGCCGGGCTGATGGATGGCTCGGTCTCGACCCTCGCGCCGATCTTCGCCACGGCTTTCGCGACGCAAAACACCCATACGACCTTTCTGGTGGGGCTGGCCGCTTCGGTCGGCGCCGGGATCTCGATGGGCTTTACCGAAGCCGCGGCGGATGATGGCCGGATCTCGGGGCGCGGCAGCCCACTCAAGCGCGGCATCGCGACCGGGGTGATGACGGCCCTTGGCGGGCTTGGCCATGCGCTGCCTTATCTGATCCCGAATTTCCACCTGGCCACCACCATCGCGATGATCGTAGTGTTCTTCGAACTCTGGGCCATCGCCTGGATCCAGAACCGCTATATGGAGACGCCTTTCCTGCGTGCGGCCTTCCAGGTCGTGCTGGGCGGCGCGCTGGTCTTCGCCGCCGGCGTGCTGATCGGCGGCGGTTAGCCGCGCCCGCGCCCCTTGCTCCGGCGCGGCAATAACTCCATGGTGGCGCCAAAGCCGGAGGGGGCCGGGATCCGCCCCATCCGGAGACGAAAGAGGAGAGACCATGAAGACGATTTCGGAAAACCGCTGCTTTGGCGGGGTGCAGGGCGTCTATAGCCATGCCTCGGAGACCACGCGGACCGATATGACCTTTGGCCTTTTCCTGCCGGAAGGGGCCGAAGACGGGCCCGTGCCGCTGTTATGGTATCTCTCAGGCCTGACCTGCACGCATGAGAATGCGATGGTGAAAGCCGGCGCGCAACGCTGGGCCGCAGAGGCCGGCATCGCGCTGATCTTCCCCGATACCAGCCCGCGCGGCGAGGCAGTCGCCAATGACGAGGCCTATGATCTGGGCCAGGGTGCCGGCTTCTATGTGAATGCGACCGAAGGCCCCTGGGCCAGGCATTACAAGATGTGGGATTATGTGACGGATGAGCTGCCGGACCTCGTGTTCCGCGCCTTCCCGCTGGAGGAGGGCCTTCAGGCGATCACCGGCCACTCGATGGGCGGCCATGGCGCGCTGACCATCGCGATGAGTCTCCCGGGCCGCTTTTCCTCGGTCTCGGCCTTTTCGCCGATCTGCAACCCGATGGCGTCAGACTGGGGCCGCAAACAGTTTACCGCCTATCTGGGCGCGGATGAGAGCACATGGGCGCCGCATGACGCCTCGGCGTTGATGCGCAAACGTGGCTTTGACGGGCCGGTGCTGATCGACCAGGGCACCTCTGATCAGTTCATCGACCTCCTGAAACCCGAAGCCCTTGCCGCCGCGATGACCGAACGCCGCCAGGGCGGCACCTTCCGGATGCAGAAAGGCTATGACCACAGCTATTTCTTCGTGTCCTCCTTCATCGAAGATCACATCTCCTTCCATGTCGACGCGCTGAGGGGCTGAAGACAAAGAGGGGGCCCTGCCCCCTCGGCCCTTTCAGGGCCTCTCCCCCGGGATATTTAGAGACAGATGAAAATATCCGTGTTTCATCTGTCCTTAAATATCCCCGCCGGAGGCTTCCCCGACCAGCCAGAGATGACAACGCATGTCAGGAATGCCCGATGACGCTTTACATCGACGCTGATGCCTGCCCGGTGAAAGCCGAGGCCGAACAGGTTGCAACCCGGCTGCGCCAGCCGATGGTGCTCGTTTCGAATGGCGGCATCCGGCCCTCGGCCAATCCACTGGTCTCGTCGGTCTATGTCGGTCAGGGCCTGGACGAGGCCGATCGCTGGATCGCGGATCGCGCGGGGCGCGGTGATGTGGTGGTGACCTCGGATATCCCGCTGGCCGCGCGCGTGATCGAAGGCGGCGCTTTTGTTGTCAAACCCAATGGGGAAGAGCTGCATGAGCGCAATATCGGCTCGGTTCTGGCCACCCGCGATCTGATGGCAGACCTGCGCTCGGCCGATCCGTTCCGCCAGGGGGGTGGCCGCGCCTTCTCGAAAGCCGACCGCTCCCGGTTTCTGGAATCGCTGGATCGCGTGATGCGCCGCGCCGATGTCGCGGGCAGGACAGACGCCGGCGGAAAAGCAGGCTGAACCTGCTGCCATCATGTCTGAGCCCATACACCATGCCGGCCCATCCGGCCCCTCGCCGGTTCTGACCGGCATCCTGCTCGCCGCAGGAGGCACCGCGCTTTACTCGGTCAATGATATGGCGATCAAGCAGCTGTCCAGCGGCTATGCGCTGCATCAGATCATCCTGATCCGCTCGCTGATCGGGATGACGGTCCTGCTGTTCCTGATCGCGCGCTCCGGGCGCGGCTTTGCGCAGCTGCGCACCCGAAGGCCACTGGGACACCTGATCCGCGTTCTCGTCATCCTGATCTCGAACTCGGTCTATTACACCGGCCTCGCGGTGATGCCGATGGCCGATGCCGCGGCGGTGTCGTATACGAGCCCGCTGATGGTGACCGCGCTTTCCGTCCTTGCGCTGCATGAACGTGTCGGACCAAGGCGCTGGTTTGCGGTATTCCTCGGTCTGATCGGCACCATCCTGATCCTGCGACCCGGCGCCGGGGTCATCCAGATCGCCGCCCTGCTCGTGCTCCTGTCTTCGCTGCTCTATGCGATCGGCAATCTGATGACCCGATCAATGCGCGAAACCGAGACGGCGATGACATTTTCTTTCTATGTCATCTCGGGTTTCATCATCCTGTCATCGCTTATGGGTCTTATCTGCGGTGATGGCCGGTTCGACACCGGCGATGAGCTCTGGAGCTTTCTGTTGCGCCCCTGGATCTGGCCGCCGCTTGCCGATATCCCCTGGCTTTTGCTGACCGGCTGCTGCGTGGTGACCGGCGGGCTTATGGTCGCTCAGGCCTATCGCACCACCGAAGCCGCCATCCTCGCCCCTTTCGACTATACCGGGATGCCGATGGCGATTTTCTGGGGCGTCACCATTTTTGGCACCTGGCCCGACCTCACCTCCTGGGGCGGCATCGCGCTGATCTGCGGCTCGGGCATCTATATCGTCTGGCGTGAGGCGATCATCGGCAAAAGGAAAAAGACGTGAAACCCGAAGCCGTCATCTTCGACATCGGTAATGTGCTGCTCCGCTGGGATCCCGAGGGTTTCTATGACCGCGAGATCGGCGAGGACCGCCGCCGCGCGCTTTTTGCCGAGACCGGCGTGATGGAAGTGAATGACGAAGTCGACGCCGGCGCGCCGTTCCGCGCCTCGATCGAGGATCTCGCTGCACGCCATCCGGCCTGGGCGGCCGAGATCATGATGTGGCATGACCGCTGGCATGATCTCGCCTCGCCGCCGATCACCGGAGCAATCCGGCTGCGTGACACTTTGCGCGCAAAAGGCATCCCGGTCTTTGCTTTGACGAATTTCGGCGACGGTTCCTGGGACCATGCCCTGCTGCGCTACGGCTTCCTCGCCGATTTCGACCGGCTCTATATCTCGGGCCGCCTGCGGCTGGTGAAACCAGACCCCGCGCTCTACGCGCATGTCGAGGCGGATTGCGGCATTGCCCCCGACCGGCTGCTCTTTGCCGATGACCGCGCGGACAATATCGCCGCCGCCGCCAGGCGCGGCTGGCGCACCCATCAGGTCGAAAGCTGGGAAGGCCTCGCCCGTCGTCTCGTCGCGGAAGACCTGCTGACCGAGGATGAGGCCGGGCTCTGATCGCCCCTGCCTCCTGATCAAAATACTACCGGGGATGCGGAGGGAAATGCCCCCCGCTTCCGTCACCGGCCAGCCAGCACTCGTGCCAGCATGGCGCGGTCACCCTCGCTGCCCAAACGCTCCAGCGCCTCTCCCGGGGTCAGCCAGACTGCCGTATGGCCCGGCTCGCCTGGCGGCCCGTGCCGCAGGACCGGCCGCGCCAGCCAGACCGTGCAGACCTTCTCGGCCCAGAAGTCATAATCCGGCATGAAGGTGAACCGCCGATAGGTCCCGATCCGGCGCGGCGCGTCAATCTTCCAGCCGGTCTCCTCAAAGACCTCGCGATGCAATGCCGCCAGAGGGTTCTCGCCCGGATCTATTCCGCCGCCCGGCAGCTGAAGCTCCGGCACCGGACTTTGCTGAAAGGTGGTCAGGATCCGGCCCCCGCGCCACAGAACCGCATAGACCCCTGGTCGCCGGCGATACTGCTGCCCGGGTTTCACCGCCTCGCCATACCGCCTGATCATCGCATCCCCATACAGCGCCCCATAAACGGCCCCCCTTGGTCACCCGCCCTGGCGCGCCTATATAGGCCGTCGAACCCAGTCCCGGCCCGGGTGCCGTTCTGCCACCAGCCTTGCCAGAGCCCGCCCTGATGGGCAAGGCTGATGGCGTGCGCGTGCAGAGCCCAGGCCCTGCCCGGGTCTCAGCCCTTCAGACATGCGCAAATTCCGCGCCCGAGGATAAATCTATGGCAACCGGGATCCAGATCGGCTCCAAAATCGCATGGGATGACACGGTCCTTCCCTTCCAGCTCGACCTCAGCGGCATCCGTGGCCGGGTCGCGCGGCTGGACGGGGTGCTTGACCAGGTCCTTTCGCAACACAAATACCCGCCCGCCATCGAGGCGCTGGTGGCAGAATGTGCGCTTCTGACCGCGCTGATCGGGCAGACGATCAAACTGCGCTGGAAGCTCTCGCTGCAGATCCGGGGCAATGGTGCGGCCCGGCTGATTGCCACCGATTATTACGGCCCGACCGCCGAGGGCGAACCCGCCCGCATCCGCGCCTATGCCAGCTATGATGCTGAGCGCGTTTGGGAAACCGATGATCCTTTCTCGCTGATCGGCGACGGGTATTTCGCGGTCATGCTCGACCAGGGGGAAGGGATGCTGCCCTATCAGGGCTTTACCCCCATCGCCGGGGGCAGCCTGAGATCCTGTGCCGAAAGCTATTTCGCGCAATCCGAACAGATCCCGACCCGTTTCGCACTGAGCTTTGGCAAAAGCCACGAGCCGGGGCGTGAGGCCGGCTGGCGCGCGGGCGGCATCATGCTGCAACATATGCCGCAAACCGGCGGTGTGGCCGCGGCGCAGGGCTCGGGCGAAAGCGGGCTGCTGACCCATGCGGATATTCTTTCCGGCGCACCGGCCGAAGACTGGAACCGCGCCAATCACCTCCTCGACACGGTCGAGACGCTGGAGCTGATCGGCCCCAATGTCGCGCCGACGGAACTGCTGGTGCGGCTGTTCCACGAGGAAGAGCCCCGGGTGTTTGACGCACAGCCGTTGCGGTTCGGCTGTTCGTGCTCGGAAGATAAGGTGCGCAACACGCTCTCGATCTACAGCCAGAAAGACATCGCCCATATGACGACAGCCGAAGGCAAGGTCACCGCCGATTGCCAGTTCTGCGGCGCGCATTACGAGATGGACCCGGCAACGCTCGGTTTTGAGGGCACAGCTGCGGCCAGCACCACCGGCAATGGCGGCTGACCCTTCGCCCGAGACGCTGCGGCAGCTCCTGGCTTTGCCAGGGGCCACCCCGCCATCGTCGGATTACGACCTGAACCCCGGCATCCGCCTGCCCGAGGGGCGCAAACTGCGCCCCGCCGCCGTGCTGATCCCGGTGCTGCTGATGCAGGGCGGCGCGCGGGTGATGCTGACGAAACGCTCCTCGCAGCTGAAACACCATCCCGGCCAGATCGCCTTCCCGGGCGGCAAGACCGACGAAGGGGATGCAGGCCCCGAGGCCACCGCCCTGCGCGAGGCATGGGAGGAAACCGGCCTTGCCCCCGGCGCGGTCGAGGTCCTTGGCCGCCTGCCGGACCATGAGACGGTGACCGGCTTTCAGGTCACCCCGATTCTGGGGCTTATAGCGGCCCCGTTTGCCCCGCGCCCCGAGGCCGGCGAGGTCGCAGAGGTTTTCACCGTGCCGCTGGCACATCTTCTGTCGATCCCGCGTTACTCGATCGAGCGGCGGATGTGGCGCGGTGAATGGCGACGCTATTACACCGTGCCCTGGGGGCCCTGGTATATCTGGGGTGCCACCGCCCGTATCCTGCGCGGCCTTGCCGGGCGCGCTGCCGGGCGGGACGGGTCATGAAAACCACTGCATCATGAAGATCACCGGCGACTGGCTCACCCGCACCGAAAGCCAGCAGGTCTTTCGCCTGTTGGAAAGCGCGGGCCATCAGGCCCTGGCGGTGGGCGGCTGCGTCAGGAATGCGCTGATCGGCGCGCCTGTCGCCGATGTCGATATCTCGACCGATGCGCATCCCGACCGGGTGATCGGGCTCGCCCGCGCGGCAGGGCTTCGCGTCGTGCCGACCGGGATCGACCATGGCACAGTCACCGTGATCATCGGTGACGCGCCCTATGAGATCACCACCTGGCGGCGCGATGTCGAAACGGATGGCCGCCGCGCCGTGGTGGCTTTTGCCGACCGGATCGAAGATGATGCCATGCGGCGCGACTTCACCATGAACGCGCTCTACGCCCGGGCAGATGGCACCGTGACCGACCCTTTGGGCACCGGCCTCGCGGATGCGCTGGCCCGCCATATCCGCTTTGTCGGCGCGGCAGAGGCGCGGATCCGCGAGGATTACCTGCGCATCCTGCGCTTCTTCCGTTTTTACGCCTGGTATGGCGACCCGGATGAGGGCCCGGACCCGGACAGCCTCGGCGCCTGCGCGGCGCTGGCGGGCGGGGTCGACACGCTGTCGCGCGAAAGGGTCGGGGCCGAGCTGAAAAAGCTCCTCGCCGCCCCCGATCCGGCACCTGCGCTGGCGGCGATGCAGGCTGCGGGCGTGCTGGCGGCCGCGTTGCCCGGCGCCGATGCGCGCCAGGTCGCCTTGCTGGTCCATTTCGAGACGGGCCGCACCCCGCGCTGGACCCGCCGCCTTGCGGTCATGGGCGGCGACACCCTGGGCGAGACACTACGCCTCTCACGCGCCGAGAGCACAGAAATCACCCGCCTGCGCGAGGCCACCCTGGAAGGCGGCGCCCCTGCCCGGCTGGGCCATATCCTCGGCACAGAGACCGCCACCGATGCCATTCTCGCCCGCGCGGCGCTGCTCGAAAGCCCGCCGCCCCTGGCTTGGGAAGACGCGGTCGCGCGCGGTGCCGCCGCCACTTTCCCCGTCACCGCTGCGGATCTGATGACGGATTACAGCGGCCCCGCGCTTGGCCGGCGGCTGGCGGCGCTGAAAGAGGCCTGGCTCGCCTCGGATCTGACCCTCGGCAGAGACGCACTGCTGGCTCTGCCCTGAGCCGCAGTTTCCTTCTGCCGCAAAACCGTATAGACACCCGGGACAATTCCGGGTGCTGAAATGTTTCGCTTTTTCGAGGGTCTCGTCGACCCATATACCGCCTATTCCGAAACGGATACCCCGCCGCGCAGGCTCTGGCCCTGGCTGAGGGACTATATCCGCCCCTTCCGCAAGGTCTTTGCGGTCACCGGCACCCTGTCGGTGGCCTCGGCCTTCATTGAAGTGGCGATGATCTGGTATCTCGGGCGGCTGATTGACCTAATGGTGACGTCGGGCCCCGCCGCCTTTTTTGCCGCACACGGGCTGGAAGTGGCGCTGATCGCGCTGGCGGTCCTGGTGATACGCCCGATGATCCAGGTCGGCAGCGTGGCGCTTCTGCACAACACGATCCTGCCGAATTTCGGCACCATGATCCGCTGGCGCGCCCATCGCCATGTCCTGCGCCAGCCGGTCGGCTGGTTCGAGAGCGACTTTGCCGGCCGCATCGCCAACCGCATCATGCAAACACCGCCCGCCGCAGGTGACGCGGTGTTCCAGACCTTTGACGCGGTGGCCTTTGCCGCCGTCACGGTGGTCGGCGCCGGGCTTATGCTGGCCGAGGCCGACCCGCGCCTTCTGGTGCCGCTGGTCCTGTGGTTCGCGCTTTACATGGCGCTGGTCCGCTGGACGATCCGCCGCGCCGGCCCGGCCGCGATGGCAAGCTCGGATGCGCGTTCCGCCGTGACCGCGCGGGTGGTCGATGCCTATTCCAACATCCATTCCGTCAAGCTCTTTGCCCATCACGACCGCGAAATCCTCTATGCGAAAGAGGCGATCGAAAACGCCCGTGCCACCTTCCAGAAGGAAATGCGGATCATCACCAGGATGGATCTCGCGCTGACGCTTCTGAACGGGTTCCTGATCATCGCGATCATCGGCTGGGCAGTCTGGCTCTGGGTTCAGGGTCATGCCTCGACCGGAACCGTCGCCGCCGCTTCGGCGCTGGTTCTGCGGCTGAACAATATGACCTTCTGGATCATGTGGGCGTTTTCCGGCCTCGTTCAGGCTCTCGGCGTGGTGCAGGAGGGGATGCAGACCATCACCCAGCCCATTCAGCTGACCGATGCGACCGGCGCGAATCCGCTGGATTATCGCGAGGGGCTGATCGAGCTGAAAGGTCTGCGCCACCATTACGGGCGTGAGGCGGGCGGCATCCAGGGCATCGACCTGGTGATCCGTCCGGGCGAGAAAATCGGTGTGGTCGGGCGGTCGGGTGCGGGGAAATCCTCGCTGGTGAAGCTGATCCTCAGGTTCTACGACCCCGAAGGCGGCCAGGTGCTGATCGACGGCCAGGATGTGACGAAAGTCACCCAGGATTCCTTGCGCCGGCTGATCGGCATGGTGCAGCAGGACAGCTCGCTGATGCACCGTTCGGTGCGCGACAATATCCTTTATGGCCGGCCGGATGCGACGGAAGACGAGATGATCGCAGCCGCCAGACGCGCCGATGCACATGAGTTCATCCTGACGCTGGAAGACCCTGCAGGGCGCCGTGGCTATGACGCCCATGTCGGCGAGCGTGGCGTGAAGCTTTCGGGCGGTCAGCGGCAGCGGGTGGCCCTGGCGCGGGTGATCCTGAAAGACGCCCCGATCCTGATCCTCGACGAGGCCACTTCGGCGCTGGACAGCGAGGCGGAAGCCGCGATCCAGGCCGCGCTTTACGGCGTGATGCAGGGGAAAACCGTGATCGCGATTGCGCACCGGCTTTCCACCATTGCCGAGATGGACCGCATTGTCGTCCTGGATGATGGCCGCGTGGCCGAACAGGGCAGCCATGCCGAATTGCTGGCGCGGAACGGGCTTTATGCCCGGTTCTGGGCGCGCCAGTCAGGCGGCTTTATCGGTCTTGAAGCCCAGTCTGAGGATCAGCCGCAATGAGCGTTTTCGCCTGGCTCGGCGCAAGGATCGACGCGTTCCGCCCGGCGGATGGGCCGCCGCCGCAGCAGCTCGGCGCCTTCATGCGCTGGTGCCTGCGCGGCGCCTGGCCCTGGATGGTGGTCGCGGGTGTGATCTCGGCGCTGACCGGCGTGACCGAGGTGGTCAGCGCGATGATCCTCGGCCAGGTGATCGATGCCGCGGTCACGTCCGGGCCAGAGGCCTTTTTCAGCACCCATGCCTGGCTTTTGCTGGGCTTTCTTGGCTTTTACCTGATCGTAAGGCCGCTGGCTTTCGGGCTTGGCAATGCCTCGAACGCGGTGGTGATCGGGCCGAATGTGATGCCCCTGGTCCTGTCGCGCCTGCATCGCTGGACGCTTGGCCAGCCGGTGACCTTTTTCGACAATGACTTTGCCGGCCGCATTGCCACCAAACAGATGCAGGCGGCCCGCGCCGTCACCGATACCGCATCCGAGATCATCAATACCGTCTGTTTCGCGCTGGCCTCGGTGATCGGTTCAGCGATTTTCCTGATCGCAATTGACCCCATCGTTGCAGTCGCCCTGCTGGTCTGGCTGGTCGCGTACCTGCTGATGATCCGCTTTTTCCTGCCGCGGATCCGCAAGAATTCGGCCGCCCGCGCGGCAACCCGTGCCATGGTTTCGGGTCAGGTTGTCGACACGATCACCAATATCAAGACCGTCAAGCTGTTCGCCCATCACCGGTTCGAGGATGAAGTTGCGCTGAAGGCGATGGAGAATTTCCGCGACGCCTCACTGGAATATGGCGAGATCTCCACCTGGTTCCGGCTGGCGCTGATGACGCTGGCGGGGGTGCTGCCGGTGATGCTGATTGGCGGCACGCTGCTGCAATGGCAGGCCGGGGCGGCGACGGCGGGGGATATCGCGGCGGCGGGCGCGGTGGCGCTCAGGATCGCGCAGATGTCGGGCTGGGTCTCCTTCACGCTGATGGGGATCTATACCTCGGTCGGCGAGGTCGAGGACGGGATGAAGACGCTCTCGATCCCCCATGCGCTGGCCGATGCCGAAAGCGCGATCGAACTGCCGAGGATCCGGGGTGAGATCGGCTATAATGGCGTGACCTTTGCCTATGGCCGCACCGATGAGAAAGGCCGGGGCGGGGTGCGGGGCATCCGCCTGACCATCCTGGCGGGCGAGAAGATCGGCATTGTCGGCGCTTCGGGCGCGGGGAAATCGACATTGGTTTCGCTGCTGCTCCGGCTTTACGACCCGGAAAAAGGGTCGGTCACCATTGACGGCCATGACCTGCGCGGCGTGACGCAGGAAAGCCTGCGCCGTCAGATCGGCATGGTCACGCAGGAAACCGCGACCTTCAACCGATCCGCCCGCGACAATATCGCTTATGGCAATCCCGAAGCCTCCCAGGCCGAGATCGAAGCGGCGGCGCGTGCCGCCGAGGCACATGACTTCGTCTCCTCCATGGTCGATCACCAGGGGCGCCAGGGCTATGACGCCTTCCTTGGCGAGCGCGGCGTCAAGCTTTCCGGCGGCCAGCGGCAGCGCATCGCTCTGGCGCGGGCCTTCCTGAAAAACGCACCGATTCTGGTGCTGGACGAGGCGACCTCGGCGCTCGACAGCGAGGTCGAGGCTTCGATCCAGGAGGCGCTGGAACGGGTGATGCAGGGCAAGACCGTGCTTGCCATCGCGCACCGGCTTTCGACCATCGCGGCGATGGATCGCATCATCGTGATGGAAAAAGGCGAGATTGTCGAAGAAGGCAGCCATGAGGCGCTGCTGGCACAGGACGGGCGCTACGCGCGGTACTGGAAACGCCAGTCGGGCGGCTTCATCGTCACCGAACAGGAAGAAGCGAATGGGTGAAACGGTTCGGCTGGTCATTGACCGGCTGGGGCATCTGGGCGACGCGATTGCGTCTGGCCCGGATGGTGCGGTGTTTGTTGCCGGGATGCTGCCCGGCGAAGAGGTCGAAGGCATATTGCAGGGCGACCGTCTGACCGGCGCGCGAATCGTGACGCCCTCGCCTGCGCGTGTAAAACCGCCCTGTCCGCATGCGAAAAGCTGCGGTGGCTGTCAGCTGCAACATGCCTCGGACGATTTCGTCGCCGGCTGGAAACGCGATGTGGTTGCCCAGTCGCTGCGCCTGCAGGGGATCGAGGCGCCGCTTTTGCCCGGGGTTGTGACCTCGCCACCGGCCACACGGCGGCGCGCAACCCTGTCGGGGCGGCGCACCAAAGGCGGTGTGCAGCTTGGGTTTCACGTCAAGGGCCAGGAGCTGATCATCCCGGTTCCGGGCTGCAAACTGCTGCATCCCGACCTGATGGCCACCCTGCCCGCGCTGGAGGCGCTGGTGCAGTTCGGGGGCTCGCGCACATCCGAGATCCAGCTTCAGGTAACGCAAAGCCTCGCGGGGCCGGATGTGGTTGTGACCGGCGGCAAGGTACTGGATGGCCCGGCCCAGATGGAGCTTGCGCGGATTGCCGAGCGGTTCTCCATCGCGCGGCTGACCTGGGACAAAGACATCATCTCGCAACGCGAGGCCCCGGTGATCCGGCTGGGCACGGCGCGGGTCGAATTCCCCCCCGGCGCCTTTTTGCAGGCGACATTCCAGGGTGAGGCGGCACTGGTCAGCGCGGTGAAAACCGCCGTCGGGGGCGCGAAGCGCATCGCGGATCTGTTCTGCGGGCTTGGCACTTTCGCCCTGCCGCTGGCGGCAGAGGCTGCGATTCATGCGGTCGAGGGCCACCCTGCCCTCACGGGTGCGCTTGAAAAAGCCGCGCGCAACACGCCGGGGCTGAAGAAAATCACCACCGAGACGCGCGACCTCTTCCGCCGCCCGCTTGAGACCGATGAACTGAAGGGCTTTGACGCGGTGGTGATCGACCCGCCCCGTGCCGGAGCCGAGGCGCAATGTCAGCGGCTTGCCGCATCAGAGGTGCCGGTGATCGCGATGGTGTCCTGCAACCCCGTCACCTTCGCGCGCGATGCAAAGATCCTGATCGCGGCGGGCTACCAGCTCGACCATGTTCAGGTCGTCGACCAGTTCCGCTGGTCGGTTCATATCGAACTGGCCGCCCGCTTTTCGCGTTGAAAATAACGCATCCGTGAGACCGGATGGCGACGGGAATGCTGGCCTCAGTAAGGTGATTCCGCTATCCGGTAAAAAAACAGGCGAGCGGAAACACTCCATGCGGGCATTCAGACTTCTTATTATCCTGGCGCTTGCGGTGACGCTGGCAGCCTGTGGCAAGAAGGATACCAAATTCCGGACCTATAAGGGCCCGGAGGTCACTTCGGTCGTCATCAAGAAGACCGACCGAATCATGTATCTTCTGCACAATGAAAAAGTGCTGAAGAAATATGATGTGGGCCTAGGTTTCGCACCGGTCGGCCACAAGCAGTTCGAAGGGGACGGCAAGACGCCCGAAGGCACCTATTACATGACCTTCAAGAACCCGAATTCGCGCTATCACCTGTCGCTTTACGTGAATTACCCCAATGTCATCGACAAGGAATTCGCGCTTTTGCAGAATAAAAAGCCTGGCGGTGAGATCTTCATCCATGGCGGGCCGCGCAACAAAGTCTCGGTGCGGGACTGGACCGAAGGCTGTATCGCCGTGACCGATGATCAGATCGAAGAGGTCTATTCTATGGTCAACCTGGGCACGCCGATCCACATTCTGCCCTGAATTCTCGCCTCATAACCAGTACCCTAAACAAAACGGGCGACCTGTGCGGGCCGCCCGTTTTGCTTTGAATGGGTCTCCGATTCCGGATCAGCCGCCGGTGACCAGGGTCCACCAGATCTTGCCGCCCTCTTCCTGATACCAGGCGAAGCCCGCCTCGCGCGCATTCGGATCGAGAATCACATCGCGCTGGTCCTTGGCCGCCATCCAGACCGAAAGCGTCTCAAGCTCGGTCTGATAGGTCTCAGAGATATTCTCGCCCAAAAGCCGCCCGTTATAGCCCGCACGCTGCACCCGCGTCAGCGGCGAAGAGCCGTCAGAGCCGAAATGCCAGGGGCGGTTCTGCACCGACATATCGCGCGAATGGGTCTCTGCCGCCGCATTCAGCGCCGCGCTGAAGGCCAGAGGCTGTGCGCCCTTTGCCCGGCGCATCGTATTGACGCTGTCGAGGAAGCGATAAGGGATCTGTTCGGCAATGGCCGGGGTGATGCGATAGATGCGCGGCAGCGGTTTGCCATCCGCACCAAGCTGCACCGGTTCGGTTCCCGCCCCCACACATGCCGCCAGCAGAAGTGCCGGCCCCAGGGCCAGGAATGCTCGTCTGTTCATGCTCTCACCAACTACTGCCCGTTTCGGTGTTTTGCCCCCTTTTATCCGTTCTGCGGCGCGGGCGCAAATGCTACGCATAACGCAGGCGACGGGCGGCCCCCGGGGCCATGCCCAACGGCGGCGCCGACATCGCCCCGGCCCGCTTTCGCGCCTTTGAACAGCGCAGGGCGCCGCCATGCACCGAAGTTACAACCGTTTGATTTGCGCATGACGCCGGAAAATACTAGGTTCCGCACAAAAATACCCATTGCAGGAGTAACGAGATGTCCGCTGACCACCTGAATCGCCGCAGGGTGCTTGGCAATGCCGCCGCGTTGGGGGCCGCCGCTCTGGGCGCCTCTGCCTTCGGAGCCGCCACTTTCGGCACCGGGCTGACGCCGGCAATGGCCCAGGATACTCCGCGCAACAATGCCTCCAGCTTCCGGATGCTGGACTGGCGGGGCTATTTCGACAACACCCGCAAAGGGGCGATTCTCGTCGATATCACCTCGCGGGCGCTTCACTTCTGGTCGGAGGACCAGTCGGTCTACCGGCTTTACCCGACTTCGGTGCCGCTCTCGGATGATCTGACCCGTCTCGGCCGGACCGAAGTGGTGCAAAAGGTCGTCAATCCGTCCTGGCGTCCGACGCCCTCGATGAAAGAGCGCAATCCGGAATGGCCGGATGTGGTCGAAGGCGGTGCTGCGGACAATCCGCTTGGAACCCGCGCAATGTATCTGAGCTGGACCTATTACCGGATCCACGGCACGCATGACACGCGCAAGATCGGGCGGAAATCGTCCAATGGCTGCATCGGCATGTATAATGAACACGTGCAGGAACTTTACGATATGGCGCAAATTGGCACACAAGTGTTGCTAATTTGACGACACTTTAGCCCTACATACAGCACCCGCTTACAGCGAATTGCATTTTCCAGGGGCTCCTGATTAACAAACGGTTACGAGGACACTTGGGTGCATGTCGTGACCTCTGCAATACCACGGCATGCTGTAACTGGAGATTCTAAGATGAAAAAAATCGCGCTTGCCGCTGCTCTCTCGGTTGCCGCTTCGTCGGCTTTCGCAGGTGGTGTTGTTGAACCCCATATGGAGCCGGAAGTCGTGAAGCAAACGACGTCGTCCTCGGGCGGCATCCTTGTTCCGCTGCTGGTGCTCGTTGTGATCGCAGCAGCTGCCGCAAGCTGATCACTGAAGCAATTCATGGAAAGGGACGGCAGAGCTTCTGCCGTCCCTTTTCATTTGTGTCTATGCCTTGATGCGTATGCCTTATGCCTGTGTCAGATCCGGGCGGCAGATGCCTCGATCGGACACAAGGCTGAGCACCTCCGGGGCGATTAGGCCCGCGGGATTAACCAAGAGAATCATCCCGCAGAGCCGCCAGGGAACCGTCTGACGCCTGCTCAGACCCAGCCAGCCAGATTAGCCGCGATGATGCCGGTCAGGGCCTCGATATGGGCCGGGTCGTCATTGAGGCAGGGAATATAGGTGAAGCGCTCGCCCCCGGCATGCAGGAAGGCCTCCTGAATCTCGCCCTGGATCTCTTCCAGCGTCTCGATGCAATCGGCCGAAAAGGCCGGTGCGATCACTGCGATCCGCTTCCTTCCCTGTTTCGCCAGCTCGGCCACATATTCGACCGTATAGGGGCGCAGCCATTCCTCGGTGCCAAAGACCGACTGGAAAGACGTATGCAGCTCTGCCTCGTCCCAGCCGAGCGCCTCGCGCAACAGGCGCGAGGTCTTGCGGCATTGGCAGAAATAGGGGTCACCCTCTTCGACATAGCGTTTCGGCATGCCGTGATAGCTTGCGACCAGCAGATCGGGACGGTGATCCAGCGCCGCATAGGCGCGGGTGACCGACCCCGCCAGTGCCGTGATATAGGCCGGGTTGTCGTAATATTCCGGAACGATCCGGACCGAGGGCTGGCGCTTTTCCTGCATCAGCGCGCGGAAGAGCTGGTCATTCGCCGTCGCCACCGTTGCCCCCGCATATTGCGGGTAAAGCGGCAGGAAGGCGATCTTCGTGCACCCTTTTGCGATCAGCGCTTTCAGCTTTTCCTCTGTCGAGGGCTTGCCGTAACGCATGCAGAAATCGACCTCGACCCGGTCGCCGAACTGCGCCTTCAGCGACGCCGCAAGCGCAGCCGTCTGCGCCTTGGTGATCGTCATCAGAGGCGATTCGTTCAGGTCTTCGTTCCAGATCAGCTTGTAATTCGCGCCTGAGGTGAAGGGGCGTTTCGACAGGATCACCGCCTGCAACAGCGGCTGCCATTTCCAGTCCGGGATATCGATCACCCGCTTGTCTGACAGGAATTCGTTCAGATAGCGGCGCATCGACCAGTAATCATAGCCGTCAGGCGTGCCGAGATTGGCGATCAGCACGCCGATCTTCTTGCTGCCCGTCACCGGATGCCCTTCGGGGAGCCCGTTCGCCGCGCTGATTCTCGCGTCAGTCATGCCTGTCGCTCCCTCTGCTGGTTGCGGGTCCGGGATACAGGCTTGACCTGTGGGGTCAAGCGCCAGGCCGCATCACGGCAAGCGGTGTTCCGTCGCACGAAGCGCATCCGCCAGCCGCGCGCGTGCTGATCCGGGGCGCAGCGGCTTTTGCTGGCTTTCATGCGGGGTCCATCCGGTCAGGCAGATCACCTCGAATGTAGCCTCGATCCGGTCGCCGGCTGCCGGGAAATTTTGCCGATAGATCTCGCCAGCCCTTAGAAACAGCGCGCGCGATGTCGGGCGGCGCAACCGGGCTGCCAGCGCATTGGTCTCGCCCATGGCGCGCAGATCCGACATCAGATGAAAAATGTCGCGATAGGCCACTTTGCGGGTGAAACTGTCTGCCACCGGCAGTGCGAATCCGGCTCGTTGCAACAGCGCGCCCAGATCGCGGATCTCGGCCATCGGCAGGATCCGGGGCGAGAGACCGCCGCTGATTTCGGCCTCGGCCTCGGCGAGACAGGCGCGCAGCTCGTGCAGCGTTTGTCCGCCGAACAAAAGGGCGAGGAACAACCCGTCGGGTTTCAGGGCGCGAAACCCCTGCACCATCTGCCCGACCGGGTCATCCGCCCAATGCAGGCTCATCGCGTGGATTACGGCATCCTGGCTGCCAGGGGCCAGGTCAAGCAGCGGCAGATCCGGGGATTGCGGCAGATCCGGCAGCGCCCCGGCCCAGAAATCCGGAAAACCGCTGATCAGAACCGGCGCCGTAAACCTCCTGTTAACCGAAAGCAGCCTTTCCTTGATCTCATCGGCAGCCTCTTCAAGCAGGAAAAAGGCCGGATCAGGCGAGGCAACCGCGCGACGGCGGTGCAGCGAAAGGGCGTGGCGATCGGTCAGGACAGGTGCGGACATGATGGCGGAAAATAGGGGGCGCAGGCAAAGATGCAAGCGAAGATAAGGTGATTGGGGCGCCGTCCGGTCGGCCTTCTTTGCTTGCGAAGACACTGGGGCTCGGGCTGATCCGCGCGGTATTTCCGCCGCAATGCATTGCCTGCGGCGGGCTGGTCTCGTCGGATTTCGGGCTTTGCGGCGGCTGCTGGCGTGACACGCCGTTTATCACCGGCGCCTGCTGCAGCACCTGCGGCCTGGAGGTGCCCGCAGATCCGGATGCCTCCGGGGCAGCTGGCGGCGGGGATCACCTTTGCGAGGAATGCCATGCCGCCCCCCGCCCCTGGGCGGCCGGGCGCGCGGCGATGCTCTACAGGGCGACCGGGCGCAGCCTTGTGCTGGCGCTGAAACATGGCGACCGGCTGGATCTGGCGCGCCCCATGGGCGAGTGGCTTGCGCGCGCGGCACGGCCCCTGCTGGCCGAAGGCATGGTGATCGCCCCCGTGCCCGTTGCACCGCTGGCGGCTCTTTCGGCGGCAATACAACCAGGCTGCCCTGTTGTCGCATGAACTGGCCCGGCTGACCGGGCTTGATCACTTTCCCGATCTGTTGACCCGCCCGCGCGCCACAGGCAGCCAGGAGGGCCGCTCGCGCGAGGCGCGCTTTGCCGCGCTTGACGGGGCATTTCGCATTTCGCCGCGCCAGGCCGCCCGGATCCGGGGCCGCCCGGTGCTGCTGGTCGATGATGTGATGACCTCGGGGGCGACATTTTCCGCAGCGACCGCCGCCTGTCATGCAGCAGGCGCAGGGCCGGTATCCGTTCTCGCCCTCGCACGCGTTGCACGCAATGGTTAAATCCCTATAGTTCCATCCGGAATAAGGGACGAGCCATGCGTAAAGTCGAGATCTACACCACCCCCACCTGCCCCTATTGCCTCGCGGCAAAGCGGCTTCTGACGAAAAAGGGCGTGGCCTTCGCCGAGATTGACGTCAGCCGCGACCCGGATCTGCGGATCGCCATGACCAACCGTGCCGGCGGGCGGCGGACGGTGCCGCAGATTTTCATCGGCCAGACCCATGTCGGTGGCTCGGACGATCTGCATGCGCTGGAGCATGAGGGCAGGCTTGACGCCTTGCTGGCCGGCTGATGCGCGCGGCTCTGATCCAGCTGAATGTGACAGACGACCCGGCCGAGAATCTCGCCTCGGTCCAGGGTATGTTTCGCACCGCGGTGGCCTCGGGTGCGGATTTCATCCTGACGCCCGAGATGACCAATTGCCTGTCCTCATCGCGCGATCACCAACGCAGTGTTTATCACCATGAGGACGACGACCCCACGCTCAGCGCCCTGCGCGAGGCAGCAGCGGCGGCGGGGAAGCATCTGCTGATCGGTTCGCTGGGGCTGTTGACCCGCGATGCAGATGGACGATTCGCGAATCGCTCCTTTCTGATCGGGCCGGATGGCGGCATCCTCGCGCGGTACGACAAAATTCATATGTTCGACGTCAATGTCTCGGAAACCGAGATCTACCGCGAGAGCGCAGGCTATCGGCCCGGCGACCGCGCGGTGGTGGCGGAAACACCCTTTGGTAAGGTCGGCATGGCGGTCTGCTACGACCTCCGCTTCCCGCATCTTTTCCGCCACCTCGCGAAAGGCGGCGCAGAGATCCTGACCGTGCCGGCGGCCTTCAACGACACCACCGGACGCGCGCATTGGGAGACCCTGCTGCGCGCCCGCGCCATTGAAAATGGCTGTTTCGTCCTCGCCCCTGCCCAGACCGGTTTTCACCGCGAGGCGCATGGCCGCGGGCGGCGCACCTGGGGCCATTCGCTTGCCATCGCGCCCTGGGGCGAGGTGATCGCCGATGGCGGGACCGAGCCGGGCGTCACCCTGGCCGATCTCGACCTTTCCCAGATCGCGCGGGCGCGGGGCCGGGTTCCGGCGCTGAGCCATGACCGCGATTTCAGCGGGCCGGATACGCCCCTATGAGCCAGGACCGCACCGAAGACATTGCCGTCGCGCTGTTTGGCGAATTGTTCATGACCGATCAGCTTGCGCGCAACCGCATTTCGAAAGCACTGCCAAAGGGCATGGAACTGTCGCAGTTCTCGGTGCTGAACCACCTCGCGCGGGTGCAGGATGAACGCAGCCCCGCGCAGCTTGCGCGCGCGTTCCATGTCACGCGGGGCGCGATGACCAACACACTGTCGCGGCTGGAATGGGCCGGGCATATCCATATCCGCCCCGACTGGGATGACGCACGCCGGAAATTCGTGGCGATCAGCCCCGCCGGACGCGCCGCCCGCGATGCCGCCGTCCAGGCAGTGACGCCGATGATTGCCGAAGTGGTCGAGGCGCTTGGCCAGGACCGGGTGCGCGCCGTCCTGCCGGTCCTGCGTGAGATGCGGGCAAGGCTGGAACAGGAGGGCTGAAGGCCCTCCCGCCGCCTCAGCCCCGCAATCAGTTGTTCGAAATCGCCTGGGCCGCGCGTCCGATGCCCATCACACCCGCCGCAAGGCCGATGATGGAAGCCGCCGAGCCGATCGGGCTTTCTGCCACCACAACCACATCCTTGTTCTGGATGTAGAACTGTCCGGCCGAGAACAGCCCGTCTGCCGAGGTCAGGTCGATGGCAAAGATCACGCGTTGCTTGTCCGGGCCCACGCCTGCCGCGCTGCTCGCCGCACGCAGCGCAGTCGCCGGATAGTTGCGCAGGACCAGCACCGATTTGGCATCCGCACGCGCATCGTTCAGCCCGCCGGTCAGCGACAGAGCCTCCAGTGCGGTCACCCGTTCTTGCGGGAAGGGCACCTGCGATTCGGCGCCCGAAGCGCCCAGCGCGATGAAATAGCGTTCATCCGATTCGACATAGACCTTGTCGCCGCCACGCAGCGTGGTGTCCTGCGCCGGGTCTTTCAGCAGCCGGTCGGCAGAGATGCCGTAGAGCTTGCCGTCGCGCATCAGCCGCACATAGGGGTTCTTCATCGCGGCCGGGATGCCGCCTCCCATGGCAAGCAGGCCCAGTACGGTAAAGTCCCGCGAGGGCATCGGATAGCTGCCAGGCGCATTGACGCCTGAGACCAGATCGACGGTCGATTTATGCCCCGGCTGATGCGCGACCAGCACCTGCGACGAGGGCATGATCGTTTCGATTTTTTTCTGTACCGCCTCGCGCGCCTGGTCGGGGGTCATATTGCCAATATAGACCTTGTCGGCGAAGGGCAGGTAGATCGACCCATCGGGCGAGACGGTAAGCCCCGGCAGCGCCACGAGTTTCTGTCCCGGCTGCGACAGGAGCGTCACATCCCGGTCTCCCAGATCGTCAGATCGACCTTGTCGCCGGCCTGGATAGTATTGCCCGAAGGCCCACGCTTTTTCGTCAGCCAGCCCGAGGTGGCGGCGCCCCCGCCCAGGCCGGGCCAGCCCGAAACCCTCCCCACCGTATCGCGCGACACATGCACCACCTGGAAATCGGCGTCTTCGGCATCAGCGCCGCGCAGGATCTCGCTCGCCTTCCCCGCCCCTCTCGGCGCGGTGCAGCCGGCAAGTGACACAGAGACAGTGGCTGCGACAAGCAGCCTGACGACAGACGAGGAACGCATACAAATCTCCGGCGGCAGCCCTGGAATTCCGGTGTCGTGCCTGTCCGCATATCCCCATATATGGACAGTTCGACCCCCGGGACCATAAGCTCTGGTCGGCTGCGGTCAATTGCCTGTGACATTGGCCGGGACGATTTGGCGGGAATGCGGCGCAAAAACCTGGGGGCAACTCTGTCAGAGACCACTGTTATTGTAACCGGCGCGGCAGGCCGGGTTGGCTCGATCCTGAAACGGGTCTGGACGGCCGCGCCACCGCCGGCGCTGCGGTTTCTGTGGTCTTCGCGGCAGGAGACGCCCGGCATCCGCTGGGATATCGGCGCCGGCCCTGCACCGGCCTGGCGGCGGGATGCGATCCTTTTGCATCTGGCCGGCACGACCGGCGCGAGGGATCCGGGTTCCAATCCGGGTCTGATCCCGCCGGTGCTGGAGGCCTGTCGCCAAAATCATGTCCGCCATCTGGTCTGTCTCTCAACTGCGGCCGTCTATGCGCCGGGGCCGGTGCCGGCCCGCGAAAGCGACCCGCCTGCGCCGCCGGGCCCCTATGGTGCGGCCAAGCTGGAGGCCGAGCGTCTGCTTGTGGCATCGGGCCTGCCGCTGACCATCCTGCGGCTTGGCAATCTGGCCGGGGCCGATGCACTTTTGGCCCCGCGCGCGCCCGGGCAGGACATTCGCCTCGACCCGGTTGCAGATGCGCCGGGCGGGCCATTGCGGTCCTGGATCGGCCCCCTCACCTTCGCCCAGGCACTGGCCGCGCTGCTGGGGCGGATTGCGGCGGGCGAAGCCCTGCCGCCCGTGCTGAATATCGTGCAGGCGCCACCTTTGGGCATGGCCGATCTCCTGCGTGCGTCAGACCTCGCATGGGGCTGGGCCGCACCCAATCCAAAGGTGGTGCCGGTCGCAACCCAGGACAATGCCGCGCTTGCCGCGCTGCTGCCGCTGCCTTCTGCCACGCCCGCACAGATCATCGCGGAAATCCAGGCGCTGCGCGCCCTGCCGGAGCCATAAACCATGACCCCCGGCAAACGCCTCTTTGACCTTGTTCTCGCGCTGATGGCAGCCTTTCTGCTGGCTGTGCCGGCGCTGATCATCGCGATCTGGATCCTGATCCGTTCCGGCCGGCCGGTCTTCTACCGTGCCGAGCGGATGAAGACACCCGACCAGCCGTTCCGGCTGTGGAAATTTCGCACCATGACGGTGGACCGTGCCGATACCGGCGTTTCGGGCGGCGATAAAAGCGCGCGCATCACCCGCGAGGGCCGCATCCTGCGCCGCTACCGGCTTGATGAGATCCCGCAGATCTGGAACATCCTCAAAGGTGATATGAGCATTGTCGGCCCGCGCCCGCCCTTGCGGCAATATACCGAGGCCTTCCCCGATCTTTACCGCGAGGTGCTGCAATGCCGCCCCGGTCTCACCGGCCTCGCCACGCTGCACTTCCATCGCCACGAGGCATGGCTGCTTGCGCAATGCCGTGACGCATCTGAGACCGACGAGGTTTACCGCCGGCGCTGTGTGCCCAGAAAGGCGCATCTCGACCTGATCTACCGCACGAAGCGCAGCCTTTGTTACGATATTGTCATACTCGGCCGCACGATCGGGCAGGTTTTACGGCGGAAATAGGCCGGTAAATGCCGCCGACAGGCTGCGCAGCATGTTACGCTTGCCCTGTGGGTGGCATATGCTCATTCTGTGTTCAGTTACTTGGTGATCTTTCTGACAATGACATCTTTTCGCAAGACGCTGTTCTGGATCTCCCAATCTCTGACCAGGCAGCACAAGCAACTGGCCATCTGGCTGCTCGATGTCTCGCTGGCCCCATTCAGCTTTTTGCTGGCCTGCATTTTCACGTATAATACACTCTGGCCCAGCGAGCAGCTCTCGCGGCTGGGGCTGGTCTTTCCGCTGCTGGCGGTGTTTGGCGGCTTTGCCTCGGTCGCCTTCGGGCTGCTGCGGGTCAAGCTGAAAAGCTATGAGACCTTCGGCACCATCGGGATCTTCCCCTATGCGGCAGTGGTGGCGACCGGCGCCTTTTTCGTCACCAGCCTGCCGGGGCTCTATTTCCCGGTGGTCGGGACGCTGGCCTTTGCGCTGATCCTGTTTCTGTCCGCCATTGGCTCGCGGGTGGTATTGCTGCAGCTTTACCTCTCGGCGCTGCGCTATAACAAAGTGCCGGTACGGGTTCTGATCTATGGTGCCGGCACCACGGGGCTGCGTCTCGCTTCGGCCCTGAAAGCGCATGAGACGATCCGCGTTGTCGCCTTCCTTGATGATGACACGAACCTGTCCAGCCAGCGCATTGCCGGGCTGCGCATCCTCTCGCCCGAGTGGATTTCCGATATTGCCCGCAATCATGAGATCAACCGGGTGATCCTGGCGATCCCGTCGCTGTCGGCACCAAAACAGATGCGGATCGTGCGGCAGATGCAGGCGCTTGGGCTGGAGGTGCAGGTGCTGCCCTCGTTCGAGCAGCTCGCCGGTGCCGAGATGCGCGTCGATACGCTGAAATCGGTTTCGCCGGGGCATTTTCTGAACCGCGACCGGCTTGATGTCGGCCTGCCGGACGGATCGGACGCCTATTACGGCCGCTCGGTCCTGGTCTCGGGCGCCGGGGGGTCTGTCGGGTCCGAGCTGTGCCGCCAGCTTATGTCCTGCGGACCGGCGCGGCTGGTTCTGTTCGAGATGTCCGAACTGGCGCTTTACACCATCGAGCGCGAACTCGCCGCGATGCCCGGCGCGCAGGATATCCATATCGAACCGGTGCTGGGATCGGTCACGGATGCCCGTACCCTGCGCCGCACCATCCATGAAAACGGCGTCGAGGTGGTGCTCCATGCCGCCGCCTATAAACATGTCCCGCTGGTCGAGGCCAATCCGATTTCGGGTCTGGTAAACAATGTGCTGGGCACCAGGGCGCTGGCCGATGCCTGTGTCGAGGCGGGGGTGCAGCGCTTTTTGCTGGTTTCGACAGATAAGGCGGTCAGGCCCACGAATGTGATGGGCGCCTCCAAACGGCTGGCGGAACTGGTGATCCAGGATATGGCGCATCGCCACCCGGGCACACATTTCTCAATCGTGCGGTTCGGAAACGTGCTGGGGTCCTCGGGCTCGGTCATTCCGCTCTTCAAAGACCAGATCGCGCATGGCGGGCCGGTCACCCTGACCCATGAAGACGTCACCCGCTATTTCATGACGATCTCCGAGGCGACCCGGCTCGTCCTGCTGGCGGGCTCGTTCGAGGATGCCTCGACACGCGGGCGCGCCAATGTCTTCGTGCTGGACATGGGCAAGCCGGTCCGGATCCGCGACCTCGCGACCCAGCTGATCGAAGCGGCGGGCTATACCTTACGCGATGAGAACAACCCGACCGGCGATATTGAAATCACCGTCATCGGGCTGCGTCCTGGCGAAAAACTGCATGAGGAATTGCTGATCGGCGACGGCCTGTTGCGCACGCCGCATCCCAAGATCCTGCGCGCGAGTGAAGAAGACGAGACCCGGCTGGAAATTCCGCTTCTGCTGCAAAGGCTTGGCCGGATTGCCGCCACAGGCGATGCCGCGGAAGCCCGTGAACTGGCGATCAGCGTCGCCTGCGGCACTGGCGAAGCCGGGCGGGATCTCAACGCGGCAGTGATGTCGCAGTGACGCGGTTCCTGCCAATCTGTGGGCAGCTGCGCACAGCAGGGCTTGCCGTTCGGTGCAGGCTTTCGCATAGATGGGGCGAACGGAGGGTCAGTTTTGGCAAGCAAGACACGTAGCCTGCTGCTTGCGACGGTTTGTGCATCGGTGATGACGTTTCCCTTTGTGCGAGAGTCGAAGGCAGAGATGAAACCGACGCTGAGCTTCAGCGGCGTGCCCGGCCTTATTGATATGCCCTCGGGCGATGCTATGCCGGATGGCACCTTCAATCTCTCTGTTTCGAAATTTGGCGCGGTGTCTCGCGCAACACTCAGCTTCCAGATCACCTCCTGGATGGCCGCAAGTTTCCGGCTGCAGGCGACCGGCAAGTGGAACGATGTTCTGCCCGACCCGAATGATTATTCGACCTATAATGACCGCAGCTTCGATCTGCGCTTCCGCCTCGCGGAAGAGGGCACATGGATGCCCGCTGTCACCCTCGGGTTGCAGGATTTTCTGGGGACAGGCTTTAATTCTGCCGAATATCTTGTCGCGACCAAAACCTTCAACGACAGGCTGAAGGTGACCGCCGGCATCGGCTGGGGGCGTTTTGGCAGCTACCAGTCCTTTGGCAATCCGTTCGGCGGCGTGCGCGACACCTGGGATTCCGCCACCGGCCTCGGCTCTGAGCTGAACGCCGATAACTGGTTTCGCGGCCCGGCCGCACTCTTTGGCGGCCTTGAATATAAGATCAACGACAAATGGACGCTGAAGGCCGAGTATTCCAGCGACAATTACAATCTGGAATCCGGCGACCGGAAAGTGTTCGAGCGCAAGAACCCCTATAATATCGGCGTCGAATACGCTTGGGGCGACAATGTCCGCATCGGCGCCTATTCGCTTTACGGGTCGGAATTCGGGCTTTCCTTCCATTTGGTGATGGATCCGAAAAACCGCCCCGGCACCATCGGCGTGCTGGGGTCAGGGCCGATCCCGGTGATCACCCGCCCGTCGCGTGCCTCGAACCCGGATGCTTATGACGGCGGCTGGGTGACGCAGGCCGATGCCAATGGTGTGTTGCGCAAGAACCTGAACCGCTATCTGGAAAAGGACGGAATCCGGATCGAGGATTTCGCCTATACCGCTGATCGCGTGCAGATCCGCATCCGCAATGACAAGCTTGACGCCCCGGCCCAGGCGATAGGCCGCACCGCCCGCGCCCTTGCCGCTGTGATGCCGGCCTCGGTCGAGACCTTTGAGATCGTGCCGGTCGTCAAAGGCATGGGCGTGTCGAAAGTCACCATCCGCCGTTCGGATCTTGAACGGCTGGAGCATACGCCCAACAATGCCGCGACCCTGCGGGACCGTGTCACCTGGGCCGATGCAGGCGAGATGATCCCGGTGGCGCAGGCGCCGAAGAGGACATGTATCAGAAACTCCGCTGGCGCATCCTGCCGGGCTTCCGCGTGACGTCGCCGGCGCATGGCGATATCGGTATCCGCGCCTCGGCCAGCTATGATTTCGCCCCTGGCTGGGTGGCCTCGGGCACCATCTATCAAAAGATCGCCGGCAATTCCGAGAAAGCCCATCTGGTCCCCAAAGGCGGCACCCTGCCCCATGTTCGCTCGGACACGCGCAAATATAACGAGGATTCCGATTTCGCGTTCGAACGCGCGACGCTGGCCTGGTACGCCCACCCTGCCCCGAATTTCTACAGCCGCGTCACCGTCGGTTATCTGGAACGGATGCATGGCGGCGTCTCGGGTGAGGTGCTCTGGAAGCCCGCCGACAGCCCGCTCGCCCTTGGGGTCGAGGTGAATTACACCAAGCAGCGTGACACCGACGGCATGCTGGGCTTTGGCGACTATGACTATGCCATCGCGACCGGCTACCTTTCGGCCTATTACGATTTCGGCAATGGCTATCTCGGCCAGCTAGATGTCGGGCGCTATCTTGCGGGCGATGTCGGCGCAACGCTGACGCTGGACCGCGAATTCGCCAATGGCTGGAAAGTGGGCGCTTTTGCCACCCTGACCGATGCCAGCGCGGCAGAGGTTGGCGAGGGGCGGTTCGACAAGGGGATCCGCATCACCATCCCGATGAACTGGATGCTCAGCAACCCGTCCCGCCAGGAAATCAGCCAGACCATCCGCCCGCTGCAACGCGACGGCGGCGCGCGTGTCGATGTCGAGGGCAGGCTCTATGACACGATCCGCGATTATCACTCTGACCGGGTCGATGACCAATGGAGCCGCGTATGGCGCTGAAAACCACCACCGGCGCGCTGGCGCTGCTCGCCACGCTCGCGGGCTGCGGCAAGCTGGAAAAGCTCATCCCCGGGGTCAGCGACCTGACGGGCGGCGAGGCCGGTGGCCAGCTGGCACCGATCGGCAATGTCAGCCGCGCCGCGATCGAGAAATCGGGCGGGCCGGTGATGAAACTGCGCGTCCCCTCGCGCGGGATCGAGACGTTCCTCACCATCCGCGACCGTCGTGGCGATGTGACACAATGGTTCTCGGCGGACGGGATGCTGTTCTCGTTCCGTGGGGATATCCTGATCGAGACCCGGGGGCTTGGCGCTGATCTGATGTCCTCTGCTGCCCCCCAGGCCGGCCAGATCGCCTCGGGCGGCGCTTACCGGCGGTCGTATTTCTATATGGATGCCGATGACCAGACCGGACGGCGCGATTACAATTGCGTCACCACCACCGACGGGTCCGAGACGGTGACGATCTACGGGCGCGGCCACAGCACCCGCAAGATCAGCGAGACCTGTGAACGCGAAGGCGGGCGCCTCACCAATCATTACTGGCTGGAAGGCGGCAAGGTCCGCAAATCGCGCGAATGGGTCAGCCCGGGTATCGGTCAGATCGAATTCGAACGCGTGGTCGACTGACCGCGCGCGGGCAAGAAAGCGAAGGGGGCAGGGAATCTCCGCTGCCTCGCCCGCAGCACCTTTTCTTTTATCCGGCGCGTCACAGGCTTTCGGGCACTGCGGTATATCTTCCGGCCTCCTGCAGTCGGAAACACCCGCAATCCCAGGCGTGATTCCGCCGCTTTTGTTGACCAAACGCCACCGCCCTCCGGCCTGGCCACGCGACGATTGCCAGCGCCCCCTCAAATTTCGCGCTTTCGGCCTTAAAAAGCATCATTTTCAGGGTTAAGTCCGACAGGATTGGCGGATCTCTGCATCCGCAGGGCGAATTCATTGCACCGCTGCCACAGTTTCCGCTCAGCGCGTGAGATTAGCTTTTGTCCTGAGCAGAAAAATGCTATCCGGAAGGTGGAGTCGTTCTGGAGGTTTCCGATGAAGAAAGTCATGACTGCTGCAGTCGCACTGTCCCTCGTGGGCTCGGCTGCTTTCGCTGGTGGCCCGGTTGTCGTCGTTGACGACGTTGAACCGGTAGTTGTTACCGAGCGCACCTCGAGCACCGGTGGCGTTCTCGTCCCGCTGCTGATCGGTGCTGCGGTTCTCTGCGCCGTTGCTTGCGGCAGCGACAGCTGAGCCAACTGCGCATAACTCGCGCAGAAACTTAAAAGGGTCAGCCTTCGGGCTGGCTCTTTTTTTTGCCTCCTCTCCTTCAGCTGTGCGGTATATCGCAGTGAGGCCGGACAGAAAAAGGGCCACCCGCCAGGGTGGCCCTTTTCCGTTTTCACTGGCCTGCCCGTGCTGGCCCCTCAGTGCCGGCCTGACTGGCCTCAGTAATCGCGCTCCATGAAGATACCGATGCCGCTGCTGCCATCGCTGTCGACCCTGCCCTTGACCGTGACACCGGGCTTCAGGCTCAGGTTGAGGTTGACCCGCGTATTGCCGGACTGATCAACGCCGACCTCGGTATAGACTTTCTCTGAGATATATTTCCCGGCGCTGACCGATGTATTCCCGTCCGCCGAGGTCGAGACATCCAGATCGTCAAAACCAAAGCCGCGCCGCAGTTTATTGACGATCCCCTCGCCACCGCGGCCCGCCAGCGTGGCCACCGCATTGGCCAGCTGCGCTGCCTGGAAGGCCGAGATCGTATCCAGCCCACGCCCGAACAGAAGCCAGGCAAGAACCTCTTCCTGTGGCTTCTCCGGGTCAGAAGAGAAGGTCACTTCCGGGTCATTGGCCGGGCCCGAGACAGTCACGGTGCTGGTCACCTCATCCGAAACGTTGCTCGCCTGGAAATTGATATAGGGCACGAGGCTGCCTTCCATCGTCAGCGACGCGACATCCAGCACGAGGCGTTTGCCGAGGATATCGAGACGGCCCCGGATCAGGTCGAAACTGCCGGCGGGCACGATATTGTTCAGCGTGCCACCAACGCGCAGCTGCCCGCCCAGTTCGGCATCAAGCCCGCGTCCGCGCACGAAAATCCGGTTCGGCGCCTGGATCACCAGGTCCAGCGCACAGGGCGGCATGCCAGAGCCGGCCTCTGCCGCAGCACCGCCCGGCGGTACGGCCCCCAGTCCCGCCCGGTCGCGGGTGGCCCGCACCGCGCTCGAATCCCCGACATGGCGGATCTTCTCCATATCGGCCGCCGAAGCAAAGCCGGTCGAGGGCACGCGCAACTCGGTCTCGCCGATCTGCACCGTGCCCGAAAGCCGCGCCGCGCCCATCAGTGGCCCGCTCAGTGCCAGCGCCGCATCAATGGTAGTGTCGTAAAGCTCGGCATCGCGCAAATGGACCCGGTCGGCCTGGATGGTCAGATCGGCGTTGAATGGCGCGGCCAGCGCCAGCGGTCCGTCGACCCGTATCCGCCCGCCCCGCGTCACATCAGTCGTCAGCGCAAGCCGCACCGTACCACCCGAGAGATCCGCCGTCGCCGCCATCCGCTCGAAAGAGATCCCCCGCGCAGGCACGGCCAGCTGACCATTCGAGAGCGTCACCCGACCGGCGGCATTCGTCACACCCCAGCCGCCCTGAAGGCGGATGTCATAACCCAGCCGCCCCGCGACAGTGATCGGATCGGTGAAGGGATTGGCCACCCCTGCCTCGCCGCTGCCGGTGACGGTCAGATCCGGCACCGGGCCGATACGACCGGTAAGCCGCGCATCGATCCCCGCCGGCCCCTGGACCCGCAGATCGCTGTCGAAATCCGCGCCCCCCGCCGGGGTCAGCCGCCCCGAAAGCGTCACCGGCCCGGGGAATTCCGCGACCAGCAGCCCAAGATCGCTCAGCCGCCCCGAGACCCGCATCGCGCCCTGATCCCCCTCGCCCGTCACCTCGGCGGTGACATGGGGAGAGGTGAGGTTCAGCGCCCGCAGGATCGGCGCGCCGCCGACCAGCGCCACCGTCGCCCTGATATCCGAGCGCCCCGAGATCAGCCGGTCGACCTCGGCCTGGCCGATGCGCAGCCCCTGGCTTTCGCCGCTGAAACTTGCGGTTCCATTGGCCGCATCACCGGTGAACGTGCCGCTGACCTTCAGCCCGCCGCCATAATTCGCCCCGATATCGGCGAGGTTGCTCCAGTCGATATCGGCTTTGATATCAGCGCCCTGGCTGGTCAGCTTGCCGGAGCCGCTGACATTCAGTGATGCCGCCTGGGCCGAGAAGCTGCGCAGCGTGGTGCCCGTGATATCGCGCAGAGCCGAGGCTGTGATGACCGAACGCCCCGCGAGCAGCCGGTCGGCCTCAGCAATGCCGGATTTCAGCCCCTCGCCCAGCACGTTCAGATCAAGATCAAACGCCCCGGTCAGCGGCGTCACCGTGCCTTTCAGCCCGACTTCGGCCACACCGGCAAGCGGGCGCCCGGCCAGCCCCGAAAAGCGCCCCAGATCCCCGGCTTTCACCACCATATCAAGCCTGGTCAAAAGCGCTTCGCCGATCCCGGCAATATCGACAGTGCCGGTCAGCCCGTAATCACTGCCGTTGAGGGAGATTTCCGGCAGGCTGAACGACTGGTCGCCCTCGCGCCATCTGAAGCTGGTGCGACCGGTGACTTTCGGGCCGATCGCCGTGATCAGCGCGGGGTCAAGCCGCCCGATGCCTTCGGCGTCGAACATCAGCGTTCCTTCGATCCCGGGCTTGCCGTCCTGTCGGTCCAGCGTGCCGCCGCCAATCAGTCCGGCCCGGGCCAGCGAAAGGTCAGCACGGTCAAGCCCGGTCATGCTCAGCTGCATGGTCCAGCCGGAGCCCTGCGCTGCATCGAATTGCAGCCCGAGTGCCGCATCCTGCACCCGTGTCGGCACCGGGCCAGAGATCGGCAGTAGCACCGCGGTGCCATCGGGGCTGGCCAAGGTGCCGGTCAGGTTAATCAGGGTCGGCATCTTGCCGGCATCAAGCTTCAGCTTGCCATCAAGGTTCAGCGAGCGCGCTTTCAGCGTGACCTCGCCCAGATCCAGCTCGCCGCTGCTAAGGCTGGTGCCGGCCACATCAAGCGACAGGCTGTCGCCGAGGAATTCGGCATATTCCGGCAGGAACAAAGGCGCCGGATTGCCGGTCAGACGCGCCTCGAACCCGGTGCCCGCCTCGATGGTTTTCACCGTAACCGGCCCGGCCAGACGTTCCTCGCCATCGCTTTCCAGCCGGAAATCGGCGGCGAAATCGTCGAATGTGCCCTGACCTTTGACGCTCAGCCCGGCGGCGGGTTTGCCCGGAAGATCCAGCGCAGTGGCGACCAGCCCGCCCGCGCCTTCGCGCGCATCCAGATCAAGCGCCAGCTGTTTCGTCTCGTTCGAATAGCTGCCTTTCAGCGCGATCTTCGCCTCGGGCCCGTCATCGGTACGTTCGATCAGTACATCGGCAGTACCGGCGCCGCCCGCAAGGTGCAGTTCCGCCGCCAGCGTGCCGGTCAGCTGCTGGCCGAGCACGCTTTCCCCAAGCACGATACTGTTGGCCTGGACCTTGCCGATATCAATCGAGACCGGCAGATCCGGCAGCGAGAAATCAAACGTCCCCGCCTCGGGGGCGACCGCGTCCGGATCGCCCGCCGGAATACGGTCCAGCACGATCGAGCTGGCGGAAAGCTCGTTGACGATCACCTCGCCCGACAAAAGCGCGGTGCGGCTCCAGTCAAGGGCGGCATTGTCGATGGTCAGCCAGACGCCCTGATCATCGGCGATGGTCAGTTTCTGGATCGTCGCGCGCGAGGACAAGGCGCCGGCGAAACCGGTGATCGTCACCTTGCGCCCGGCCCCCGAAAGGCTGTCTTCCAGCATGGCAGTCAGCCAGCCGCGATCATCAGCGGCGCTGTCCTGCGCATGGATAGGGGCGCCCGGCAGCACGGTAAGCGCAACAACCGGGAGAATCAGAGGAATATAGCGCATCAGAATGCCTGCCCCAGACCGATGTAAATCTGCACGCCGTCCCCGGTCTTGCCGCTGACCGGAGCCGCCACGTCAAAGCGGATCGGGCCAAAGCCCGTCTCATAGCGTACACCAAGACCGGCGCCGGCATGGGATTCGCTGTCGCCATCGGCGCCGACATAGCCGGCATCCACGAAAGCCACGCCTCCCCAGCTTTCGCCAAACCGCGCGCGCAGCTCTATCGAGGCGGCGGCGAATTCGGTGCCGCCGATCAGATAGGTGCCGCCGGAGCCGTCCGGCGTGTCGATCCCGAGCGAGCGATAGGGCTGGCCGCGTACCGTACCGCCGCCGCCCGAGAAGAACAGATCATCGCGCGGCGTTTCCAAGAGCTCGCTGCCGACGATCGCACCGCCCTGGATCCGCGCCGCGATGGTGTATTTCTTATCGGCAAAGCTGCGATAGCCGCGCATATCTGCGGTCAGCCGCGCGCCCGAACCGGTGGTGCCAAGCCCGTAAAACGGCTTGGCGGTCGCATCGATATAAAAGCCCTTGCGCGCATCCGTGCTGCTGTCGCGGCGGTCCCAGGTCACGCCCAGCGGCAGCGCGAGATTGCGGTAGCGGAAATCGCCGGTCGGATCCGCACCCTGCACATATTCGAAGGAAAGCCCGCCCCGGAACGTCACCTGTTCCGAGAAATACTGTGTGAAGGTCAGGCCGAATTCGGCGTAATCGGCGTAGTAATCCACCTCGTCAAGATGGCCGACCTTTGCCAGAAGCCCGGCCGTGGTGTCCGGGGTCAGCGTGGCGGGGCGGTCGATGGTGACGCCCAGTTCGTAATCCACCCCGCTGTCGCCCGAGCCGATATTGCTGATCGCGCCCTCGACCTTGAGCCGCTCACCGCCGCCCAGCAGATTGCGATGCATCCAGTTGCCGGTCAGCGCGACCCCGTCGACCGAAGACAGCTCAGCCCCGATGGAATAGCGCCGCGTCTTCTGTTCAGTGACCGAGATCTCGATGGGCAGGAGACCGCCATTTTGCAGTGTCTCTCCCTCGGTCAGCGTCACAGCCGAGAAAACGCCTGACCGCCGCAGCCGGTTGGCGGCGCGGTCCAGCTCGGTCTGGCTGAATTTCTCCCCCTCGCGCAGGCCCGCGATTTTGAGGATGCGCTGCACCCGCATCCGTTCGGCGCCTTTGACGGTCACCGTGCCGAACCGCAGCGACGGGCCGGGCAGGATCCCGATCCGCGCCGAAAGTGTGTTATTGCGGTGATCGGCGGTAACATCCTCACGCTCGACCTTTGCTTTCGCATGGCTGCGCTCGCGCCATTGCAGGATCGAGGCCGAGACCGCCTCTTCAATCACCCCGGCGCGGGCGACCTCGCCGCGGGCGAATTCCTCGGGCAGGACCGTATCGCTGGCCAGCGGGTCGATTACTGTATCGGAAAACTCGAAACGCGGGCCGGGATCGACCCAGACGCTGACCGCACCGACCGAGGAGGGCGCATCCAGCGGCGGGATATTCGCGGCTTCGCGCCCGTCGATGGTGATGCGGATCACCGCCGAATAATAGCCCTCGGCGTAAAGCGCGGCAAGGATGCGGCCGTAATCGGCCCGCGCGGCGGTAAACAGATCTTCGGCCTCGGTCTGCTTTTCAGAGACCTGCGCCACCAGAAGCGACGATTGCCGCAGGGTTCTGGTAAGGTCTTTATCCGCGCCCACCACGTCAAACGCGACCCCGTCCAGCGCCTGGCCGGGCTCCAGCGCGAAACAGGAAATGCCCCCCGCAATCAGCGTGACGCGCGCCAGCCGGCGCCCTGGGAGTCCTGGAAAAAAGCTACGCAAAACATCACCCTCCGCCAACCGGTCAAGTATCGCAAATTCCTGGCCAAGAGCAACCGGAGAACCACAGATTTAGCGTGTTGTGGCAGGCTTATCCCAAACTGTTCCCCTCTGTTGCCCGGCGCAGCCGGCTGCCTGGCACACCGATTCGCGACCACCGCCCCGGTGCCGCGTCGCAGTCCTGACAGCTAAGGCCCTGGTTTTGCTGGCCGGAGCCTCCCTGACGCCGCCACCACCGGTGGCCGGACCACTGAGCGCTTGCATGAAAACGTCACTGGCCCTATATAAGGCTCCAACAGCTGCGCCGGGGTCCAAACCCGGGGCTACCGAAAAGATGAGCGGGCCGCTGAGCCCGCTTTTTTGTTTCGCGCCCCGCCCTGCCGTTACCGCACCAGACCCTTCGCCCGAAAGGCATATCCGAGCCCGCCATGTCCGACCTGATCGCAAAAACCGCCATTGACCGCCGCCTCGCCGAAATCGCCACTCCGGTGATCGAGGGGCTCGGCTATGAACTGGTGCGCATCCGTCTGATGGGCGGCCAGGGCAGGGTCCAGCGCACCCTCCAGATCATGGCCGACAGGCCCGAGGGCGGCATCGGCGTCGAAGATTGCTCGAAAATCTCGACTGCGGTGTCGGCGGTTTTCGACGTCGAAGACCCGATCGAAGAGAATTACGTGCTCGAGGTCTCCTCGCCCGGCATCGACCGCCCGCTGACCCGGGAGAAGGATTTCGAAGCCTGGGCCGGCTGGGAAGCGCGGATCGAGACGACCGAGCTGATCGAAGGCCAGCGCCGCTTTAAGGGCGAGCTGAAAGGCGTCGAGGATGGCGAGATCCTGATCGAGATCGAACAGCACGGTCAGCTTGTGATCATCGGGCTGCAATTCGACTGGCTGGCGGATGCGAAACTGGTCCTGACGGATGAGCTGATCGCCGAGATGCTGCGCCAGCGCAAAGTCGCACTGCCCGAAGAGGGCGGTTTTGACGAGATCGAAGAAGTCGAAGGCGAAGAGGAAGACATTTCCGACACGCCCGAGACGAAACACTGACGCTACCGAATACTGACTTCCAGAACCTGACACGAGAGCGGGAGAGACCCAAATGGCGATTACCTCGGCCAACCAGCTTGAGCTTTTGCAGACCGCAGAGGCCGTTGCGCGCGAGAAGATGATTGACCCGGATCTGGTGATCCAGGCGATGGAAGACAGCCTCGCCCGTGCGGCGAAATCGCGTTACGGCGCCGATATGGACATCCGTGTCGCCATCGATCGCAAGACGGGCCGCGCAAGCTTCACCCGCGTGCGCACCGTGGTCGAGGATGATGCGGTTGAGAACTACCACGCCCAGCTGACTGTCAAACAGGCGAAAGACTACCTGAAAGACCCGGCCATCGGCGACGAGATCGTTGACGAAGTGCCCCCGGTCGATCTGGGCCGCATCGCCGCGCAATCGGCGAAACAGGTGATCCTGCAGCGCGTTCGCGAGGCTGAGCGTGATCGTCAGTTCGACGAATTCAAGGATCGCAAGGGCACCATCATCAACGGCGCAGTCAAACGCGAAGAATATGGCAATGTCATCGTCGATATCGGCCGTGGCGAGGGCATCCTGCGCCGCAACGAAAAGATCGGCCGCGAAGCGTATCGCATCGGCGACCGCATCCGCTGCTATATCAAAGACGTGCGCCGCGAAGTCCGTGGCCCGCAGGTGTTCCTGTCGCGCACCGACCCGCAATTCATGGCCGAGCTCTTCAAGATGGAAGTGCCGGAAATCTATGACGGCATCATCGAGATCAAGGCCGTGGCCCGTGACCCCGGCTCGCGCGCCAAGATCGCAGTGATTTCCTATGACAACTCGATCGATCCGGTCGGCGCCTGCGTCGGTATGCGCGGCAGCCGCGTCCAGGCCGTGGTGAACGAGCTGCAGGGCGAGAAGATCGACATCATTCCGTGGAACCAGGACCAGGCGACCTTCCTCGTGAACGCGCTGCAACCGGCCCAGGTCTCCAAGGTTGTCTTCGACGATGAAGGCGGCAAGATCGAGGTCGTGGTACCGGACGAGCAGCTCTCGCTCGCCATCGGCCGTCGCGGTCAGAACGTGCGTCTGGCCTCGCAGCTGACGGCTCTGGACATCGATATCCTGACCGAAGCCGAAGAATCGACCCGCCGCCAGGCTGAATTCGCCGCCCGCACCGCGCTCTTCATGGAGACGCTGGACGTGGACGAGATGATGGCGCAGCTCTTGGTGGCCGAAGGCTTCACCAATCTCGAAGAAGTCGCCTATGTCGACCAGGACGAGCTTTTGTCCATCGACGGCTTTGACGAAGGCACCGCAGACGAATTGCAGGCCCGCGCCCGCGACTACCTGGAAGAGCAGGCGAAAAAGTCTCTGGAAGCCGCCCGCGCGATGGGTGTCGAGGAAAGCCTCATTGAATTCGAGGGCCTCACTCCCCAGATGCTGGAAGTGCTGGGTAAAGACGGCGTGAAGACGCTGGAAGATTTCGCAACCTGCGCCGACTGGGAACTGGCCGGCGGCTGGACCACGGAAAACGGCCAGCGCAAGAAAGACGACGGCCTGCTCGAGAAATTCGGCGTGTCGCTTGATGATGCACAGAACCTGGTCATGACCGCGCGCGTCATGCTGGGTTGGGTCGACCCGACCGAAATGATGCCGGCAGAGGCAGAAGAGACCGAAGAAGATGAAACCGGCGAAGAGGAGACCGGGGCCTGATCTCAGGCCTCGGGAGTTTCCGCGATGACGCGCGGTGGCCGGGATAAATCAAGGGACGAGCCGGAGCGCAAATGTATCGCTTCCGGCGAGACGGGGTCGAAAACCGGCCTCGTCCGTTTCGTCGTCGGACCTGACGGGCAAATCGTTCCGGATATTCTGGAACGCCTGCCCGGCCGGGGGATCTGGGTCTCGGCCGACCGGGATCTGGTGACGAAAGCCGCGAAGAAGGGGCTCTTCGCCCGGGCGGCGCGCGCCCCTGTGATGGCTCCGGAAGACCTGGCAGATACGGTCCATGATCTGCTGACAAGACGGGTGATCGAACTGATCTCGCTGGCCCGCAAATCCGGCGATGCGGTCACCGGATATGAGAAGGTGAAAGAGTGGCTGGTGAAGGGGACCGCGCGTGTCCTGATCCAGGCAGAAGACGGATCGGAACGCGGCAAAAGCAAGCTGCGCCCCCCGAAGGCAAAAACACCCTGATTTCCTGGCTTTCTGCCGGGGAATTGGGTTTGGCATTCGGTCGTGAACGTGCAATACACGCGGCGCTTGCCGCTGGTGGACTCAGTCCACGCATAGTAGAGGAAGCGGCAAGGCTCTCCGGCTTCAGGGCGCCATCGGGCGAACCGGACGCAGAGCATGTCGGCGGGATATCCGCCGGGAAGGATATGTAAGACGTATGAGCGATACTGACGGCAAAAAACCCCTCGGGCTTGGCGGTGGTGGCCCACGTTCCGGTTCGGTGAAGCAAAGCTTCTCGCACGGACGCACCCATGCGGTGGTCGTAGAGACCAAACGCAAGCGCGTTGTGGTGCCTGCCCAGGCAAAGCCCGGTACGGCTGCCGGCGGGGCCGGCGCGTCGCATCTGGGCGACCCGTCGAAACGGCCCGCAGGCATCTCTGATGCTGAAATGCAGCGCCGCCTCGACGCTCTGCGCAGTGCCAAAGCACGCGAGCAGGAAGATGCAGCCAGACGGGCTGCCGAGGAAAAAGAACGCGAAGAGGAACGCCAGCGCCGCCGCGAGGAAATCGAGGCGAAAGAGCGCGAGGATCGCCAGCGCGAGGCCGCTCTCCGGGCGAAAGCCGAAGAGGAAGAGCGCGTCAAGCGCGAGGCCGAGGAAGAGGCTAAGGCCAAAGCCGCAGCCCGTAAGGCTGATGTGCTTGGCACGCAGCGTCGTCAGCCCGCAGCCCCCGAAGCGCCTGCAAAGACCGCAGCCGAAGCCGATCCGGGCGTACCCGCAGATCGCGGCGCCGGCCAGAGCCGTCCGCGCCCCGGTGCAACCGACGCCACCGGCCCGCGCCCGGCCACCACGCCGCGCAAGACCGAGCGCGAGCGTGAGAATCGCGACACCGATCGCGGCGCCGCACGTCGCGGCGAAGGCGACCGCCGTGCCGGCAAGCTGACACTCTCGGCTGCGACCAATGAAGAAGGCGGACGTCAGCGCAGCCTTGCTGCGATGAAGCGCAAGCAGGAAAAGGCCCGCCAGAAGGCAATGGGCTTCTCGAAGCCCGAGAAGCAGGCCCGCGATGTGCAGTTGCCTGAGACCATTGTGATCAGCGAACTGGCGAACCGGATGGCCGAACGTGCCGCCGATGTCGTCAAATCGCTGATGAAAATGGGCATGATGGTCACGATGAACCAATCCATTGATGCCGATACGGCTGAACTGGTGATCGGGGAATTCGGCCACCGTGCTGTCCGCGTCTCGGATGCTGACGTTGAACAGTCGATCGACACCGTTGTGGACAAAGCCGATGACCTGATCACCCGCTCGCCGGTTGTGACGATCATGGGCCATGTCGACCACGGCAAGACCTCGCTCCTGGACAAGATCCGCAAGGCTACTGTGGCCACGGGTGAAGCCGGCGGCATCACCCAGCATATCGGCGCCTATCAGGTGAAAGCCCCGAACGGCCAGCTGATCACCTTCCTCGACACGCCCGGCCACGCGGCCTTCACCTCGATGCGCGCCCGTGGCGCCCAGGTGACGGATATCGTGGTGCTGGTGGTCGCGGCGGATGACGCGGTTATGCCGCAGACGGTCGAGGCGATTTCCCACGCGAAAGCGGCGGGCGTCCCGATCATCGTGGCGATCAACAAAATCGACAAACCTTCGGCCAATCCGACCAAGGTGCGCACCGATCTTCTGCAGCACGAGATCGTCGTCGAGGCGATGTCGGGCGACGTGCAGGATGTCGAGGTCTCGGCCCATACCGGCCAGGGCATTGACGACCTGCTGGAAGCCATCGCGATCCAGGCCGAAGTGCTTGACCTGAAAGCCAACCCGAACCGGGCCGCCCGTGCGGCCGTGGTCGAGGCCAAGCTGGATGTGGGCCGCGGCCCGGTGGCGACGGTTCTCGTGCAGAACGGCACGCTGAAGAAGGGCGATATCTTCGTCGTCGGCGAGAAATGGGGTAAGGTCCGCGCGCTTGTGAATGACAAGGGCGAGACCGTGCTTGAAGCCGGTCCTTCGGTTCCGGTCGAGGTTCTTGGCCTAGATGGGACGCCTTCGGCTGGTGACACGCTTGACGTGGTGGCATCCGAGGCCCAGGCCCGCGAGATCGCCGATTACCGCGAGAAAGCGACCAAGGACAAACGTGCGGCTGCCGGTGCTGCAACCACGCTGGAACAGCTGATGGCGAAAGCCAAGGCTGACAAGGATGTGGCCGTGCTGCCGGTGATCGTGAAGGCAGACGTCCAGGGCTCGGCTGAGGCCATTGTCCAGGCGCTGGAAAAGGTTGGCAATGACGAGGTCCGGATCCGGATCCTGCATTACGGTGTCGGGGCTATCACCGATTCGGATGTGGGCCTGGCCGATGCTTCGGGCGCGCCGATCCTTGCCTTCAACGTGCGTCCCAACGCGACCGCCCGCGCTTCGGCGCAGCAAAAGAGCGTCGAGATCCGCTATTATTCGATCATCTATGATCTGCTGGATGATATGAAACAGGCGGCTTCGGGCATGCTCAAGGCCGAGATCCGCGAGCATTTCATCGGCTATGCGAAGATCCTCGAGGTCTTCCGCATCACCGGCACCGGCAATGTCGCAGGCTGTCTGGTCACCGAAGGCATTGCCCGCCGTTCGGCTGGCGTGCGCCTGCTGCGTGACAATGTGGTGATCCATGAAGGCACGCTGAAAACGCTGAAGCGCCACAAGGACGAGGTCAAAGAGGTCCAGTCCGGCACCGAATGCGGTATGGCGTTTGAACGCTACGAGGATATCCGTCAGGGCGACGTGATCGAGATCTTCGAACGCGAAGAGATCCAGCGCAGCCTCTGAGCGCCCGGCCTCAAAGCGTAGTGACTATGAAAAAGGCCGGGATCATGTCCCGGCCTTTTTCATTTGTTATCTGTTTTGGGCTCTGGCTGCTGCGCGATCACGGCCAGAGATCATCTGCGATTGCGCCTGTGGCAGCAATCAGCGGCTCTTCCGCCCGACTGGCGAGGGTTGCGAAAACCACATCACCGCCCTGCCCGGCCTGGCAGATCAGCTCCAGCTCGCCATTGTCGCGCGCGGCAAACGCCGCCCTGTCATGGAGAAAGCCGGGACCGGCCCCGCTTGCGATCAGGCTGCGGGTTGCGGCCTCGCGGTCGATCCCGATCACCTGGCGCGGACGGAACTGGTGGCGCAGGAACAGCGCCTCGCCAGCCAGGCCACAACAGCTCGGGCGCTCGGAGGGCAGGATCCAGGTCTGTTCTGCCAGGGCCTGCCAGTCGGGATCGGACGGATCCGCCACCATGCCTTTCGGCGCGGCAAGCCAGATGCTGAACCGCCCCACCACCCGCTGCGTCAGATCACTCAGATCCTCCCGGCACCGTCCGGCGCGGGCGCATTGAAGAACCCTGCGTCAAAATTGCCCTCCCGCAGCCCGCGGATCACCTCACCGCTGCTCGCCTGTACCAGGGTCACCGCGATTTCCGGATGGCGGGCAGAAAGCGCGCTAACCAGAAGGCCTGGCGGTTCCGGGTCAGAATTGCCGCCCCCCGCGATCCGCAGCGGGCCGGACAGCCGCCCGCGCAAAAGCTGCGCACAGGCGAGGAAGTCGCGATGCGCCGCCAGGATTGCTTCGGCCCCGGACAGCAGCCGGGCACCGTCATCGGTCAGCCCCATCCCACGCGGATTGCGCCGGAAGAGCACGAGGCCCAGCTCCTCCTCCAATGCTTTGATATGGGCGCTGACCGCCGGCTGGCTCAGACAAAGCTGTTCCGAGGCGCGGGTGATACTGCCCACCGCCGCCACCGCGATAAAACTGCGCAGCTCATGGATATCCATCGTGGTTACGATAGCGGAAACATGCCGAGACACCACCACCAGACCAGATCAAGCGGCGTCAGCACCAGAAGCGTCAGCCCGAAGAGGATCAGGCAGATCCGGGTCATCTCGCGCATCGGCAGATTGCCGGTCTGGGCGGCCATGATCAAAGGCGGCGCCTGAAACGGCAGCATCACATTGGAAAACGCAAGTGCCTGGGTCATCAGCACCGTGGCCAGCGGCAGACCGGTCACCTCTGCCAGATGGCCGGCGCCCGGGGTCATGACCAGTGGCACGCCGGGCTGATTGGTCACCAGCGCCACCAGCGTCGCGATCGCGCCAAGCGCCAGGGTGCTGCGCAGCGGCTGCCCCGGCGCGAGCCCGATCAGCCCGGATGCCTGACCGACGATCCATTCGCCCAGCCCACTGGTCGCAATCACCGCCCCGAGCCCCATGATCGCCGCGACAAAGAACAGGGTGCCGTAGCCGATCTCTTCATTCAGGCATTTCGGCCCGGTCAGCCCGGCGCCCGGCCAGAGACAGATCACCGCCCCGCCAGCGCGATCCAGCCCGGCGAGATGTGATGCAGCGCATCGGTCAGCCACAGGCCCAGCATCGCAAGGATGATCACCAGAAGCGCGATCTCGGCCCGGCTCATGGCCGATGGCGCCTCATGCCGCTCCGGACGCCCGGGTGGCTGATCGGGATAGAGGCGCAGGATCACCACCACCAGCAGCACCGCCTTCAGCGCGCCCAGAACCGGAAAATGCAGCCAGAAATAATCGAAATAGCCGATGTGATATTGCCAGAGGCTTTCGGCACTGCCCGCAAGGATCATGTTCGGCAGATTGGCGGGCAGGATCGCATAGGCAGGCAGGCAGGCGCCAAACGTGGCCGCCATCAGCATGGCCATCCGCCCCGGTCGCCCCTGCGCATATCCGAGGTGATCCGCCAGCGCCGCCACCACCGGCAACAACAGCGCGATCCGCCCCATCGACGAGGGCAGCACGAAAGACAGCACCACCCCACCGCAACGATCGTCGCCACGATGCCGCCAAGGCTCTGCCCCGTCAGCCGCCCGAGAAGCGGCGCCAGTCGCCGCCCGAGCCCGGTAAAGCGGATCGAGGCCGCCATCACCATCCCCCCGAACAACAGCCAGAAGGTCGAGGAGGAAAATCCCCCAGCACCACTTCGGGCACCGCCAGCCCGCTCAGGATCGCCACCGCGAAGAAGATCAGCCCGGTGAGATGTTCCGGCACTGCGCCACTGGCCCACATCAGGATGCAAAACGCGCCCAGACCGGCGGTCCCGGCGATCCCCCAGGGCAGCCAGAGCGCCAGCCCTGCGGCGAGCGCAAGGCTCATCAGGGTGATCAGCGCCGCCATGCCCTGTCTTTGTACTGCGCCCATCAGACCCTCTCCTGCCATCCTGGCCGCCCCATCCGGTCTGGCCAGTCCACGCTATCGCATATCCGCCGCCGGGCTTACCAATCGAATGACCGGGGCCTCCCCCCGGAAAAGCTGAGGACCGCCGCCGACACAGTCCCTGCCTGCGCCGGAGGTTGTCATCCGCGCCCGCGATATTGTACATAGCGGGCGATGGATATGAGGGTGGACATGCAGGCTGTTATCCTGGCAGGGGGCTTTGGCACCCGGATCTCCGAAGAGAGCCATCTGAAACCCAAGCCGATGATCGAGATCGGCAGCCGCCCGATATTGTGGCATATCATGAAGATCTATGCCCATCACGGCATTACCGATTTCGTGATCTGCCTTGGCTATCGCGGCCATATGATCAAGGAATATTTCGCCAATTACGTCATGCACAGCTCGGATATGACGGTCGATGCGCGGACGGGCGAGATCACTTTTCACGGCTCGGTCGCCGAACCCTGGCGCATCACGCTGATTGACACAGGCGAGAATTCGATGACCGGGGGGCGGCTGAAACGGGCAAAGCCCTGGCTTGGCCAGACCTTTTGCATGACCTATGGCGACGGGGTCTCGGATATCGATATCACGGCGGAAATCGCCTTTCACCGCGCCCATGGCAAGCTTGCGACCATCGCGGCAGTGACGCCTCCGGGCCGCTATGGCGCGCTTGAGATCACCGCAAGCGGCCAGGTGGAGCGGTTCATCGAAAAGCCGCCCGGGGATGAGGGCCGCATCAATGGCGGCTTTTTCGTGCTGGAGCGTGAGGTTCTGGACCGGATCGAGGGAGATCCGACCCCGTTCGAGGGAGATCCGCTTGAGGGGCTCGCCCGCGACGGCGAGCTGCAGGCCTGGCGCCATCCCGGGTTCTGGCACGCGATGGATACACTGCGCGACCGCAACCATCTGGAAAAGCTCTGGGCCGGTGGGGCCGCGCCCTGGAAAATCTGGTCGTGACCTCTGGTTCCGCGAGCGACTTCTGGGCCGGGAAGCGCGTTCTCCTGACCGGCCATACCGGGTTCAAGGGCGCCTGGGCGGGCCGCTGGCTGGCCCGGCGCGGTGCGGCCGTGACCGGCCTCGCTTTGGCCCCGGAGCCCGGGCCGAACCTCTCGACGCTTCTGGGCGAGGATCATCTCGCGGCCTCGCATCTGGTCGATCTGCGCGATGCGGCGGCGGTTGACGCGGCCGTGGCACAGGCGCAGCCCGATCTGGTGCTGCATATGGCCGCACAGCCGCTGGTGCGGCGGTCTTACGCAGAACCGGTCGCGACCTTTGCCACCAATGTGATGGGCACGCTGCATCTCCTCGACGCGCTGCAGCGGCTGGCACGCCCGCGCGCGGTGCTCGTGATCACCTCGGACAAGGTCTATGAGAATGACGGCTCCGGCCGTGCCTATGAGGAAGGCGACCGGCTGGGCGGGCATGACCCCTACTCGGCCTCGAAAGCCGCGACCGAGATCGCTGTGGCCTCGTGGCGGCAGTCTTTCTGCACCGAGGCCGGCCCCCGGCTGATGACCGCGCGGGGCGGCAATGTGATCGGCGGCGGCGACTGGTCGGAGGACCGGCTGATCCCCGATATCATCCGTGCGCTGGCCGCAGATGAGGTGCCGGTGCTGCGCAACCCCACCTCGACCCGGCCCTGGCAGCATGTGCTGGAATGTCTTGACGGCTATCTCACCCTGCTTGAGGCGATGACAGGTGACGCGCCCCTGCCCGATGCGCTGAATTTTGGCCCTGCCGAGGGGGCAGAGCCGGTCGCGGTCGGCGTCCTGACGAACCGCCTGCTCTCGGCCATGGGACGACCCACCGCTTTTGCGCAGGACAGTCAAACCGGCCCGCATGAAATGGCGCTCCTTGGTATCAACTCCGCGCTGGCGCAGAAGGTGCTTGGCTGGACGCCGCGCCTTGACGCCGCCCGGACCATCGGCCTCACCGCTGACTGGTATGCCGCCTGGGCGGAGGGGCAGGATGTGACCGCGCTCACCGACCACCAGATTGCCCTTTACGAGGATATCCGCCCGTGACCCGTTCCTGCCGCTTTTGCAACGCAGCCCTGACCCAGACGCTCGTCGATCTGGGCGAGACCCCGCTTGCAAACAGCTACCTACCCGCAGGGGATGCGGGCGCCCAGGCCGCCGAGCGGCGCTTTCCCCTCCATGTCATGGTCTGCAACAGCTGCTGGCTTGCCCAGACGACCGAGACCGTGCCTGCGGACGCAATCTTCTCGCACGGCTATGCCTATCTCTCGTCCTTTTCCCAGGGCTGGGTCGAACATGCCCGCCGCTATGCGACCGCCATGACGGCGCGGTTTGGGCTTGGCCCGCAGTCGAAGGTAGTCGAGATCGCGTCGAATGACGGCTATCTGCTGCAGCATTTCGTGGCGGATGGTGTCCCGGTGCATGGGGTCGAACCCGCCGGCCATGCCGCAAGCCTTGCCGAGGCAAAGGGCGTGCCCACGCGGGTCGCGTTCTTCGGCGAAGCGACCGCGCGGCAGCTGCGTGAAGAGGGCCATGGCGCCGACCTGATGGCCGCGAATAACGTGCTGGCCCATGTCCCCGATATCCGCGATTTCGCTGCCGGATTCCGGGTGCTGCTGAACCCCGAAGGCGTTGCGACCTTTGAATTTCCGCATCTGGCGCGGCTGATCGAACAGGTACAGTTCGATACGATCTATCACGAACACTATTCCTACCTGTCGCTGACCTTCGTGCGCCGCCTGATGGATGAGGCCGGGCTGGAGGTCTTCGATGTCGAACGCCTGCCAACCCATGGCGGCTCGCTGCGGGTCTTTGTCGGCCATAAGGGCGCGCATCAGCCGGGGCCGGGCCTCGCAGAGGTCGCGGCGGAAGAGACGCGCCTGAAGCTGGATCAGGCTGCCGGATATGGCGATCTCGCCGGCAAGGTCGCGGCAATCACAAGCGCCTTCCGCGCCTTCGTGGCGCGTGCGCGTGAAGACGGCAAGACCATCGCGGGCTATGGTGCGGCGGCCAAGGGCAACACCTTCCTCAACGTGGCCGGCATCGGCGCGGATGACATCGCCTTCGTCGTCGACCGCAACCCCGAGAAACAGGCGACCCTGTTGCCGGGCAGCCATATCCCGGTCTTCGCGCCCGAGGAAATCGCCGCCCGCCGCCCGGATTACCTGGTGATCCTGCCCTGGAACATCGCAGCCGAGGTCCGCTACCAACAGGCGCAGATCCGCACCTGGGGTGGCGAATTCGTCACCGCGATCCCGGCGCTTCAGATCGGATGAGACTGATCCCGACACCCTTTCCCGGCCTGATCCAGGTCGAAGCTCATCCGCATCAGGATACGCGCGGGCAGTTCGCGCGGGTCTTTTGCCGTGACAGCTTTCTGGCGGCCGGGGTGGATTTTCAGCCGGTGCAGGTCAATCTTTCGACCAATACGGCGGTCCATACCTTGCGGGGACTGCATTACCAGGCCGGTGAGTTTGCCGAGGAGAAGCTGGTCCGCTGTGTCGCGGGCCGGGTCTGGGATGTGGCGGTCGATCTGCGCCCCGGCCCGACGCGCGGCGCATGGTATGCGGTTGAACTGGATGCGGCGCGGATGAACGGCATCTATATCCCCAAAGGCTTTGCGCATGGCTTTCTCAGCCTGACGCCCGGCGCAGTGGTTCAATATATGATGGCGCCCGCCTATATCCCCGGCCATGGGCGCGGCATCGCCTGGGATGACCCCGATCTCGCCATCACCTGGCCCGCGCGGCCTGCGGTGATCTCTGACGCCGACGCCGCCCTGCCGCCCTTCGCCAGCCTGACCTGACCTGACCTGACCAGGAGTGAACATGCCAGACCCGCAAGCGCTGCCCGACCCGCAAGCTCTGCCGGATTTCGGCGCCTGGCTGATCAACCTGCCGCGATCAGCACAGCGGCGCGCCGCTATGGAAGCACAGCTTTCGGCACTGAACCTGCCCTATAGCCTGCACGAGGCCACCGATGGCCGCGTGGAATGGAACCGGCTGGTGCAGAATGTCGACCTTGCCGCCTTTCGCCGCAATGTGGGCCGCGAGGTGCTTCCGGGCGAGATTGGCTGCTACCATTCGCATATCGCGGTCTGGCAGGCGTTTCTCGACTCCGGCAAGGATGTGGCGCTGGTGATGGAGGATGATGTCGTCTTCCATCCCGAATTCATGACCGCGCTGCAAACGGCGCTGGCCGCCAGGGCCGACTGGGATTTCCTGAAGCTCAACAAGATCCGCGCCAAACAGCCTTTGCGGCAGAAAAAGCTCGGCATCTGGGATCTGAACGCCTATCTCGGCCCCGCGACGGGGCTTGGCGCCTATCTGATCCGCCGCGATCTGGTGGCGCGGCTGTTGCCCGCGACGCTGCCGATCACCCGGCCCATCGATCATGAACTTGACCGCGTCCATATCCATGACTTCCGCCATTACGGCCTGGAACCCTTTCCCAGCCATGTCGATGACGGCAATTCCAGCACCATCACCGGCCAGTCGCACAGCGATGTACGAAAATTTACCTGGTATCGGCGGCTGCCGCTATATGGGCTGCGTTTTCGCAATATGATCGGAAAGCTGGTCTATCTGACCCGCAAAGGGCGCTTTCCCGCCCCTAAGGGCTGAGGATCAGCGCGGCAGATCGCCGCCGTTTTCCACCCAGTAATCCGCCATCCAGCGCACCTGGCCATGGCCCATATGCGGAAACCTGTCCCAGAACCGGTTGCCCGGGCGCAGAAGGTCAATCGGGCGCGGCGTGCCGTGAAAGGCGAGCACCTTGGCAGAGGCCGGTGGTGCTTTCGGGGGCAGGATCAGATCCAGGCCAACTGGTCGGCGCAAATGCCGCTTGAAGCTGATCACCCAGCCATCGGGCCAATACTCCATTGCGCTGGCTTCGGCCCCGACCCAGTTTTGCTCGATCACATGGTCGCGCACCGCCTTTTCGCGGTCTGCGGTAAAGCGGTCGACAATCTGGCCTTCGGCGCCGAGCGTAAAGGCGAAAATGCAGGTCCCGGCCTCCCGGGGCGCATTGGCCCGCGACGGCCGCCCCCAGCCCTCGCCCATATCCGTGGTTAGGACCGGCGCCGGATGGTCGAAAAACGGGTCCAGCGCGCCGCAGATCACCATATCAAGGTCGATGAAAAGCGCGCGGCCCTTCAGCCCGTAAAGATCATGCTCAAACACCCCGAGTTTGGCCCAGGCGCCGCTTTTCCACATGCCCTGTGTCAGGCCAAGATCGGGGATCGGATAGGCCTCGATATCGGGGCCAAGCCCGGTCGCGTCATCCGTCAGGCAGACAAAACGGAAATCCCCGGTGATGTTCCGGCGGCAGGCATTATAAAGCACGTTCACATAGCTGGCCGGATAGAGCTTGCCCCATTTCATGCTCAGCACAACGCGCTCGCCAGAGCCGCTTTTCGAATGGGGAGCCATACTTGCCTCGGATTTACGTGAATTGGATCACAAGGGTCCATTCTGTCACCATTCGGCCCGGGCTGCCAGTGCGGGCGGCACAGCCCCGTCGCAGCCTCGCCATTCGCCGCGCAATGCGCTAGTCAGAGCGCAGGAAACGGGGGACCTGGCAGTGACAGAGGGGCGGGATGCGGTAAAAACTGAGGGGCTTGCGCTGACGGTGCTGATCCCGACGCATAACCGCCCGGATCTGCTGAAACGCGCGGTCGCTTCGGCGCTGGCCGATCTGCCGGCGGGGGCGGAGGTTCTGGTGATCGATGATGCCTCCACTGTGCCGGCCAGCGAGGTTCTGGCCGGATGGGACACGCGGCTCCGGGTCTTGTGCAACAGCGGTTTGCGCGGCGCGGCAGGGGCGCGGAATTTCGGCGTGGCGGAGGCCTTGGGCGGGATCATCCTCTTCCTCGACGATGATGATGAACTCTTGCCCGGTTACGCGGCCCGCGTCCTGGAAATCGCCACAGGCGAACCCGTGGATTACGGCTTCAGTGCGGTTCTCAGGCGCGATGCCTCAGGGCAGGAAGAAACGGTCACCCGCCGCCTCGCCCCGGGTCAGGTGCCGCAAAAAGCCGCGCTGCGCCACAAGATCGCCGGGCTTGGCACCGGTTTCTGGATCCGCCGCGCGCGGTTTCTCGCCCTGGGCGGCCTCGATCCAGATCAGAAGATCGACGAGGATACCAGCCTGTGCTGCGCGCTCATCGCCAGCGGCAGCCTGCCCTGGTATGAGGCGCGGCCCGGCATGCGGATCTATCACCTGCACAGCGCCGCCGACGCGCCCGGCGCGCAGCTGACGCAAGGCTCGGATCCGGATCTGGTGCTGGACTGCTACCTGCGGACCTGGACCCGGCATGAGGCAAGCTTTCCCGCATGGTCCGAGGCACGCTGGTTCCTTGGCGCACGTTATCTGCGCCGGGCGGCAAAACTGGGCGCGCGCGCGCGGCTCAGGGCTTTCACGGCAATGGTGCGCCCCCGGCTGATTCGGCCCGCATTCCGGCTTTATGGCGCGGTCAAGCTCATATCATTAAAAGCGCGGCGCTGAGTTTTCCGCGACAGCTTCGTCTTGTGGCCTGATGCGACAGACGCATTCAAATAGCCGTCGCCCGCGCCCGTATTTACCGTGCAGTAATCCTGAGGTATCGCTGCTCTGAGGTAACTGTCGGGAGATATGCATGCCAAGAACCATTGTCGGAGTGCCTGTCTTCAACGGAGTTTCTCTTATCCGCAGGTGCCTGGAGAACCTCACGGCACATCAGCTTGAGGACGTTGAGATCATCCTCTCAGACAACGCGTCCACGGATGGCACAAGCGAGATCTGCGCGGAATTTGCCGACAGGGATCGACGTTTCAGGCATGTGCGCCACGCGACAACATCCTCGGCAAACGACAATTTTCGCTCGGTTCGGGATGCTGCTGACTGCGAGTTCTTTGCCTTCCGGGCGTATGATGACCTGAGCTCTCCAGGCTATTTCAGCAAACTCTCGGACCTGCTTAAGACGAATTCAGACATGCGCCTGGCTGTCGGCAATGTCAGACAGGACTTCGGACCCGAGATCGGCATGCGCGAAGTGCCCTGGATCAGCGACCCGGCGACAGAGACAGGGCAGGCCGCGCAGCGCATCATTCACAGAATGTTTGCCTGCTACCCCGCCTGGTTCTACGGGTTGTGGCGAAAAGCAGCGCTCACAGAGGCATTCGAGCGCGTCCTTTCGCAATATGACGATCTCTGGGCCAGTGATCATCTGATTTTGTTGCACGCAATACTTGCGGATGGCGTAGCAGGCACCTCCGATCCGGAAATCGAGTTCCTGCAGGGCGTTTTGCCCGGACCCAGCCATTACGGCTCGTCGCGCCGGCCGCCCTGGTCGGTCATGAAGGACCGCAATACGCGCTTCCTCGCCTGCGCCAGGGACCTGCTGACCGAAACCGATATGGCCGCGCCCGACAAGCGTGCAATCGACAAGGTTCTGCAGAAGTATACTTACAAGCGCTGTTACCCTTGGCGGCGCGTTGCGAAAGCAAAACTGCGGACTATTCTGGGAATTGAAAAGCAGGCTACCTGAAACGCATAGGGTCGCAACACATGGCTCGTCCTTTAGAGGCAAAGGCCCGTGATGCAGGTGCCAGGTGCCGTAAGCTCCGCCGAGGACAGCGCGCAGGGCAGATATTCCAGGCGCTCGTAGGTCGGGATGATAAGGCGGATCTTACAGGTCATGGGCTTCTCGCAATCGTCGCGCGAGTGTGGCCAGCCTTCCCAATTGTATTCGCCGCGTGATCTCCCTTAAAATCGCAGTGATCGGCAGGTCTCACGCGTTTCAGCGGCGTCTTTCCGGGAACAGGGCCGAGCGCCGGATGAGCCAAGACAGCATATGGCCCCTGCCTGACGAACGGGCTGAAAAAGGACAGGCGTGAGATGAGCAGCGGAATTTTCCTCTGGGGGGCAAAATCGCAGGCGCGCATAATTGCGGCAGAGCTGACGCGCGCCGGCACACCGCCCGGGATGCTGTTCGACGCGACCCTGAGCGCGCCGGATTTCGCCACCAGCGCTGGTTTCTGCAACACATCCGGAGCGCTGGCCGCAGCGCTGGACCGCGCGCGCGACTTTGTGGTCTGTATCGGCGGGGCGCATGGCGCACAGAGGGCCGCCCTGTCTCACAGGCTCAGGGATGACTGGGGGCTGAACCCGCTTACCATCATCTCGCCGCAGGCCGGTCTGGATCCTGAGGCGGTTCTTGGTGCAGGTGTACAGCTGATGGCGCGGGCCTATATCGGGCTTGCCAGCCGGATTGGGGATTACACGCTGATCAATACCGGCGCCACGATTGACCATGAATGTGTGATCGGTGAGGGCGTCCATGTCATGGGAGCAGCCGCCATTGCCGGGCGCGTCACCATTGGCGATCACGTAACAATCGGCACCAATGCCACCATTCTGCCGAACCTCACCATCGGACGTGGCGCCCAGATCGGCGCCGGCGCGCTGGTTCGCCGGCATGTAGGCGAAAACGAGGTGGTGGTCGGCAATCCCGCCAGATTTCTCAGGCTGGAACCGCCGGTCACCGATCTTGCATTGCTGGATCAGGCCTTCTTGCGGCGCAGATAACCGCCGGGCGAAGATGCGATCTGCAGCTTGCCATTGATCACCTGATCGGGTTCGAAATCGCTGGTCTCAGCCAGAAAATCCAGCATCCCGCTCAGCGGCTCATCACCCGGATACCAGATCTTCGACCGTTTCTCCGGCGTCTGATCCGGCGTCATAAAGCCGATCACCGTATCAGCGACCACAAGATAGCAGCCTTCGGTCACCAGATCGGCATAGGCGCGGCATTCCGCCAGAACATGCGCGCGCGAATGGTCGCTGTCGAGAACCACCATCACTCGCGACCCCGGCGGGATTTCGGCCCGCACCTTTGCCAGCGTATCCTCATCCGCCGAGCCCCCTTCGATCAGCACCACCCGTTTCGACATCGGATGGCTTTCGATCGCCTCGCGGTTATGGGCGCGGATGTCGATATCGACACCGATCACCTTGCCCTTGCCCATCACCTCCAGAAGCGAGGCCATGAACAGCACCGATCCGCCACGCGCCACACCGGTTTCGATGATCACATCGGGCTTCGTCTCCCAGATCACCTCTTGCGTCGCCATGATATCGGCCGGCATCTGGATGATCGGCACGCCCATCCAGTTCCAGAGATAGGAGTAATCATAGCGGTCCAGCGCGGTGAGCATATCAAGCGATTGCGCGAAAACCGCCTTATCCTCTCCGAGCGCGAGCGCTTGCTTGCGTTTATGGGCTTCGAACTCTAAACGGTCGTCTTGTACGGTCACTTTGGCCTCGATACGACTTGGATCAGGGTATCGGGATCAGACGACCAGGACCGGCCACCGGTCAAGAGAAAACCGGTCAGGGAGAAACGTCGAATGACATCTGATCGGCCATTGGCCCCCAGTCCTGCCGCTCCCGTTTCCGCCGCAAAGCCCGCCCGCCAGATCCCGGTGGCAGCGCCGTCGATTACTGAACGCGAGGGCGAGCTGGCGCGTGAGGCTGCGCTGAACGCCTGGGGCGCGGATCACTACCGCTATAACCGCCGGTTCGAAGAGATGCTCGCTGCCCATTGCGGGGTTGCCCATGCGGTCAGCCTGCCCCATGCGACCTCGGGGCTGCACCTGGCGCTGGCGGCGCTCGGGGTCGGGCCCGGCGATGAGGTGATCGGCCCGGATGTGACCTGGATCGCCTCGATGGCGCCGGTCACCTATATGGGCGCGGTGCCGGTTTTTGTCGATATCCTGCCCGATACCTGGTGCCTTGACCCGGAGGCGGTCGAGGCCGCGATCACGCCCCGCACGAAAGCGATCATCGGCGTCGATCTCTATGGCTCGATGTGCGACTGGGATACACTGCGCGAGATCGCCGACCGTCACGGGATTGCGCTGATCGAGGATGCGGCCGAAGCGCTTGGTTCGACATATTGCGGCCGCCCGGCTGGCAGCCTTGGCGATGTGGCGGTGTTTTCCTTCCACGGCTCGAAAACCATCACCACGGGCGAAGGTGGCGCGCTGGTGACCAATGACCCGCAGCTTCATGCCCGGGTACAAAAGCTGCGCGATCACGGCCGCCCGCCGGGGGACCGGTTCTTCCTCAATGACGAGGTCGCATTCAAATATAAGATGAGCGCCGTCCAGGCCGCCCTTGGCATCGCACAGATGGAACGGCTGGACGCGCTGATTGCCTATAAGCGGCAATTGTTCGGCTGGTATGCTGACCGGTTGCGCAATGTGCCGGGCCTCGCGATCAATGCCGAACCGCAAGAGGTGAAGAACTCATTCTGGATGGTCACGGTCATGCCCGATGAACGCTATGATCTGGATAAATTCGCCCTGCAAACCGCGCTAGCGGAACAGGGCATTGATTCAAGACCATTCTTCTCAAGCCTCTCATCGCTCAAGGCCTATGCGGACACAGACTGCCGCCCCCTGATGACGCCGCGCACAGAGACCGCACGGATCGTCCATGCCGGGATCAATCTGCCCTCGGGCTATGGCCTCGATGAAGTAACAGTGAGTTACATTTGCGAAACGCTGAAAGCGATTCTGCAGGGATGCGAACGGCGCTGAGGCGACGCGCACCCGCGCCGCTCTCTCCGACGCAAAAGGACGAAATCGCACCTGAAAGCCCTGCCTGACGGCCATGGTCGCGGTCAGGCCGACCGTCATACTCCGGGCACAGCCAGGCGTCAGCTGCGCGGAACGCACCATCGGTGACAGCGCAAACCTGACTGCCAGTCGGGGGCGAACTGCTGTGAGCCGGACCGAACCTTACCGCAAGTCACCCAGGTCAATGAGTCCAGGGATTGCGCCGGTCAGTGGCGAAATTCTCGCCATAGCCACGCAGGCGGATATTTGCCTTGCGCGGGGTCGGCTCGATCACCGTATAGGCGATGCCATGCTGTTGGGCATAGGCTTCGGCCTCTTCCCGGGTCTCGAACCGCAGCTTGACCTGGGTCTGGGTGTCCGAAGATGAGGTCCAGCCCATCAGCGGATCCACTTCACGTGCGGAATCCTGCGCGAATTCCAAGAGCCAGACATGGGTTTTGCCCATACCGGATTGCATGGCATTGCGGCTGGGCTGATAGATACGGGCTCGCATTGGGCTGACCTCCGGAATAGCCCCGCCGTTCTGGCCGAAACGCGGCGAAAGCGCAAGGGATGCCGACAGATTGAACCTTCGCGCCGGCGCATTGCGCGCCGCCGGAACATGCTCGCGCTGAACTGGGGTTGAACTGGAACAAAAACAGATCAAATTAGCGGGTGACTGCCCGCTGCCCCCCTGCCCCTCCCGAGGCCCGAGATGCATAACAACGCGCCCGATAAACTGCCCGACATTTCCCATATCACGCCCGTGCGGCGCGAAAAGCTCGAAGGCGGGCAACGGTTTGTCATGCACACGCCCTTCACAGCAGCAGGCGACCAGCCGACCGCAATTGCCGAGCTGTCGCAGGGCGTAACCGCGGGCGAACATGACCAGGTGCTGCTGGGGGCGACCGGCACCGGCAAGACCTTCACCATGGCGAAGGTGATCGAAGAGACGCAGCGACCTGCGATCATCCTTGCGCCAAACAAGACACTGGCCGCGCAGTTATACGGGGAATTCAAGGGCTTCTTCCCCGATAACGCCGTTGAGTATTTCGTAAGCTATTACGATTACTACCAGCCCGAGGCCTATGTCGCGCGCACCGATACCTTTATCGAGAAAGAGAGCCAGATCAACGAAGCGATCGACCGGATGCGCCATTCGGCGACACGGGCGCTTTTGGAACGTGACGATGTGATCATCGTGGCGTCGGTGTCCTGTATCTACGGCATCGGTTCGGTCGAGACCTATTCGGCGATGACCCAGGACATGGTTCAGGGCCAGTTCTACGATCAGCGCAAATTCATCCAGGAGCTGGTGGCGCAGCAATACCGGCGCTCAGAGGTCGGGTTTCAGCGGGGCGGGTTCCGCGTCCGGGGCGATGTGATCGAGCTTTGGCCCGCCCACCTGGAAGACCGCGCCTGGCGGTTCTCATTCTTCGGCGAAGAGCTGGAGAGCATCACCGAATTTGACCCGCTGACCGGCGCGAAAACCGGCAGCTATGCTCAGATCCGCATCTATGCGAACAGCCATTATGTGACGCCACGCCCGACCATGGCCCAGGCGATCCAGGGCATCCGCGCCGAGCTGCACCAGCAGCTCAAACGCTTTAATGACGAGGGCAAGCTGCTCGAGGCGCAACGGCTGGAACAGCGTACCCGATTTGATCTGGAAATGCTGGAAGCCACCGGCGTCTGCAACGGGATCGAGAACTATTCGCGCTATCTGACCGGGCGCGCGCCTGGCGAGCCGCCGCCCACCCTGTTCGAATTCATCCCCGACAATGCCATTGTTTTTGCAGATGAATCCCATGTTTCTGTGCCACAGATCGGCGGCATGTACCGGGGCGACTTCCGGCGTAAATCGGTGCTGGCGGAACATGGCTTCCGCCTGCCCTCCTGCATGGACAACCGGCCGCTCAAATTCGAGGAATGGGACGCGATGCGGCCACAATCGGTCTTCGTCTCGGCGACGCCCTCGGCATGGGAGCTGGAACAGGCCGGCGGCGTTTTCACCGAACAGGTGATCCGCCCGACCGGGCTGATCGACCCGATGATCGAGATCCGGCCGGTCGAGATGCAGGTCGATGATCTGCTGGACGAGGTCCGGCGGGTGGCGGCAAAGGGGCTGCGCATTCTGGTGACCACGCTGACAAAGCGCATGGCCGAGGATCTCACCGAATATATGCATGAACAGGGGATCCGCATCCGCTACATGCATTCCGATATCGACACGATCGAGCGGATCGAGATCCTGCGCGATCTGCGGCTCGGGGCCTTTGACGTGCTGGTGGGCATTAACCTTTTGCGCGAGGGGCTCGATATTCCCGAATGCGGTCTGGTGGCGATTCTCGATGCCGATAAGGAGGGCTTCCTGCGGTCGGAAACCTCGCTGATCCAGACCATCGGGCGGGCGGCGCGCAATGCCGAGGGCCGCGTTATCATGTATGCCGACAAGATCACCGGCTCGATGACCCGCGCCATGGCCGAGACCGACCGGCGGCGCGAAAAGCAAAAGGCCTATAACCGCGAACATGGCATCACACCGCAGACGGTGAAGAAAAACGTCGAGGATGTGCTGGCGGGGCTGTGGTCGGGCGACACAGATCAGTCGCGGGTGACGGCGAAGATCGAGCGGCCGGCGGTGGGGCAGAACCTCGCGGCGCATCTCGACGCGCTGCGGGTGGCGATGCGCAAGGCGGCCGAGAACCTCGAATTTGAGGAAGCCGCCCGGCTGCGCGACGAGGTCAAACGGCTCGAAGCGGTGGAACTGGCCGTCGCCGACGACCCGCTGGCGCGGCAATCGGCGGTCGATGAAGCGGTGGAGGAGGCGGTGAAGTCTTCGGGCCGCTCGACCGCCGGGCGCGCGGGCCAGCGCGGCGGCACCAAAAGGAGCAAGCGGCGGTAACGCAGCTGGCTTTGCCCCGGCACGGTTAACCTTCGTTAACCTGCGCACGCCCTGCTTTGGGAGGGCAGCTGGTATATTCTTCGGTGTTTCGCCATTTCGGCCCTGGCGCTGAGCGCAGAGACCGGCGGGGTTTCAGCTCAGGACTGTGACCAGAACTATAACCGGACCCCTTCCGGAGGAAGCGTGCCACTCGACTCTGTTGTCAGTCACATCGGCGGAACCGGCACTTACGCCGCTTATGTCGAAGGCCCGGTCAGGGCCAGCGGTCAGGATATCTGCGATCCCGACCGGGATGGCGACGGGGCCGGCTGCGACCGCTGACCCCGTCGAATTAGCGTTTTCAGGCCGTCCGCACCAGGCGGATCAGCAGGAGCAGGATCACCGCGCCGATGGTGGCGTGGATGATGGAGGCAAGAATAGCATTGCCGCCGAAGGTCAGGCCGATGCGTGGCAGGATCAGCCCGGCGATAAAGGCGCCGACCACACCAACCACGATATTCCCGACCAGGCCAAAGCCGTAGCCTTTGACCAGTTGCCCCGCCAGCCAGCCGGCAACCGCGCCGATGACCAGAAGAATCAAAATGCTTTCGATACCCATAATCTCTCCCTCACTTTAACGAAGCGCCGTCAGGGTGTCGGGCGTTGCCGCCCCGCCCGAAGATCGGCGGTTCTGTTGCAGAGCCTCACTATGGCCGGAAGGTTAACGCAGCCGGAGGGATTTGGTTCCATATCGCGTAAAGACGCGGCCTCACAGCGATTGACCTTGCCGCCGCATCCGCCGATTGTGCTGCGCTGCAACCTCTGCCGCCGTGCCATCCGTCGACCCACGTCCTCAAAGACCGGACCCATGCCCATGCAGATCCTCGACCCGTTTCACCCGATGTTCGAGCGCCCCCTCACGCGGCTTTTAACCACGATCCTGCCAATCCTGTGGTCTGGTCTGGAATTCTTTGCTTTCAACGCGCCGCTTTGGGGCGCGGTCTTCCTCGTCGCGGGGCTTTATGCCGGCTATATGCTTTTTATCGTCAGGCCGAAGGGGCCCGACGGGGGCCCGGACGGGGACAAGTGACCAGCCCCCGCATCTCGCCCGAATCCCCCTGGAGCGCGCTTTCGCGCAATTTGCAGCCGGTGAGTTCCGGGATCAGGTCGATCATTATGGCCCGAATCGCCTGATGTTCCCCCGGCGAGGCCCAGCCGAGACGGATCACCTCGACACTGCTTCCCTTCAGAAAGACCACATAGTCATGCCCGCCACGGCTGGCCTCAAAGCGTTCGGCGCCAAACATATGCGGCGCGGGCTGGGCACCACAGGCGGCAAGGGAAAGAGGCAGGATCAGGGCCATTCGCATGATCCGATGCTCTGCGACCAGGGTTAATAATTCCTGAAGATCTTCGTCCGGCCCACCAGACCCCTGAAAAGCCCCATTATTTTTCTGATGACAAAGTGACTTTTCGCGCTTAGCTTTCCCCGCATGTCCATGTCCTGCGCCCCCGTCTGGTTTTATTACTTCCGCTCATGCCAGCGGATGCGGGCGGCTGTGTAACGCGAGACAGGCGATACTCACCAAAAACCCCCAAGCCGCTGGTTCAACCGGCGGCTTTCCGTTTTCGGGGGTGCCGGTCAGATCCTGAGGCAAAGTACAGGAAGACCGAAATGCCGACCGAAACCAACAACCTGCGTATCCAGGAGTTGCGCCCCCTGCCCTCGCCGCTGGAGCTCGCCGTGGCGATCCCCCGCGATGCCGCCATTTCCGAGACTGTGGCGCAAAGCCGCAACGCCATCCGTGAGATCCTGGCGGGCCGCGACGAACGGCTGCTCCTCGTGATCGGGCCCTGTTCGATCCATGACCCCGAGGCCGCGATGGATTACGCCCGCCGCCTCGCGGCCGAGCGCAAGCGCCACCAGGACAAGCTGGAAATCGTGATGCGGGTCTATTTCGAAAAGCCGCGCACCACGGTTGGCTGGAAGGGGCTGATCAATGACCCGCATCTCGACGGCTCGGACCGGATCGAGGACGGGCTGCCGCTCGCGCGCAAACTGCTGCTCGATATCAACCGCATGGGTCTGCCCGCCTCGACCGAATTCCTCGACCCGATCATGCCGCAATATTTCGCAGATCTGATTGCCTGGGGCGCGATCGGGGCGCGCACCACCGAAAGCCAGATCCATCGCCAGCTGGCCTCGGGCCTGTCCTGCCCGGTGGGCTTCAAGAACGGCACCGATGGCTCGGTCCAGATGGCGCTGGATGCGATTCTGTCGGCGCGCGGCCAGCATTCCTTCCCGGCGATCACGGCGGACGGGCGGGCGGCGATTGCGCGCACCACCGGCAACCCCGATTGTCATGTCGTGCTGCGCGGCGGATCGAAAGGGCCGAATTTCAGTGCGGCTGACGTCGATGCGGTCGCGGAGGCCGCGGCAAAAGCCGGCATTGATCCGGGCATCATGATCGACGCGAGCCATGCCAACAGCGGCAAGGATCCGGCCCGCCAGCCCGGGGTGGTCGCCGATGTCGCCACCCGTATCCGCGCCGGCGAGCGCCGTATCCGCGCGCTGATGGTCGAAAGCAACTTGGTCGCCGGCGCCCAAAAAGTCGTTCCCGGCCAAAAGCTTGTCTATGGTCAGTCGATCACCGATGGCTGCATTTCCTGGGATCAGACGGTCGAGCTGCTTGACGGGCTGGCCGATGCGGTCAAAGCGGGCGATATGGCAGCCGCCTGAGCCATAATCTCTATACGCTGGCCGCCTCCGGCAATCCAGGCGGCCAGCTCTGCCAGAACCATACCTTCGGGCTGGCGCCGCCGCCCTTTCAGCGCGCATTCCCAGACCAGGGCAACCCGCCAGCCCTGTGCCTCAAGCGCGGCCAGGATGCGGGCGTCGCGCGCCATATTGCCGCCGATCTTGGCGCGCCAGAACTCTTCCCGGGTCCTCGGCCAGCGAAACAGATCGCAGCCATGGCCATGCCAGAAACACCCATGCGCAAAGATCACCGCCCGGTATTTCGGGAGCACAAGATCCGGCCGCCCGGGCAGATCGCGCGCTTGCAATCGGTAGCGAAAGCCTAGCCCATGCAGCCCCTTGCGCAAGACCATCTCAGGCCTGGTATCCGCGCCCCGGATCGCCTGCATATTGCGTCGCCGCGCATCAGGCGAATGGACGTCAGCCATGGATCAGCGAAAGGATATGCGGCCGCATCTTCTGCGCGACCTCGGTGAAGACCGGCACCGCCACCGAATTGCCGAACTGGCGATAGGCCTGGGTGTCCGAGACCGGAATGCGGAAATTCTCACCATAGCCCATCAGCCGGGCACATTCTCTGGGCGTCAGGCGACGCGGGTTTTCACCGGGCTGCTGGCGGATCAGAATCTCGGACCCGTCCTTATAGTAGCGCGCCGAAAGCGTGCGGGCGATGTCATCCGGCCCGAAAAGGCCAAAGCCGAAGCCATTGCCCTTTGCGCGATGCTTGGCGGCATAGTCCTGAAGATAGCGCCAGAGCTTGTCGGTCAGCGTGTACTTCTCGCTGACAACCGCATCGGGGCCGGTGGTGAAATGCCCTTCCGGAGCCTCGGTGCCATTCTCGGGATGCAGGATCGTGCCCAGCCGGCGACCACCGTAAGAGGGCAGCTCAAGATCAGCCCAGCTGAAAGAGGTGGCCTCGCGAAACCCCACCATCACGATCCGCTCGCGGTGCTGCGGCACGAAATGACCGGCATCAATCACTTTGGTAAACAGCTGGTAGCCCAGCTCTTCGGTCAGCGTCCGGTTGATCACTGCGAAGGTATTGCCCTTATCATGACTTTGCAGGTTCTTTACATTTTCCAGCAAAAACGCGGCTGGGCGATGGTGTTTTATCAGCCGCGCCACGTCAAAAAACAACGTTCCCTGGGTTTCATCGGCAAAACCATGCGCCCGGCCGAGCGCGTTTTTCTTCGAGACCCCGGCGATGGAAAACGGCTGGCAGGGAAAGCCCGCAACCAGCACATCATGGTCGGGCACATCTGCCTCAGCCACCTCGCGGATATCGCCGGCAATCGGGCGGTTGTCGGGATAATTTGCATGATAGGTCTTCTGCGCGAACTGGTCCCATTCCGACGTAAAAACACAGCGCCCCCCCGCCGCCTCCATGGCACGCCTGAGGCCCCAATTCCGGCGAAAAGGTCAATGAACGTGAAGGAACCAACGGGATCCGGATGGCGCCCGGCCTCGGCGCGCAATACCGTCAGAACGGCCTCGCGCGGGGCTTCTTCGCCGCGTTTCCAGCGGTAAATATGGCCCTCAGAATAGCCAAGACGTTTCGCAGCATCGGGCACAGACCACCCCGCCTGGGCCAGAAGCCTGTCAAATTCGGTTTGCATCGCGGCTTTCATCTCTGGGAATTTTTCTGACATTATGGCGATACACGCCCCGCCGCAACCGGGACTGCGACGCCCCGCCGCAGCTCCGGTTTGACCTCGCTCAAGGTCGGGCGGGACAGCCTCGCCTAGCGCATGGGGAATGGCCGGTTGCCGGTCATTTCTGTGACACAGGAGTTTACCATGACATCCCGCATCCTCTTTGCCGCCCTGATCGCCTGCGGCCTCGCAGGCCCCGGCTTTGCCGCTGAAATCGAGGTGCATATGCTGAACAAAGGCGCCGCTGGCACAATGGTTTTCGAACCCGATTACGTGCGCGCCGAACCGGGCGATGTGATCAGGTTCATCCCGACCGACAAGAGCCACAATGTCGAGGCGATCAAAGATATGTTGCCGCCCGGCGCCGCAGTGTTCAAAGGCAAGATCAATGAAGCGCTTGACGTGACGGTGACCGAGCCGGGCGTTTACGGCGTCAAATGCACGCCACATCTTGCCATGGGCATGGTGATGGTGATCCAGGTTGGCGCCGCGCCTGAAGATCTGGCGGACGAGATCGAAAAGCTCAAGGCTGTGAAACTGCCGAAGAAAGCGCGTGAGCGAATGGATCTCGCGCTGGCTCAGGTTCAATAATCGAACATCGATATGGAAAACGCCGCCCGATTACGAGCAGCGTTTTCCCTTCTTCAACATCTGGCCCGGATCTGGCGTTACAGCCTCATCCCTTGTTCATCCTGTTCTCGATGAGGTCTTCGACGACGGTGGGGTCTGCGAGGGTTGAGGTATCGCCCAGGGCGGCAAAATCGTTTTCGGCGATTTTGCGCAGGATGCGGCGCATGATCTTGCCGGAACGGGTCTTGGGCAGGCCCGGGGCGAACTGGATCAGGTCGGGCTTGGCGATCGGGCCGATCTCGGCGCGGACCCAGGCCTCCAGCTCGCGCTTAAGCTCGGGCGAGGGGGTGACGCCGTTCATCAGCGTGACATAGGCGTAGATGCCCTGGCCCTTGAGGTCATGCGGATAGCCGACAACTGCCGCTTCGGCGACCTTCTCATGCGCGACAAGGGCGGATTCCACCTCTGCCGTGCCCATCCGGTGGCCGGAGACGTTAATGACATCATCGACGCGGCCGGTAATCCAGTAATAGCCATCCGCATCGCGACGGCAGCCGTCGCCCGTAAAATAATACCCTTTATACTGGCTGAAATAAGCCTCTTCAAATCGCGCATGATCGCCCCAGAGCGTGCGCATCTGCCCGGGCCAGCTGTCGCTGATGCACAGCACGCCCTCGCATTCGGTCTCGCTCAGCTCTGCCCCGGTCTGCGGGTCGAGAACCACCGGCTTCACCCCGAAGAACGGCACCGTCGCCGAGCCCGGCTTCGTCGCGGTGGCGCCCGGCAAAGGCGTCAGCATATGGCCGCCGGTCTCGGTCTGCCAGAAGGTGTCGACGATCGGCAGTTTCCCTTTTCCAACATATTTGTCGTACCAGGCCCATGCTTCGGGGTTGATAGGTTCACCAACCGAACCAAGCAGCTTCAAGGACGACAGATCATGCTTCTCGACAAATTCCGGCCCCATCCCCATCAGCGACCGGATCGCGGTCGGCGCGGTGTAGAACTGGTTGACCTTGTGTTTGGCGCAGACCTCCCAGAAACGGCCGGCATCGGGCCAGGTCGGCACGCCCTCGAACATCAGCGTGGTGCCGCCATTCGCCAGCGGCCCATAGACGATATAGCTGTGGCCGGTGACCCAGCCGACATCGGCCGTGCACCAGTAAACATCGCCGTCATGATAATCGAAGGTATATTGATGCGTCATCGCGGCATAGGTCAGGTAGCCGCCCGATGTATGCACCACCCCTTTCGGCTTACCGGTCGAGCCGGACGTATAGAGGATGAACAAAGGATCCTCGGCCCCGACCTCGACATAGGGGCAATAGGGCTTCGCCTCAGCCATTTCCGCCAGCAGATCGAAATCGCGGCCCGAGACCCAGGAGGTCTGCTCGCCCGTGCGTTTCACCACCAGGCATTTCACCCGGTCCGAACAATGCAAAAGCGCCTTATCGGTATTGTCCTTGAGCCCGGTCTTCTTGCCGGCGCGCGGTGCCCAGTCGGCGGTGATGACGATTCTCGCCTCGGAATCATTGATCCGGTTCGCCAGCGCATCCGGAGAAAATCCCCCGAAAACAACGGAATGCACCGCGCCCAGCCGGGCGCAGGCCAGCATCGCATAGGCGGCCTCGGGGATCATCGGCAGATAAAGCACGACGCGGTCGCCCTTTTTCACACCATGCGATTTCAACACATTGGCCATGCGCGAAACCTGCTCCAGCAGCGCGCGATAGGTGATGTGTTTCGCCGGTTCTTTCGGATCATCCGGCTCCCAGATGATCGCGGTCTGCTCCGCCCGGTCGATCAGATGGCGGTCGATGCAATTCGCCGCCACATTCAGCGAGCCGTCGCCAAACCAGCGGATCGAGATATTCCCCGGCGCGAAACTGGTCTCTTTGACCGTGCTATAGGGCTGGATCCAGTCCAGACGAAGCCCCTCACGCCCCCAGAACGCGTCAGGAGACCCTATCGATTCGCCATAAAGACGCGCGTAACCCGCCGCATCAACATGCGCACCAGATGAAAATTCCAATGATGGCGCGCGGCTCGTAACCGGACCTGACATGACACATTCCTCCCTTGCTTCGGGCGGTCTGTGCCCCTGGCCGGGATTTCCCCCAAGGCCCGGTTTCCGCCCCGATCTGCTGGCCGGGGCCGGATCCAGGACCGCCCCCCTGAACGCGATAGGGGGCCTCGGGAGCGGAAAGGTCAAGAAGGGGCGACAGCCTTCCTGTTCAACCGAAGGTGAAATCGCGCAGATAAGAGGGCGGATCAGCGGCAAGCCCGGGTGCCAGGTCAGGGGCCGGGCGCGGCACCCCCATCACCATCTGCATTGGCAGAACGCCGGCCCAGACAGGCCAGCCGGCATCTTCCGGAGGGTCGGTCGGACCGCCGGCGCTGATCTTGGCCGAGGCCTCCGAGATCGGCAGTGACAAGACCGCCGTCGCCTTCAGCTCCTGCACCGTCATCGGGCGCAAAGTATCCCAGCGACCGGGGAAAAGTCGCTCCATCATCGCCTTCAGCGCGGCCTCTTTCTCGCCCGGGTCGCGCAGCAGGACCGCCTCGCCAAAGACCATCACCGAGCGATATTGCGTTGAATGTTCCAGCCCTGACCGCGCCAATACCATTCCATCGACCGCCGTCACCGTGACACAGACCTTCGCGCCAGACGCCGCCTTGATCATCCGGCTGGCCGAAGATCCATGCCAGTAAATCCGGTCGCCGATCCGCCATTGCAGCGTCGCGGTCACCACCGGCTGGCCGTCAATCAGATGGCCGATATGGGCCAGCGGAATGCGGTCCAGCACATCACGGATCACCTCGGGGTCATAGCTGGCCATCCCATGCTGACGGCGGGCACGGGTCAGGGTCGAAGGCGGCTTATGGTCGGACATGCTGGCTCCAGGCGGTGGCTCTATGCGCAGTCTTCTCTGACGCCGCCCCGTCGTCCACCCCGTTTCAGCCAGCGCATTGCCCGGATCCGACAACAGAAAAACCCCGCCCGGGCGTTACCCGGACGGGGTTTAGATCTTACCTGGGCCCCACGACTGCGTGAAGCCCGGCACGCCTCAGGCGGCGGCTTGTGCTTTCTCGATATCGCGCTTGATTTTCAGCGCATCGGACGAAAGCTCTGCATCCTTGGCGCGTGCGAGGAACGCGTCCAGACCGCCGCGGTGATCCACGGTCCGCAGAGCGGCTGCCGAGATGCGCAGGGTATAGGTTTTGCCGAGCACGTCGGATGCGAGCGAAACCTCATTCAGGTTCGGCAGGAAACGACGACGGTTCTTGTTATTCGCATGGCTGACCGTGTTGCCGGTCATCGGGCCTTTGCCCGTCAGTTCGCAAACGCGCGACATTGCGGTATCCTTCAGGTCTGGTCAGCTTTCGCTGTATTGGGTCAGCTTGCGCTGTTTTCAAAGGACAAACCCAAGGGAATCCCCCCGCTGTCCGAATTCGATCCTGGGGCAAATACGGGGAATCCGCTCCGGCGTCAAGCGATTCACCGCGGGAAGCCGCCGGGAAACGCAGCTGTCAGGCAGCTTTCATACCGGGCGCCCAAGCGCTGCCATCATCTGCCGCGCGGCGGCCTCCGGCGTGGCTTCTCCGGCCGCGACCTGAGCGCCGAGCCGTGCGAGGATACCCTTTGCCGGTTCGCGCTCCAGCACCGCCAAAAGCCCGTGGCGCACCTCTTCTCCGAACCAATGCGCCGCCTGTTCCGACCGCCTGCGCGCCCAATGGCCCTGGTCCTTGCGCCAGGTGGCAAGCCGGGTCATCTCGTCCCAGGCCTTGTCGAGCCCTGCGCCGCTATAGGCGGAAACCGGCATCGCTTTGGGGAAGCCTTCGGGGTCCTGCGCGCGCTTGCGCAACAGCCGCAGCGCGCCCGCATAATCGGCCACGGTACGGGTCGCGGTCGCCAGCAGGTCGCCATCCGCCTTATTGACCAGAATCATATCGGCCATTTCCATGATGCCGCGCTTGACCCCTTGCAGCTCATCGCCGCCCGCCGGCGCCATGAGAAGCAAAAAAACATCACAGATCTCGGCCACCATGGTCTCGGACTGGCCGACCCCCACCGTCTCGATCAGCACGAGGTCAAACCCCGCCGCCTCACACAGCGCCACCGCCTCACGGGTGCGCCGCGCCACACCGCCCATATGGGCCTGGCTGGGCGAGGGGCGGATATAGGCGTTGGGATGGCGCGAGAGCTGCTCCATCCGGGTCTTGTCGCCCAAAATCGAGCCCCCCGACCGCGCCGAAGACGGATCCACCGCGAGAACCGCGATCTTTTTGCCGGTCTCGGCCAGCTTCATGCCGAAAGCTTCGATAAAGGTCGACTTCCCCACCCCCGGCGTGCCCGAAAGCCCCAACCTCAGCGCCTGACGCCCCGAGGCGCGCAGCGCGGAAATCAGCTCTACCGCCTGTTCACGGTGATCAGGGCGCGCGCTTTCGATCAGCGTGATCCCCCGCGCCAGCGCCCGCCGGTCACAGGCCAGGATCGCCCCGGCCATTGCGCCAATATCCATAGACTTCACCTCTGCGCTCCGCTCCCGCATCTGCCAGCCTTAGTTCGCCTGCGGATAGGAGATCACCGAAAGATAGCGTGCCGGCAGCGTGTTCAGCTTTTCCGGCCCATGTGGTGCATCGGCGTCAAAGAACAGGCTGTCGCCGGGCTGCATCAGAAAGGTCTGCTCGCCATGGCGGTACACAACCTCGCCTTCCAGCATATAGAGAAGCTCGATCCCGTCATGCTGGAAGGTCGGGAAGATATCGGATTGCTCGTTGAGCGTAATCAGATAGGGTTCGACGATCACACCGCTGGCATTCTCGCCGATATGGCCGAGAAGGCTGTATTGATGGCCCGCCCGCGTGCCGGCGCGCTCAGTAATCACCGCCTCGCCCGATTTCACATGCATGACCTGGCGATTTTCCTCATAGCGGCGGAAGAACGAGGTCAGCGGCACGGAAAGCGCATGGGCCAGCACCTGCAGCGTCGTGAGCGAGGGCGAGGTGATGCCATTTTCGATCTTCGAGACCATGCCGATCGAGAGCCCCGTCTGCTTTGAGAGATCAGCGACCGTCATCCCCTTCTGGCGGCGAAAGCTGCGCACGGCGCGCCCGATGGCCACCTCGAGCACTTTCTCGCGTGGTTCAGAGACCCGGTGCGGATCCTGGGAGAGGGAACGAAGTGGCTTGGCGGGCTCTGCTTTCTTCGGTCTGCTGCTCATCAAATCCCTCTGTTTCCCACAGTTTGCCGTCAGGCCTTGCCGGCCCGGACCTGCCGGTCCACTGACGGAGCTTGTATCATGGCCGTAAAATATGACTATGCTAGCGATAAATGTTTCCTGAGAGAATAAGAAACATGAACCAGGATGAAAGCGGCCTGCATCTGGGCTTTCTGATCTTTCCGGGCTTTCCGATGGCCTGCCTGACCTCGGCCATCGAGCCCCTGCGCGCAGCCAATGAGATCATCGGCAAACGCGCGTTCCGCTGGAGTGTCGTGGGCGAAACCGCGAGCCGCGTGGTCTCGTCTGCCGAGGTCGGTTTCGATCCCGATCTGGCGCTGGCAGATCTTACGGATTGCGACCAGCTTTATATCCTGTCGGGCCCGGCGGGGAAGTTCACCAATGCCCGCAGCTCAAATGCGGTGCTGCGCCGGCTCGCGCGCCATGGCACCGGGATCGGCGCCTTCTCGGGCGGCATCTTCCCTCTGGCCCGCTCCGGCCTGCTCGATGGACATAAAACCTCGGTCCACTGGTGTTATGAGGCCGCGTTCAAGACCGAGTTTCCCGGCGTGATCGCGTCGGAAAAGGTGATCACCATCGACCGCGGCCGCCTGACCGCCGCAGGCGCCACCGCTGTGTTTGATCTGATGCTGCGGCTGATCGAGGAACTGCTTGGCCCCGAGGCGATGACGGAAGTGGCCTGCTGGTTCCAGCACCCTTTCATGCGCGGCGAGGAGGTCGAACAAAAGACCCCGACGCTCCGCTCGGACCGCACCGAGGATATGCTGCCGCCGCCCGTGGCCCGCGCGATCCGGCTTTTCGCCGAACATATCGAAGACCCGATCCAGATCGCCGAGGTGGCCGAGGCGGTGGACCTCTCCTCACGCCAGCTCGACCGCTCGTTCAAACGGTCAACCGGCCAGAGCCCACTGAAATATTACCGGCTGCTCCGGCTGAAAAAAGCGCGTCAGATGGCGCTTTACTCGAACGACACGATCACGGAAATCGCGCTGGCGGTGGGTTATGCCAGCACCACCCCGCTCGTGCGCCATTACAGTCAGGCCTTCGGCGTCACTCCACAAGAGGATCGCAAACAGGCCAACCAGTTCCGTGTGAAAGAAAACGCGCCACTTCCCGCAATCTGACCCGTTGCGATGGGGGCCACCCGCTTCTGGCAGGCTGCAGAAGCCTCCGGCGGGGATGTTCAGGAGAACGACAACAATATCGGAGAAACCGCGCTGGTTTCTGTCTCTGGATATTCCGGATGGCGAGGGGACAGTGCCCCCTCGCCACAGTTTCAACCTTGTGCTGCGCCGCGCATCAGAGCGCCGATTTCGCCGCAGTCACCAGCGCATGATGCAGCGAGGCAGCCGAGGAGCGCCCGCCATAGACCGTGTAACTTTTCCCTGCGGCACGACAGACCAGGATACAGCCCAGATGTTCGATAACTGTACGGCTGGCACCGCCAGTGGGCAGTTTTCCCAGATCGAGGTTCGAAAGAAGTTCGAAAACGGAAAGAACGCCCTCGCCCTCCAGATCGAACCCGCCCCAGCCATCGGTCTGTTCGGTGATCGAAGCCGTATCTCCGAAGCCCTTTTTCAGGATCGGCGCAATGTCTTCATGTGTGGCGAAAGGTGCCTCGATGAACCATTGCTCCGGCCCGGTCCAGATCGCGGTAAATGCGCCGCCCGTGGCACTGCGCGCCGGAGCGGGCAGGTCGAAGCCGAAGAAAGCACTGGCTGCCGCATGGAACTCTGCCAGTTTCCCCTGCCGCGCCGAAAGCGAGGCCAGCGCGGTGTCGGTCCGCTCGGTAATGGTCAGGCCGGGGAAGCTGTCCTTGCGGGGCGCGTCGCCCCCCAGCTGGGTGATCGGTTTAAGCGGGCGCATTTTCAGCACGGGATCAGCCACGGAGACGTTCTCCTTCCGGGTCGACAAAATGGGCGGAAACGACTTTGACCAGCGTCTCCTCTCCCGCCAGCGGGTTCACGGCGCGCAGTGTATCGCCTTTGCGGGCCGCACCGTCTTTCAGATAGCCAAGGCCGATGGAATGGCCAAGCGAGGGCGAAAACGCGACCGAGGTCATATAGCCCTGGTCATTCTTCGCATCGGCCGGCGCGCCCTGGTTGATGAAATGCATCCCACCAAGCAGGGGTTTCGTCGCATCAACCGGCTGGAAGCCCACAAGATTATAGGCGCCCTCGCGGTTCATCCCCTCACGTTCCGACAAGGTCGAGCCGATCGAGTCCTTCTTCTTGTTGACCATGCCGGCCATGCCGAGGTTCAGCGCCGAGGTGGTGCCGTTCAGCTCATTCCCCGCCGCATGGCCTTTCTCAATCCGCATGACGCCGAGCGCCTCGGTGCCATAGACAAGGGCATTGAACTCGCGCCCGGCCTCCATCATGGCGCGGACAAGGCCGTCGCCGTAACGGGTCGGCACTGCGATTTCATAGGCCAGCTCGCCCGAGAAGGAGATCCGGAACAGCCGCGCCCTGAGGCCGCCACAAACCGTGATCTCGCCGCAGCCCATATAGGGGAAGGCCTCGTTCGAGATGTCGAATTCCGGATCGACGATTTTCTGCAGGAGTTTCCTGGCATTGGGTCCGGCGACCGAGAACTGCGCCCAGGCCTCGGTGGTCGAGATGATCTGCACGTCAAGATCAGGCCAGAGGCATTGCCGCGCGAATTCCATATGGCGGTAGACGCCGACCGCATTCGCGGTGGTGGTGGTGGTGACGAAATGGTCTTCCGCCAGGCGCGCCGTGGTGCCGTCATCCATCGCCATACCGTCTTCGCGCAGCATAAGGCCGTAGCGGACCTTGCCCACGGGCAGTTTCGCGAAAGGATTGCAATAGATGCGGTTGAGGAACTCCGCCGCATCCGGCCCCTGAACGTCGATCTTGCCCAGCGTCGTCACGTCGCAGATGCCGACCGATCCACGGGTCGCCAGCACTTCGCGGTCAACCGATTGCCGCCAGGTGGTCTCGCCCGCTTTCGGGAACCACTGGGCGCGCAGCCACATGCCGACCTCAACAAAGACCGCGCCCTGTTCCGCTGCCCATTTATGCGAGGGCGTCAGGCGTTTGGGGCGGAAGTCAGCCCCCGCAGACCGGCCCGCAAAGGCCGCAATCGGCACCGGCGTATAGGGCGGGCGGTAAATGGTGGTACCGGTTTCCGGGATCGACTTGCCGGTCATCTCGGCCATCACGGCAAGGCCCGAAATATTCGAGGTCTTGCCCTGATCCGTCGCCATGCCCATCGTGGTGTAGCGCTTCAGATGCTCGACCGAGCGGAAACCTTCCTGATGCGCCAGCTTGACATCCTTGACGGTGACATCGTTCTGCTGGTCGAGCCAGGCGCGGCCCTTATGCGGCACATACCAGAGCGGCGTGACGCGCACCGGCGCATCCTCGGCCTGGGGCAGATCGGCGGATTTCACCGTCAGACCAAGGCCTTCCAGCGCCAGGGCCGCAGCCTCTGCACCAGAGGCCAGCGCACCGGCGGTTGAAAGCCGGCCATTCGCCGCGCCCGCAACAACCATGCCCACCGGAAGCGTGCCGGGAACAAAGGCGGCAAGGTCTGCATTCCAGACCGGAAGACCGCGCTGATGGCAGGTCAGATGCACATTGGGGTTCCAGCCACCCGAGACGCCAAGCGCCTCTGTGGAAATCTGGCGGGTCTCACCATTCGCAAGTTTCACCCTGATCGAGGACAGGCCAAGGCGGCCATGCGCATCGGTCACCACCGCGCCACGCAGATGTTCGGCCCCCTGGAAGGCGGGGCCATCGGCGCGGCTGTCGATCACGGCGGCAACCTTGACGCCCTTCGCGAGCAGATCCGACGCCGTGCGCAAGCCATCGTCATTATTGGTGAAGACCGCGACCGTCTGGCCCGGCGTCGCCGCCCAGCGATTGGCATAGGCGCGCATCGCACCGGCCAGCATCACGCCGGGGCGGTCGTTGTTTTTGAACGCAATCGGACGCTCGGTCGCACCGGCCGCCAGCACGGCGCGCTGCGAATAGATCCGCCACAGGATCTGGCGCGGCTTGCCTGACGCCGGGGTCGCGATGTGGTCCGACACCCGCTCCAGCGCACCATAAATGCCGTGATCAAAAGAGCCGATCACAACCGTCCGCGTCAGGATGCGAACATTCGGCAGGCTCGAAAGCTCGGCAATTGCAGATTTCGCCCAGTCCGCGCCCGAGGCATCGCCAAGCGTAAAGGTCTCAGAGTTCAGCCGCCCGCCCGGGGTGAAATCCTCATCGGCGAGGATCACCCGCGCACCAGACCGCGCCGCCGTCAGCGCCGCCGCCAGACCCGAGGGCCCGGCCCCGATCACCAGCAGATCGCAATGCAGGAAGCCCTTGTCATAGGCATCCGGGTCGTCCTGCATCGAGAGGCTGCCAAGCCCCGCCGCGCGGCGGATCATCGGCTCGTAAAGCTTTTCCCAGAAGGCCTTCGGCCACATGAAGGTCTTGTAGTAGAACCCCGCAGCAAAGAAGGACGACAGCCGGTCATTGATCGCGAGGAAGTCGAATTTCAGCGAACCGACATGGTTCTGGCTTTTCGCGCTGAGGCCTTCGAACAGTTCCGCAATGGTCGCGCGGGTGTTCGGCTCCTGCCGCGCGCCCTGGCGCAGTTCGACAATCGCGTTCGGCTCTTCCGAACCCGAAGAGATCGGGCCGCGCGGGCGGTGATATTTGAACGACCGGCCCATCAGCCGCACGCCATTCGCGAGCAGAGCCGAGGCGAGCGTGTCGCCCTCATAGCCTTGATAGGTTGCCCCATCGAAGGTGAAGTTCAGCGGTTTTGAGCGGTTCAGCTGGCCACCGGACAGACGGTTCTTCTGGCTCATTTCGACCTTCCCCGGGCCCGGGCCACATCTCGGGCCAGCTCGACTTTGGTGATTTCATGGGTCAGCGTGTTGCGGGTCACCACAAGCCAGGACCGGTCGCCCTGTTCGTGGAACCACAGCTCCTGGTGAAGCCCTGCCGGGTTCGTGCGCTGATAGAGATAGTCATGAAAGGTATCGACGGCGCCCTCGGCGGCCCAGTCTGGCCGGTCGATCAGGTTCGCATCGCCAAGATAGACGAATTCCTGCGAATCTCGCGGCCCCAGCAGGGGGTGATTGATAATCATCGCTCAGGTCCTCAATGCAGGTTCGGTTGGGCGCCCATGCCCTTTTCGTCGATCATCAGCCCCTTGCGGAACCGGTCGAACCGATAGGCGGTCGCCACGGAATGCGGTTGGTCATTGGCGAGCAGATGCGCAAAGCACCAGCCGCTTGCGGGCGTTGCCTTGAACCCGCCATAGCACCAGCCGCCATTGAAATAGAGCCCGTCGATATCGGTCTTATCGATGATGGGCGAGCCATCCATCGACATATCCATGATACCGCCCCAGATCCGCAGAAGGCGCGCGCGCCCGATCATCGGCATGATCGACATGCCGCCCTCGCAGACGTCTTCCACGACCGGAAGATTGCCACGCTGGGCATAGGTATTATAGCCGTCGATATCGCCGCCAAATACCAGACCGCCCTTGTCGGACTGGCTGACATAGAAATGGCCCGCGCCATAGGTGATCACGCCCGGCAGCACCGGCTTCAGCCCTTCCGAGACGAAGGCCTGCAGCACATGGCTTTCGATCGGCAGGCGGTGGATGCCGGCCTGCGCCATGACTTTGCCCGACGACCCGGCGACCGCGCAGCCGATCTTGTTTGCGCCGATGAACCCGCGCGTGGTCTCGACCCCCAGCACCTTGCCGTTCTCGATCTTAAACCCGGTGACTTCGCAATTCTGGATAATGTCGACGCCGCGCTGATCGGCGCCGCGCGCATAGCCCCAGGCGACCGCATCATGGCGCACGGTGCCACCACGCGGTTGCAACAGGCCGCCTTTGATCGGGAAACGCGCATTGTCGAAGTTCAGGAAGGGCGCCAGTTTGCGCACGCCTTCCTGGTCCAGCAGCTCGGCATCGACCCCGTTCAGCCGCATCCCGTTGCCGCGACGGCGGAAGGCATCGCGCTGTGCATCGGTATGGCAGAGGTTCAGCACGCCGCGCTGGCTGACCATGGCGTTATAGTTGAAATCCTGCTCGAGGTTTTCCCACAGCTTCATGGAAAACTCATAGAACGGCTCATTGCCATCAAGCAGATAGTTCGAGCGGATGATCGTCGTGTTGCGGCCCACATTGCCGCCGCCGATCCAGCCCTTTTCCAGCACGGCGACATTCGCCTTGCCGAAGATCTTCGCCAGGTAATAGGCGGTCGCAAGACCGTGGCCACCACCACCTATGATAATGATATCATATTGTTTCTTCGGCTCCGGGTCGCGCCATGCGGGCGTCCAGCCTTTATGGCCCGTCAGGGCCTCTTTGATCACTTTGAAGCCTGAATACCGCATCATATCCCCGCGCCGAAACTTCAGCTCAGTGTCAGGATTTTTACGCGCCCCACCCCTCTTGTTTCAGACAGCAACCCTTTCATTTCGGACATGTCACAAAATTCTGTCAGCGGGGTAACGGATCCCGGGACCAGGTCATAATGACAGACGTATATCAGAAAATGATTGACGTATGTCATTTCCTCATCTCTTCTGCGGGCGGGAGGAGAATCAAATGCGCAAGCCGACGCTGCAGGATGTGGCGCGGGCTGCGGGCGTGAGCTACGCGACTGCGGACCGGGTTCTCAATGAGCGCGGCAATGTCGCCGAGAAATCCACGCGCCGGGTCCTGCACGCCATCGAAACGCTCGGGTATGAGCGCGATCTCCATGCCGCGAATCTGTCGCGCGGGCGCATCTATCATTTCCGCTTCCTGCTGCCGGGCGGCGATCACAGCTTCTTTCGCGCCCTGCGCCAGGCGGTCGACGCCGAAGCCTCTGCCCGCCGCACGGACCGCGTCCGTTTCACCCTGACCGAAGTGCCGACGCTTGATTCGGACGCGCTGGCACGCGCGCTGGAACAGCTGCCGCGCGATTGTGATGCCGTGGCGGTGGTGGCAACCGAGACGCCGAGAATAGCCGAGGCCATCGGCGCGCTGTGCGAAGCGCGCATTCCGGTGGTGACGCTGGTGGGCGACGCCGCGCCTGATCTGCGCGCGGCCTATGTCGGCATCGACAACCAGATGGCCGGGCGCACCGCCGGGCGCCTGATCCGGATGGCCCATATTGCGCGACCAGCCTCTTCGCCCGGGCTGATCCTGCCGGTGATCGGTGCGCTCAGTGCGCGCGACCACCGTGACCGGCTGGAAGGCGCGCGCCTTGTGCTTGAAGGCGGGCCGCAGCTTATGGCCCCTGTTGTGGTGGATGACCGCCCCGACCTGATGCGGCTGCGCGTGACGGAGGCGCTGGAACAGGAACCCGGCATCACCGGCATTTATTCCATCGGCGCCGGCAATCGCGGGCTGATCGAAATCCTCGCGCAAAGGCCCGATGCGCGCCCCTTCACCATCATGCATGATCTGACGCCCACAACGCGCGGCGGTCTTGAAGCCGGCCTTGTCGATGCGGTGATCGACCAGAAACCGGCGCAGGAGGTCGCGCTGTCGGTCGATGTGATGAAGGCGCTCTCGGACGGGCGCGAGCTTCCCGACCCGACGCGCGACATCACGCCGACCATCTTTCTGAAAGACAACCTGCCTGCGGCATTGCCCGCGCCCCCGGCTGACCTTCAGCCTGCCCTTATGTCCACAGGAGACCCCCGTTGAGCGGTTATTTCGACTCCATCGCCCCGGTGAAATTCGCCCCCGAAACTGCCCATGACTCCGGGGCGCTCGCCTATCATCACTATAACCCCGATGAAATCGTGCTGGGCAAGCGGATGGAAGATCACCTTCGCTTCGCCGTCGCTTACTGGCATTCCTTTGCCTGGGAAGGCGGCGACCCCTTTGGCGGCCGCACCTTTGACCGCCCCTGGTTCCCCGCCGATACGATGGCGCTGGCAAAGCAGCGGGCAGATGAGGCCTTCGACCTCTTCCGCATCCTCGGCGTGCCGTATTACTGTTTCCACGACCATGATGTCCGCCCCGAAGGCGCAACTCTGCGCGAAAGCCGCGCCCGGCTTGAAGAAATCGCCGACTATTTCCAGGCGAAGATGGAGGCAGGCGGGCCGAAACTCCTCTGGGGCACCGCGAACCTCTTTACCAATCGCCGGTATATGTCGGGCGCGGCCTCGAACCCCGACCCGGATATCTTCGCCTATTCCGCGTCCATCGTGCGCGGTGTGATGGAGGTAACGCATCGTCTCGGCGGTGAAAACTACGTGCTGTGGGGTGGGCGCGAGGGCTATGAGACGCTTCTGAACACCGATCTCGGCCAGGAGCTTGACCATATGGGTCGTTTCCTGAACCTCGTTGTCGAGCATAAGCATAAGATCGGCTTCAAAGGCACCATCCTGCTGGAGCCGAAACCACAGGAGCCGACCAAGCATCAATACGACTATGACGTTGCCACCTGCTACGGTTTCCTCAAGCGCTATGGGCTTGAAAATGAGGTGAAACTGAACATCGAACAGGGTCACGCGATCCTTGCGGGCCATTCCTTCGAACATGAGCTTGCAATGGCGCGGACGCTTGGCCTCCTCGGCTCTATCGACATGAACCGCAATGATTACCAGTCCGGCTGGGATACCGATCAGTTCCCGAACAATGTGCCTGAAATCGCGCTGGCCTATTACGAGGTGCTGAAAGACGGCGGCTTCACCACGGGCGGCACCAATTTCGACGCGAAAGTCCGCCGCCAGTCGCTCGATGCAGAAGACCTGGTCGCGGCCCATGTCGGCGCGATGGATGTCTGCGCGCGTGGCCTGAAAGCGGCGGCGAAAATGCTGGAAGAGGGCCGGCTCGAGGCCGCCCGTACAGCAAGGTACAAAGGCTGGCAGAGCGAGGATGCCCAGGCGATGCTGGGCAAGTCCGCGACCCTCGCTTCGATTGCCGATGCGGCAGAGGCCGCCGGGCTTGACCCGCAGCCGGTTTCGGGGCGGCAGGAAATTCTGGAAAATCTGGTTAATCGCTACGTCTGAGCGCCAGCCCTGGGGAGGAAAGACCATGAAGACGATCAAAGGGCCGGGACTGTTTCTCGCGCAATTCGCAAGCGATGCGGCGCCGTTCAATTCCTGGGACAGCATCACGAAATGGGCCGCCGATATCGGCTATAAAGGTGTCCAGGTGCCCAGCTGGGACGGGCGGCTGATCGATCTCGACCGCGCCGCCTCCAGCAAGGATTACTGCGACGAATTCAAGGGCGTGGCCGAGGCGAATGGCGTGGTGGTGACCGAGCTTTCGACCCATCTCCAGGGCCAGCTGGTCGCGGTGCATCCGGCCTATGACGAGGGATTTGACGGCTTTGCCGCGCCGCATGTGCGCGGCAATCCAAAGGCACGCCAGGAATGGGCCGTGACCCAGGTGAAAAACGCGCTGACCGCCAGCAAACATATGGGGCTGACGGCCCAGGCGTCATTTTCCGGCGCGCTGGCCTGGCCCTATGTCTACCCCTGGCCGCAGCGCCCGGCTGGCCTGGTGGAAACGGCGTTCGACGAGCTGGCGCGACGCTGGAAGCCGATCCTCGACCATGCCGACGACTGCGATGTCGATATCTGCTACGAGATCCATCCCGGCGAAGACCTGCATGACGGCATCACCTATGAGATGTTTCTGGAACGCACCGGCAACCATCCCCGGGCCTGCATGCTCTACGATCCCTCGCATTACGTGCTGCAATGCCTGGATTATCTGGACAATATCGACATTTACCGCGACCGTATCCGGATGTTCCATGTCAAGGATGCCGAGTTCAACCCGACCGGCCGCCAGGGGGTCTATGGCGGCTTCCAGTCATGGGTGAACCGGGCCGGGCGGTTCCGCAGCCTTGGCGACGGGCAGGTCGATTTCGGCGCGGTGTTCTCGAAAATGGCGGCGAATGATTTCGACGGCTGGGCGGTCGTGGAATGGGAATGTGCGATCAAGCATCCCGAAGACGGCGCGCGCGAAGGGGCCGAGTTTGTGAAACACCACATCATCCGCGTGACCGACAAAGCGTTTGACGATTTCGCGGATGGTGGCACTGATGAAGCCGCGAACCGCCGTATGCTCGGGCTTTGAGGGGGGATCTGGCACCATGACAAAGATCAGACTGGGGATGGTCGGCGGCGGCAAGGATGCCTTTATCGGCGGCGTCCACCGGATCGCGGCCCGCATCGATGGCGAATATGACCTTGTCGCCGGCGCGTTGTCTTCGACACCGGAACGGGCGCTGGAAAGCGGGCTGGCGCTCGGACTGGCCGCGGATCGGTCCTATGGCAGTTATGAAGAGATGGCCGAACGCGAGGCCGCGCGCGAGGATGGTATCCGCGCCGTGTCCATCGTGACGCCGAACCATATGCATGCCGGCCCCGCGATGGCCTTTCTGAACCGCGGCATCCATGTGATTTGCGACAAGCCACTGACCGCCACGATGGACCAGGCGCGCGACCTTGAAGCTGCGGTCAAAGCGTCGAAAGCGCTCTTCATCCTGACCCATAATTACACCGGCTATCCGATGATCCGCCAGGCGCGGGACATGGTGGCCTCGGGCGAGCTGGGCAAGATCCGCGTCGTTCAGGTCGAATATGCCCAGGACTGGCTGACCGAAGCCGCCGACGACAGCAACAAACAGGCAGACTGGCGCACCGACCCCGCGCGCTCGGGCGCAGGCGGCGCGATCGGCGATATCGGCACCCATGCCCATAACCTCGCCTGTTTCGTGACCGGGCTGGCGGTGGAAAGCCTTGCCGCCGATCTGCAAAGCTTTGTCCCCGGGCGCCGGGTCGATGACAACGCGAATATCCTTCTCAGGATGCAGGGCGGCGCGCGCGGCGTGCTCTGGTGCAGCCAGGTGGCGCCGGGCTGCGAAAACGGGCTGCGGCTGCGCGTCTTTGGCGAAAAAGGCGGGCTGGAATGGAGCCAGGAGGATCCGAATTACCTCTGGCACACCCCCTTTGGCGCGGCGAAACGCCTCGTGACCCGGCGCGGCGCCGGGGCGAATGCGGCGGCGAATGCGGTCAGCCGCACCCCGGGCGGCCATCCCGAGGGCTATCTCGAAGGGTTCGCCAATCTCTATACCGAGGCCGCCCGCGCCATTCGCGCGGCAGACAGCGGCCAGATCCCGGATACCGGCCTTCTGCCGGGGATTGCGGCGGGGATGGACGGGATGCGCTTTATCGACGCCGCGATCCGCTCGTCCCGGGCCGATGCGGCATGGGTGGCGCTGTGACCACTCCCGTTCTCGCCCTGAACGGCGTCAGCCGCAGTTTCGGCCCGATCGAGGTGCTGCATGGCATTTCGATCGCGCTGGCCCCGGGCCGCGTCCATGCGCTGATCGGCGAGAATGGCGCGGGGAAATCCACCACGATGAAGATCCTCGCGGGCTATCAGCCGCCATCCTCAGGCGAGGTTCTGCTGGACGGTCGCCCGGTCGCCTTCGCCACCATGGGTGAGGCCGAGGCGGCGGGGATCTCGATGATCCATCAGGAGTTCAACCTCGCCGAACAGCTGACCGTTGAGGAAAATATCTTCCTTGGCCGCGAACTGAAGCGCGGCCTTTTCCTCAACAAAGCCGCGATGCGGGCTGAAGCCCGGACGCTTCTGGACCGGCTGCAATGCCGGGTCGCGACGGATCGCCCGATCTCGAGCCTGTCGAATTCCGACAAGCAGATGGTCGAAATCGCGAAAGCCCTGTCGCGCGAGACCCGCGTCCTGATCATGGACGAGCCGACTGCGGTGCTGACCAAGGCGGAAACCAGGATCCTGATGGACCAGGTCCGGGCGCTCAGGGCCGCCGGTACGGCCATTCTCTTCACCTCGCATAAGCTCGACGAGGTGAAAGAGATCGCCGACGACCTGACCATCATGCGCGATGGCGCGGTGGTCTATTCAGGCCCCGCCGATGCGATGGACGAACATGGCATGGCCGAAGCAATGGTCGGGCGCGAGATGTCGCAGCTTTACCCCGCCAAAGACGGCACCCCTGGTGAGATCGTGCTGGAAGTCTCTGGCCTGACAGTGCCGGGCTTTGCCGAAGATATCAGCTTCAGCCTGCGCGCGGGCGAGATCCTCGGCATTGCCGGGCTGATCGGTTCGGGGCGGACAGAGACATTCGAGGGCCTGGCTGGACTGCGCCCTGCCACCGGTTCGGTCAAAGTCAAAGGCCGCCCGGTCACCATCCGCCACAACTGGGAGGCGCTGGAGCTTGGCCTGTGCTACCTGACCGAAGACCGCAAGACGCGCGGGCTGCTGTTGCAAAAGGGGATGCGTGAGAACCTCACGCTCCAGGCGCTGCACCGGTTCTCGCATGGGCTGCTGGATCAGCGCGCCGAAGAGGCGGCCCTTGACCAGGCGATCCGCGATTTCGACATCCGTGGCGCGCGCGGGATCAATGTCGGCCATCTGTCCGGCGGCAATCAGCAAAAGCTGCTCTTCGCGAAAACCATGCTCTCGGACCCGCAGATCATCGTGATCGACGAGCCGACCCGCGGCATCGACATCGGCACCAAACAGCAGATGTACGACTTCATCCGCCGCCTTGCCCGCGAGGGCCGCGCCATCGTGGTGATCTCTTCGGAAATGCAGGAGGTCATCGGCCTTGCCGACCGCGTTCTGGTGATGCGGCAGGGCCGGATCCAGGGCGAGGTGACCGGCGATACCATCACTGAGGACGCCATCGTGCGCCTCGCCATGGGGGTCGGCCAGGCCGCCCCTCTCGCAAAGGAGTTACAGGAATGAGTGTTGCGGCAGCTCCGGCGCGCCGGGTGCAGATGAGCGTGATCGGCCCGATCCTCGCGCTGGTGATCCTCGTGATCATGGGCGCGATGATGAACCCGAATTTCCTCGGCCTCGACAATATCACCAATGTTCTGGCGCGGTCGGCCTTTATCGGTATCATCGCGGTGGGGATGACCTTCGTGATCACGGCAGGCGGGCTTGACCTCTCGGTCGGCTCGATGGCGGCGTTTATCGCCGGGCTGATGATCCTTGTGATGAACAAAATGCTGCCCTCGATGGGCGTGGGCGTGCCGATTGTCCTTGTGGGGATGCTGGTCGCGCTTGGCGCCGGGATCATCGCGGGGCTGATCAACGGTCTTCTGATCACCCGGCTGGGGATCGAGGCCTTCATCGTCACGCTCGGCTCGATGGGGATCTATCGCAGCCTCGTCACCTGGCTTGCAGATGGCGGCACGCTGAGCCTCGATTTCGGCCTGCGCACCTTCTACCAGCCGGTCTATTACGGCGGCATTTTCGGCGTTACCTGGCCGATCATCGTCTTTGCCGTGGTGGTGATCCTCGGTGAATTGCTGATGCGCTCTACCGCCTTTGGCCGCCATTGCGCCGCCATCGGGTCAAATGATCAGGTGGCGAAATATTCATCCGTGCGCGTCGGCCGCGTGCGGCTTCTGACCTATGTGATGCTTGGCGCCCTCGTCGGGCTGGCCGTCATCATGTATGTGCCGCGCCTTGGCTCGGCCTCGTCCGCCACCGGCCTCCTGTGGGAGCTGGAGGCGATTGCCGCCGTCATCATCGGTGGCACGGCCCTCAAGGGCGGTTTCGGCCGCGTCTGGGGCACGGTTGTGGGGGTGCTGATCCTCGTGCTGATCGGCAATCTGCTGAACCTGACGGATTACGTCTCGCCCTATCTGAACGGAGCAATCCAGGGCGCGATCATCGTTCTCGCTGTCGTTTTGCAGCGCGGAAGCAAAGCGGGCCAGTGACCCCTGGCCCCGAATGACTCAAGGGAGGAGAAACTATGAAACATTTCGTATCGGCACTGGCGCTTGCGGTTGCGCTTGGAGGGCCTGCTTTGGCCCAGGACACCAAAGTGATCGGCGTGTCGATCCCGGCGGCGACCCATGGCTGGGCAGGCGGCATGAACTATTTCGCCAAAACCACGGTAGAGCGGCTGGAAGCCACCTATCCCGAGCTGGATTTCGTGCTGGCGACCGCCTCGGACCCGGCCAAGCAGGTCAATGATATCGAAGACATGCTGGCCACCCGGAAGATCAGCGCGCTGGTCGTGCTGCCTTTTGAATCCGAGCCGCTGACCGGTCCGGTGCAGAATGTCAAAGCCTCGGGCGCCTGGGTGACCGTGGTCGACCGTGGTCTGGCGGTTGACGGCATCGAAGACCTCTATGTCGCGGGCGACAACCCCGGCTTTGGCCGCGTCGCTGGCGAATTCATGAAATCCCACATGCCCGATGGCGGTAAGGTTGTCGTGCTGCGCGGCATCCCGACCACCATCGACAATGAGCGCCTCGAAGGCTTCCAGGGCGCCATTGAGGGCTCGGGGATCGAAGTTCTTGCCGCCGAACATGGCGACTGGAACCGCGACAAGAGCTTTACCGTGATGCAGGATTTCCTGTCGAAATATCCGGAAATCGACGCGGTCTGGGCCTCGGATGACGATATGGCGCTTGGCGCACTGGCAGCAATCGAAGCCGCCGGCCGCAAAGACATCAAATTCGTGCTCGGCGGCGCCGGTATGAAAGAGATGATCAAGCGCACCATGGACGGCGATGCGATGATCCCGGCCAATGTGACCTACCCGCCGTCGATGATCGCCACCGCAATCGAAATCACCGCGGTCGGCCTCGTCTCGCCGGCGCCGGTCTCGGGCGATTTCATCATCGGCTCGGTTCTGGTGACGCCGGACAATGCGGCCACCTTCTACTACCCCGACAGCCCGTTCTGAGGCATTACGACCCCGGCCGGTTCGCGCCGGCCGGGGCAATTCCATGAGGTGAATATGTATCTCGGTCTCGATCTCGGCACCTCTGGCATCCGCGCGTTGCTGATGGATGAAGAACAGCGGATCATCGGTTCGGCCAGCGCCGCGACGCCGGTGTCACGCCCCCATCCCGGCTGGTCCGAACAGGATTCCGAAGACTGGACCACAGCCTGCAAAGAGGCCGTAGCGGCCCTGCGCGCCGCCCATCCCGTTGAATTCGCCGGCATTCGCGGCGTCGGTCTGTCGGGCCATATGCATGGCGCCACGCTGTTTGACCGCAGCGACCGCGCGCTGCGCCCCTCGATCCTGTGGAATGACACCCGCGCGAGCCTTGAGGCCGCCGCAATGGATGCCGATCCACGCTTTCGCCAGGTGACCGGCAATATCGTCTTCCCGGGCTTCACCGCCCCGAAACTGGCCTGGGTTGCAAAGCACGAGCCCGCCCTCTTTGATCAGATCGCCATGGTGCTTTTGCCGAAAGACGCGCTGCGGCTCTGGCTGACGGGCGAGCATATTTCCGAGATGTCGGATGCCGCCGGCACCAGCTGGCTGGATTGCGCGGCGCGCGACTGGTCGGATGACCTGCTGACGGCTTCCGGCCTCTCCCGCGCACAGATGCCGCGTCTGGTCGAGGGCTCGGCCCCCGGTGGCC
>NZ_JASJPW010000001.1:300000-487500 GCF_030052995.1 Gemmobacter sp. 24YEA27 | reverse complement strand
AAGGTAACACTTACTGGAGGTCCGAACCAACACCCGTTGAAAAGGGTCTGGATGACTTGTGGCTAGGGGTGAAAGGCTAATCAAACCTGGAGATAGCTGGTTCTCCGCGAAAGCTATTTAGGTAGCGCCTCGGACGAATACCATCGGGGGTAGAGCACTGGATGGGCAATGGGGTCCCACAGACTTACTGAGCCTAACCAAACTCCGAATACCGATGAGTAATATCCGGGAGACACACGGCGGGTGCTAACGTCCGTCGTGAAGAGGGAAACAACCCTGACCTGCAGCTAAGGCCCCTAATTCATGGCTAAGTGGGAAAGCATGTGGGACGGCCAAAACAACCAGGAGGTTGGCTTAGAAGCAGCCATCCTTTAAAGATAGCGTAACAGCTCACTGGTCTAGATAAGCTGTCCTGCGGCGAAGATGTATCGGGGCTCAAGCCATGAGCCGAAGCTCGGGATGCACAGCGATGTGCGTGGTAGCGGAGCGTTCTGTGATATAGAACGCTGTCTCTTGTTGATCCTTTATCCTCGGATAATGGGGACCAACGCAGAGACACTGTTCTTTCTGTGAAGCCGGGCTGTAAGGCATCCGGTGGAGAGATCAGAAGTGAGAATGTTGACATGAGTAGCGACAAAGAGGGTGAGAGACCCTCTCGCCGAAAGTCCAAGGGTTCCTGCTTAAAGCTAATCTGAGCAGGGTAAGCCGGCCCCTAAGGCGAGGCCGAAAGGCGTAGTCGATGGGAACACGGTTAATATTCCGTGGCCAGGAGGATGTGACGGATCTCGAAGATTGTCTTCCCTTATCGGATTGGGAAGGCCGTTCAGAGGTTCCTGGAAATAGCCCTCCATCAGACCGTACCCTAAACCGACACAGGTGGACAGGTAGAGTATACCAAGGCGCTTGAGAGAACCACGTTTAAGGAACTCGGCAAAATGCTCCCGTAAGTTCGCGAGAAGGGAGCCCCGTCTGTACGCAAGTATGGGCGGGGGGCACAATCCAGGGGGTGGCGACTGTTTACTTAAAACACAGGGCTCTGCGAAGTCGTAAGACGACGTATAGGGTCTGACGCCTGCCCGGTGCCGGAAGGTTAAAAGGAGGGGTGCAAGCTCTGAATTGAAGCCCCGGTAAACGGCGGCCGTAACTATAACGGTCCTAAGGTAGCGAAATTCCTTGTCGGGTAAGTTCCGACCTGCACGAATGGCGTAACGATCTCCCCGCTGTCTCAAACGTGGACTCAGCGAAATTGAACTGTGTGTCAAGATGCACACTACCCGCGGTTAGACGGAAAGACCCCATGAACCTTTACTCTAGCTTTGCATTGGCATCAGGAATGTGATGTGCAGGATAGGTGGTAGGCATTGAAACTTGGACGCCAGTCTGAGTGGAGCCATCCTTGAGATACCACCCTTCGCCTTCTTGATGTCTAACCGCGGTCCGTTATCCGGATCCGGGACCCTGCATGGTGGGGAGTTTGACTGGGGCGGTCGCCTCCCAAATCGTAACGGAGGCGCGCGAAGGTTGGCTCAGACCGGTCGGAAATCGGTCGTTGAGTGCAATGGCAGAAGCCAGCCTGACTGCGAGACTGACAAGTCGAGCAGAGACGAAAGTCGGCCATAGTGATCCGGTGGTCCCAAGTGGGAGGGCCATCGCTCAACGGATAAAAGGTACTCTGGGGATAACAGGCTGATGATGCCCAAGAGTCCATATCGACGGCATCGTTTGGCACCTCGATGTCGGCTCATCTCATCCTGGGGCCGGAGCAGGTCCCAAGGGTACGGCTGTTCGCCGTTTAAAGAGGTACGTGAGCTGGGTTTAGAACGTCGTGAGACAGTTCGGTCCCTATCTGCCGTGGGTGCAGGAGGCTTGAGAAGAGTTGACCCTAGTACGAGAGGACCGGGTTGAACGAACCACTGGTGGACCTGTTATCGTGCCAACGGTAGTGCAGGGTAGCTATGTTCGGACAGGATAAACGCTGAAGGCATCTAAGCGTGAAGCCCCCTTCAAAACTAGGCCTCCCTTGAGGGCCGTGGTAGACCACCACGTCGATAGGCCAGAGGTGTAAGTGCGGTAACGCATTCAGCTGACTGGTACTAATTGCCCGATTGGCTTGATTTGATCCGGTAAAAGCAAGGCATAAACCTTCGCTAACCGACAGACAGCCATATACAAGCACCAAAAGTCGTACAGACCTGAACAATACATCGATGTTCGCGGATCAAATCCGCAAGTCTCTGTTCCGGTTTGGTGGTCATAGTGGTGGCTAAACACCCGATCCCATCCCGAACTCGGCCGTTAAGGGCCTCTACGCCAATGGTACTGCGTCTCAAGACGTGGGAGAGTAGGTAACCGCCAAACCTGATCAGAGACTTCTCTCTCCAATACGATACAAATCCCCTCATACTAACCCCGAGGGGATAACGGCCGCGGGGTGGAGCAGCCAGGTAGCTCGTCAGGCTCATAACCTGAAGGTCACAGGTTCAAATCCTGTCCCCGCAACCAGTTCTGTCATAAATCAATCGAAATCCAAGTGTGATCAGACGCTTAGGCCGCCACAAGGCGGCCTTTTCTGTTTTGGGATAGGTGGAATATCGGTCGTTCCGGGCCGAAGCCGCTCACATTGCGCTACGCGGGAGCGCGTGCGCCCGTAAGTATGAGCTTCTCGCACGCGTGATAGGCTGCACCGGCCCTGAGCAGTCGGTCGGCCTCGTTCAGTGTGTTTCGGTGTAACGCCCCACTGAACTTCTGCTCATGCTATAAGGAGACAGGTAGCAATGAGTGTGAGTATGGAAGACGGCGTCAAACGGTGGACCGCGAAGCGCAAGACAGCGCTGGTGATCGAGATCATTCAAGGCAAGACGACCGTTGCGGAGGCGAGCCGGTCGTCTGATCTGTCGCCCTCGGAGATCGAGGGTTGGGTCGATGACGCGAAGCGCGGGATGGAGAATTCTCTGCGGGCGAACCCGCTCGACATCCGGGAGCAATACGAGAAGCAGCTGAAGGACCTGCAGGAGGCCTATGGCGAGGCGATGCTGGAGCTGCGTGCGCGAAAAAAGTTCCAGGCCCTGCTGGATGCTCAGGACGAGAAATGATCCGCAGCATTCACCGGGGCCTGCTCGCGGAAGGGTTTGCCGTGCCGCTGACGAAACTCTGCGCCTGGTTTGGCGTCCCGCGGCGCACGGTCTACTATCTGCCGACGAAGGGGGCGCCGAAGATCGCAGCGCGCTTCGCCGAACCGATCAAAGCGATGATCGAGAGCAATCCGTCCTTCGGCTACCGCACGGTCGCCTGGCTGCTGGGGTTCAACAAGAACACGGTTCAGCGGATCTTCCGGCTCAAGGGCTGGCAGGTCCGCAAGCGGGTTCTGGGCATGCGACCGCGGATCGAAGCGATCCCTTCGGTGGCCGCCGCGCCGAACGAGCGGTGGTCGACCGACATGTGCCGGGTCTGGGCCGGGCGCGACGGCTGGACTACCCTTGCCCTCGTCATCGACTGCCACACACGCGAACTGCTCGGCTGGCACCTGTCCCGATCCGGCAAGGCCACGACGGCCGCCAGTGCGCTGGAGCATGCGCTGATCACCCGGTTCGGCACCCTCGGCCGGGTGCCAGAGCCATTCCTGCTGCGGTCGGACAATGGTCTGGTCTTCACCAGTCGCAAGTTCACGGGTTTGGTGCGCGGCTACGGGCTGAAGCAGGAGTTCATCACTCCGCATTGCCCGCAACAAAATGGCATGGTCGAGCGCGTGATCCGGACGCTGAAGGAGCAATGCGTCCATCGCCAGCGCTTCGACAGCATCCAGCACGCCGCCCGCGCGATCGGTGAATGGATCGGCTTCTACAACCATCAGCGCCCGCATCAGGCGCTGAAGATGAAAACGCCAGCACAGGCATTCGCCTTAGCGGCTTAACTTGAGCAGAAACTGATGGGTCATTACATCGGCGTGCAAAATTGACCCCTAATGCGGGGTATCGGCGTCCAATTTTGCCCCCCCTTAGGTTCTGTCAGACCGTTCGTTGCGAGGCAGCGAACGGAGGGGGGGATGAAGCGGGTGGATACGATCGCGCGAGAGCGGCGGGCCTTCTACGTTCAGGGCTGGTCGATGAAGAAGATCGTGCGAGAACTGCACGTGTCACGGAACACAGTGCGCAAGATCCTGCGGACGGATGAGACGGACTTCAGTTACGAGCGTGAGCGTCAGCCGATGCCGCGGATTGGTCCCTGGCAGGGGCAGCTCGAACAGTTTCTGTCGTCCAATGCGAACAAGCCCGCGCGGGAACGGCTGACGTTGATCCGCATCTTCGAGGAACTGCGTGGGTTCGGATACCAGGGTGGCTATGATGCCGTGCGCCGGTTCGCCAGGAACTGGTCGCAGAACCGGGGGGCGGTGACGGCAGAAGCCTATGTGCCGCTCTACTATGCACCGGGCGAGGCTTATGGCTTCTTCGAGCCGGCGGAAGGTCCCTATCATCGGGCTGGCGTATCGGACGGCATGGACCTCTCCGACCTGACGCTGGACGAGAATGTCCGGCGCGTCGGTTCGGTCCCGCTGCTGTTCGCCCCCGGCACGGCATGGCACTATTCGCTCTCGACCGATGTGCTCGGAGCCGTGATCGAAGGCGCTGCCGGTCTTCCACTCCCCGAAGCGGTGCGCACCTTCGTGACCGATCCGCTCGGGTTGACCGACACGGGCTTTGCTGTCGCCGATCCCACGCGGCTGGCCGCTGCCTATACGAGCGAGCCCGGCGGTGCGCGCCGCATGTATCAGCCGTCAATGAAGCCGCGGATGGACGAACTGGAACGGCAGAAGGCGGACATCATCACCCGCATGGCCGAAGCGCCCGCAGATATGCCGGATGTTCACCCGAACGTGGCCGCAAACTACAGCCGGAATGTCGTGCGCTTCGCCGAAGCATTGAATGATCCGGACGGCGGTCGCGAGGCTGCCGAAGCCTCACCTCGCTGATCGGCGGGATCATCGTCATACCCGGCGAGAAGCGGGGCGAGGTTCATGCCGAGCTACGCGGCGAACTGATGGGTATCCTGGGCATCGCTGCCGCCCAGCCGGAACAGGGGCGAACAGGACTTATGACGCCAGTGGCCGCAGGTCCCCGCAACCAAATCAACTTGCACACCGCCCGCCCAAAAGGCGGGCTTTCTGCGTTCCAAAGCAATCGTCAGAATGCCTGCCAGATCACCCCGTACTTCGATCTGAAGCTCGCCGCTCACGGGGTCTGGCGTCAGCACGATCTCCTGCGGCTAATCCAGTTTGTCGTACGCTCTGGCCCAACCGAGAGGACCGGAGATGAAGCGCGGCAGGTTCACCGAAGGTCAGATCAACTGTATTTTGAAAGAGCATGAGGCTGGGGTGTCCGTCGCCGATCTATGCCGCAAGAATGGCGTCAGCGGTGCCACCGTTTACAAGGCAAGGCCAGGTCTGGCGGTATGGATGTCAGCGAGGCAAAGCGGCTGAAGCGGCTAGAGGTGGAGGAGGATCAGGAAACGATCCGGGGGATCGTTTCCCCGATGACACTGCACGTGCGCCGCCTTGGCGGGAGTAAGCCGGCCATCCGCACGCGGGCACCGATGACGCTGCCGGTCATGCCGAACCAGCGCTGGTTGTTGGACCCTCGCAATGGTTACTCGAACCAGTTGCGCTCCATGGCTCGACATCCGATCAACTAACGGATGGTAGTCGCTTCCGGATCATGACCGTGGTGGATGACTGCGCGCGGGAAAGCCGGCCCAGAATGCCCTCATTGAGAGCTTCAACGGAATCCTGCGCGACGAGTTGTTGAACGAGACCCAGTTCCGCCCCTGCACCATGCCCGCGCAACCCTGGCCGCCTGGTGCACGGACGATAACGCTGAACGGCCCCACTCCCTTCTCGACTGGCAGACCCTAGCCGAGTTTGCCCAAACCTTTGCCCTGCAACGGGGTTTGGCGCTGCGCAACCTGCAAGGCACTGCACCAGCCCACGTTGCTCAACTCACCCGAATGGGCAGAACTCAAGCCCGGAGCTCGCTCACGCCGGATAAAAGTCAGAGGCACCGTCACGGTCAGAGTATAACCGTTGGCCTCAGAACGGGCGAGAGATCACAGTTTCCGCAGGTAGGATGCCGACACGTAGCCCTTAAGCGCGCGGGCTTGCTTAAGTGAGACCTTGCACCAGCGCGTGCTGCCGCTTTGCTCGCAGCTGTGAACCCTGACCAATGTGCCATTCGGAAGTCCGAGGATGATGGTGTAGCCAATGCCGGGTCCGGACCGCATTTTCAGCATATCTTCGGCCTCAACCCCGACAACCTCATACTCTCCGGCAACACCGGCCTGTACCGGTGACATGAGGGTGATGGCGAAAAACACGGAGGTTGCCATCAGAAAGATAGTATTGCGCATCTGTTTCTCCTGCGCTGGTTTCGGCCCGCTTGTGGTGGCGGGCCCTGCCTCGACAGGCTTCGACGGCCTCACCCAGAAGCAGCGCGTCCTGAGCCACAGTGACGATAGCGGTGTCGCCCTTATAGCGGATCCCGAATCTTCGCTTCGGATAGGGAGCGATCTGGGCCAGCCTCTCGGCCGTTGCCGATACGCCAAGCGCCAGCAGGACCTCGATCACCTCAAGCTGAAACTCGGGCGTGGCAGTCAGAAAGCGCACCCGCGCCTGCTTAACGCCCCGCAGCTGAATGCTGAGGTAACGGATGTCATCATCGTCCAGCCGGATAAAGCTCTGCTCGTCCTGAGGCACTGTATTGCTCGCCTTCTTGTTGAGCGGCACGGGTATCACGATCGGCACGCGAGCGCCATGCCGGGGTTGCCGCTATCGGCGACGATCAGCACCGCCCACAGTCGGGAGGGGCAAGGGCAAGCGAAATTTACACGAACAATGCCGATCTAATAATGCGTGCGGGGACTGCGCCATCCCGGAAACATGTCAGGCTATAGGTGCACGGAGGATTGACGTCATCAGGATCGAAGCGGCGATACTCCATCTTCGACGCCTCGAAAACGCCGGGCGCCAGTCCTGCGCACCGATAAGGGAGGGACCAGGGTGGGCGCTCGACCGGTGAGGGGCGTCGCGCCGGTCGTTTGCCTTCCGGGCGAGATCCCGCATGGAAGCGCCCTTGCCGGCAGGCTGTCCGTTGACTTCTGACTTCTGGCGGGGCGAGTGGGTCTCGTCTCAGTGCGGAGGATCAGGCCATAGAACTGCAACTTGTCCGAACCTTTATGGAGACGGCGGAAACCGGATCCTTTGCCGCAGCCTCGGAGCGGCTTTTTGTCACGCAATCGGCGGTCAGTCTCCGGATCCAGCGGCTCGAAGAGCAGCTGGGCCGCCCGCTTTTCACCCGATCCAAAGACGGGGTGGCGCTGACAGCGGCAGGTCGTGAGTTTCGTGGCTTTGCCATTGCAATCCTGCGCAACTGGGAACAGGCCCGGCTGCGGGTCTCGGCATCTGGTGACGAAGGCCTGCGCCTGGTGATCGGCTCAGAGCCCTCGCTCTGGCCGCGCCTCGGATTTGGCTGGCTGGATCTGTTGCGCGCCCGCCTGCCCGATCTTGCTTTGCGGGCTGAGATGGCGCGGGCGGAAACGCTGACGCATAACCTGTTGCAAGGCGGGATCGATGTCGCCCTGTCCTATTCCGTCGCGAACCGGCCCGGGATCCATGCAGAGCAGCTGCTTGATGACCAGCTGGTGCTGGTCTCGTCGCGCCAGGGGCTGACCGTCGCGGATCTGGGCGAAAATTATGCGCTGGTGGATTGGGGACCCGAGTTCATGCGCTTTCACGAAGAGGCGCTCCCCTCGCTGCATGGCACACGTCTGCAACTGGCCTTCGGCTCGCTGGCCGCGCTGTTTATCCAGACCCGCCCCTTTGCAGCCTATCTTCCCGCCCGGCATGCAAAGCGCTTTCTCGACCTGGCGCAGCTGCATCCGGTCGCGAATGCGCCGGTTTTCCAGCTTCCGGTCTGGTCTTTGTGGCGCGATGACCTCGGCGAGAAGCTGCTCGCTGTTGCAAAGGAAACACTGCTGGAAGCCGCCAGCCAGGCGTCAGACACCAATGCCGAAGTGCTTGCGTTGCGCGAAACATGAACACAGTTCATTGCATCTGCCTGAGATAAAACAAGAAAAATCCTTTCATCAGCCCCGTGCAGTGCCATTTCGCCAGAAAAGATCTGGTTCCACGAGTAATTCTCGGGGATGGCTCAAGTTTCGTGAAGGTTCCGAATCCCGGCAAAACAACCAATTCCTTCTCATCAACCGCCCCTGAGTTGGGACGGACGTAACCCGTGAAAGGAATTGCCATGAAACCGCTCTATCTGACTTCAGCCATCCTGGCGCTCGGACTGACGGCGCCTGCCTTCGCACAGACTGACATTGTCGGGATTTCATCGATTGATGACCAGATCGAGGATGTTGAGCGCGATGTCGCCCGGGATATGGCCCGCGCCGAGGACAATGCCCGTTTCGGCAGCCCGGATTTCCGTCAGGGCTTTTCGGGCTCGGCCTCGATCGGCTATTCCGGCAAGACCGGCAACAATGAATCGCAGGACCTGACCATCGGTCTGCGTGTTCGCCACGGCGCCGGAGCCTTCAGCCAGACCATCGGCGCAGTGATCGATTATTCCGAGGCCGACAACAAATCGACCAAGCGTGATGTCTTCGGTATCTATGACGCGACCTATTCCTTTGATGACCGCTTCTACGGTTTCGTGCTGGGTCGGGTTGTGTCGGACGGTCTCGCCGACCGGCTGACGGATGAACAGCGCGCCGATGCGATCAGCGATACCGAACAGCTGCGTGGCCAGACGCAACAGGACGCCTTCCTCGGCGTGGGTCCGGGCTACCGCATCATCAACGAGACGGATATGGCCTGGCGCGTGCAGGCTGGTGTCGGTGTCAGCTATCTGAAGAATGGTCTGGGGGAGTCGACCACCGAGACCGGCTACATCGCGTCGTCGCGCTTCTACTACAAGATCAACGATAACGTATTCTTCACCAATGACACCGACGTGCTGAATTCGGACTCCGCGCTGCGGGCGAACAACGATCTCGGCGTCAACTTCAAGGTGACTGACGCGATCTCGACCCGGGTCAGCTACCTGACCGAATACAATGACAGCCGGGCAATCCGCACGGATAACAAACTCGGCCTGTCGCTGGTCTTCGGTTTCTGAGCCCACTGACAGGAATGGGAGGGGGATCCTCTCCCTGGCGGCGGCCTGTAACAAGGCCGCCGCTGCCTTGTTCGCGCGGCGGTGACGCAATCGCGAATATGTGCCCGGGCTTACCTGGCCTCGCCGCCACCCGCCATGCATCATCGGCCCAGGCAACAGACTCACTAACCATTGCAGCCGGAGGAGCAAGGTTGCGGCGAGAGGGATCTCCGCCCGTGGCTGCCGGGGATCGCAGGACGCCTCATATGACAGATGGTTTCGGGTTTATAGCGCCTCTGTTGTCCAGACGAGGTGGGGTTTTGCCGGGGCAGATCGTGAAACGTCGCATGATGCCCAGGTAAACGGGCCGAACCGCGCGAAACCTCCGTGTACGGGCCGGATCAGGCGACGGCGCAGGTCGGCGGCTTTTCCGTTGATGCGTCTTGTGATTCGCCGCGGCAGGGAGGCGCAAAAATCAGACTGCCGATCGTGAAGTGGCGCGAAGTCCCGCAGGCTGTGGTGCCGCAAGACCGGCCCGGGGCGCCACGGGGACGGCTCAGGCAATCAGCATAGCGCGGGAGCCACCGGTCCCCCCGTGGCGGCGGGCTCTGACAGGCGGAATGTGACAAGCGTTGCGCCATGCGGCATTGGTGCGACGCGGCAGGAAAAGGCGCGGCCGTCAGTCATGCGCAGATCGCCGTCCCAGGCCTCCCGGGTGCCGAACAGGCCGATGAACTCTTCAAGATCATTCCACAGGAGCGTCGGGGCGGTTTTTTCGCGCCAGAAGTGGATCGCCTTGCCGCCATTGCTGTTATCCGGCCCTTCCAGCGGGCTTTGCCCCAGAGCCGGGTCGCCGCCGCATTTGCCATTGCAACCGATCCATCCTGGGCGAAGACCACGACGGCATCCGGCAACCCGTCGATCACCGCCTGGCCGAGTTCCAGATCTGCACGGTAGCGGCGGGTGCGGGTCATTTCGGTCGAGATATCTTCCAGCATGAAGGCAAGTGCACCATTGGGATGCGGCCGCCCGGTGACCCGCCAGGTGCGGCCCGATGGCAGGGCCCAGGTTTCCTCGAACAGGCCTTCAGCAGCGGCTTTCTCCATCTCGGCCATCTGGCGCCGCCAGGAGCGGTAATCCTTCGGCTCCGGCAGCATCGAGCGTTCGCGCAATGCGTCGAGCAGCGCCGGCAGGCTTGGGCGTGCGATCAGGAATTCCACCGGCAGCCCGGTCAGATCCAGCATCGCGGGGTTGAACATCTGCAAAACCCGCGACTTGTCGAAAATCGCGAGGCCAATCGGCAGCTGCGCAAAGGTCTTGGCCAGGGTCTGGGTAAAGTCACGCAGGCTGTTTTCCGCCGCGACCAGCCCGTCGGCGGGCAGGGCATAACACAGACGCCCTGCATTGCTGCCCCGCCCGGGCAGGGGGCGCGACAGGACATCATACCAATGGACCGTTTGGCCCAGCGTCAGCGAGGCGCGGGTCGCATTGGGTAATCCCCGTGATTTTGCGGCTAGGGCGCTGGTTTTGGCAGATCCGGCTTCAGGGTCATCCGGTTTGCGCGGAAAGATCGCGGGCAGCGGCCAGGCGAGTTCTTTGCCGGGTTCCAGCCGCTCGGCCGCCGCTGCGAGATAGGGGCCATTGGCCCAGATCACCTCGCCATCTGCCGTTTCGCGCCAGATCGGCAGCGGCGCGCGCGCAAGCGTGTCATGCAGCCCGGCCAGCTCATCGCGCAGCGCAAGTTCCGCCAGGCCGTCCGAGCCGGGCCGGGCGGCCTCGCCCTCGCCATCCACCAGGGTCAGCCGTGTCAGCCCGCCCAGATATTCGGCGCGCAGCACCATCGGCGGGGTGACATCCTCGCGCGAGCAGAGCACGAAACGTCCCTCACGCTGCAACCCTTCCAGCCGCGTCCAGAGCCCGGGGAACATCGGCTCGAGCCGCGAGAGAGCCCGGAACCAGGGGCCGCCGGATTCGACCCCGGTCGCCATCAGCGCGCGGGCCGGAGGGGTGGCATCGACCAGCGCCTCTCCATCGAAAATGAACACGGTTTCAGGCAGGACGGATCCGAAGACCGAGGATGCTGCCGGGCTGCGCGACTGCACCGCCGCCATGACGAGAAGACAGGCGAGTGCAATCAGGGCCGCAGTGATCACCAGCCCGCTTGCGAATATCCAGTCCGCTTCCATACCTGGCATGCAATCAGCCCACTGCTTCACGTTCCGGTGAAGAGGTTAATGTGCGATGCGTTAATTGCGGGTTAATGCTTAAACAGCGCCGCTGTCAGATCTCGATCTGCGCATTGGCGGCGCCCGGCGCGATGTCTGAGGCGAGGAGATCCGCCTTTCGCCAGCGGACCCCGACCAGCGCGCCTGACCGCTCCTGGCGGTCCGTGTCGGGCAGGAACGGATCATGGGCATTGGTGAAGGTCAGACTTGCGCCGGTGCGCTCGAGCAGCGTTTTGGCGATGAACAGGCCAAGACCCATGCCCTCATATTCCGGGCGCCGGCTCAGATCCTGTTCGTTGCGGCGCGACCGCACGAAGGGGTCGCCGATCCGGTTGATCACATTGGGCGGATAGCCAGGCCCGTCATCGACGATGCGCAGCGCGATATGGTCACCGCTCCAGTCATACTGGATCCAGACATGGCCTGCCGCGAAATCGACTGCGTTCTGGATCAGGTTGCGCAACCCGTGGATAGTTTCGGGGCTGCGGCGCACCATCGGTTCGCGCAGGGCGCTGCTGGCGGGGCCGGGTTCGAACACCAGCTCTTTGCCGCGGTTCATATGCGGCTCTGCGGCCTCGCGCAGCAGGGTCGAAAGCGGCGCCTGGCGCAGCTGGAGATCGTCTTTGCCGGCCCGCCCCATGCCATGCAGAATGTCGCGGCAGCGGTCGGCCTGTTCGCGGATCAGCCGCGCATCGGCCAGCAGCTCCGGCTGATCCGACAGCTCGTCCATCAGCTCGGCCGAGACCAGTTTGATCGTTGCGAGCGGCGTCCCGAGCTCATGCGCCGCCGCTGCGACTACGCCGCCAAGATCGGTCAGCTTCTGTTCGCGCGCGAGCGCCATCTGGGTTGCGAGCAGCGCATCCGAGAGCGCCCGGCTCTCGCGCGCGACGCGGCGGGCATAGACGCCGAGAAAGACGATGCCGACCACGATGGCCGCCCAGAAGCCAAAGGTGAAAAGCCGCGGGATGGTCAGCGTGATGCCACCCGCAAGGGTGATCGGGATATTCACCACCGCCAGGCCCGAGACCATCGCAATCGAAGCCGTGCCCAGGATCATTGTCGGGCCGATCCCGAGCACCGAGGCTGAAATGGTGACCGGCGCGATGAACAGAAGCGCGAAAGGATTGGTCAGCCCGCCGGTGACAAAGACCAGAAACCCAAGCTGGCAGAGATCAAACAGCAGCGACAGGAGCGCGCCGGTTTCGCTCAGTCTGCGGTTGCCGGGAAAGATGAAGGTCACGATCAGATTGACGATGACCGAGGCCCCGATGGCGAGCAGGCAAAGCCCCAGCGGCAGCGCGATCCCGAACCACAGATCGGCGAGGGAGATGGCCGCAAGCTGACCGCAGATCGCCAGCCAGCGGATGAGGATCAGCGTCCTGAGCCAGACGCGGTCTGCCGCACCTGTTCCGGCGACAAAACCAAAGCCCGCGATTTGTCGCATTGTGAATGCGCCTTTACTCGTATCGTTATGCCTTGTTACGGCCCGCGCTCCAGGGGATCAATGGGGCAACTGGACAGCGCAGGAGGCTCCGCGGGGCGTTCCTGGTGACAAAAGCGGAGAAGGCGATGAACAGGATTTACGCAATCGGAGCGGCGGGGCTGCTGGCCGCGCTGATAGGGGGGACGGCGGGCTATCTGTTCTTTGCCGGCCAAAGCAATGCCGATCCGCTGGCGCAATGTCGTGAAGGGAATGTCGGCGGAGCAGATATTGGCGGGCCGTTTACGCTTCTCGACAAAACCGGCACTGAGGTGACCGATAAAGAGGTGATCACCCGGCCGACACTGGTTTATTTCGGCTATACATTCTGCCCCGATGTCTGCCCCTTCGATATGTCGCGAAATGCCGAGGCCCTGGATTTGCTGAAGGACGCGGGTCGCGATGTCAGGCTGGTTTTCGTCACGGTCGATCCCAAGCGGGATACACCTCAGGTTGTGGGCGATTACGCAGAAGCCTTCAGCGAAACGGCGATTGGTCTGACGGGCACTCCGGAACAGATTGACGCTGCGGCAAAGGCGTATCGCGTCTATTATAACCTCCAGCCGGCCACCGATGATTTCTATATGGTTGACCATTCGGCCTTCACCTATCTGATGCTGCCCGGTATCGGTTTTGCCGATTTTTACCGCCGCGATGCGACGCCCGAACAGATCGCCAAAGGGGTCGGATGTATGCTGGATGTAACGGGCTGAATTGACCCCGGCCGTCCAGGACCGTAAATTCTGCCAGACCGGGGAAGCCTCTCCGGGTCTGGCATTCGGGTCAGGCACCCGTCAGGAGAGATAGCGAATGTCCGGAGATCTGCATGCCGAGCTGGGGCCGGATCGGACCCTTTTGCTGGTCGATGATGACGAGCTTTTCGTCAAACGCCTTGCCAGGGCAATGGAAAAGCGTGGCTTCCAGCCCGAGACGGCAGAAAGCGTGGCGGTGGGCCGGCAGATCGCCCAGACCCGCCCGCCGGCCTATGCGGTGGTTGATCTGCGGCTTGAGGATGGCAATGGGCTCGATGTGGTGGAGACGCTGCGTGAAAAGCGGCCCGATTGCCGGATCGTGGTGCTGACCGGATATGGTGCGATTGCGACGGCGGTTGCGGCGGTGAAAATCGGCGCGCTGGACTACCTGTCGAAACCGGCTGATGCGGATGATGTCACAAATGCGCTTCTGGCCAAAGGCGAGGCTTTGCCGCCGCCGCCGGAAAATCCGATGTCGGCGGACCGGGTTCGCTGGGAACATATCCAGCGCGTTTACGAAATGTGTGACCGTAATGTTTCCGAAACGGCACGCAGGCTGAACATGCATCGCCGTACTTTGCAGCGGATTCTTGCAAAACGCAGCCCACGCTGAAGGCTTTAATTGCGGCCCGCATTTATTTGCAATAGGGAAGGCTCATGATGAGTATCAGGAGCACTGAATGGAACTCGATCTCAATTCCCTTGATCTGAAAGATCTGAAATCGCTGCAGGCGAAAGTCGGCAAAGCCATTTCGACTTTTGAGGATCGTCGCAAGAAAGAAGCGCTGGCAAAGCTGGACGAAACCGCGCGCGAGCTCGGTTTTGCGTCGCTGGCGGAACTGACCGGGACGGCGGCTCCGCGCAAGCGGGCGCTGGTTGGCGCCAAATATGCCAATCCGGCCAATCCGGCGGACACCTGGTCCGGTCGTGGCCGCAAGCCGCGCTGGTATGCCGAGGCGCTGGCTTCGGGCAAAAGCGAATCTGACCTGCTGATCTGAGCCGGACTTCCGGCGCTTGTATTGCCCGTTCAGCGACGGGCAGCGCGACAGGTATGGCGGGCGGGAGAGGACTGAGCCCTTCTCTGCCCGCTGCACCCCGCGCGCTTATTCCGCCGCGAGCGGGGGCCGGCTGCCGGTCATCAGCCCGGCGGCGTGGATATCGGCCCCGGTCACCTCGGCAATGACCCCGGTGATCAGCTGGCGAAACCCTTCGAACCCCCCATGCGGCTCGATTCGTGCTTCATCCATGTAAAGCTGGCGGTCGATCTCGATCTGGACGGCGTGAACATTGCGCGAGGGCCGGCCATAGGCCTGGGTGATATAGGCGCCGGCAAAGGGCATATTGCGGCTGACGCGCAGACCGGCCGCTTCGAAAGCGCCGGCGATCTGATCGACCACATCCCGGCCCGCACTGGCGCCGAAGCGATCCCCAGAACGATTTGTGGCCCGGGCTGGCCACCCCGCGATTGCAGATCTGCCGCCTCATGTGGCATCGAGTGGCAGTCAAACAGCACCGCCTTGCCAAATGTCTCGCGGGTTTCTTCGATCAGCCCGCGCAGCGCATCATGCCAGGGATGCCAGAAGCTTTGCAGTCGCGCTTCCGCCTCAGGGCGGGCCATTTTGCCGCGATAGATGTGCCGCCCGCCTGCGACCACGCGGGGAATCACCCCGAGCCCCGAAGAGATGCGCGGATTATGTGCCGGTCGCTCCACCCCTTCGATCACCGCCGGGTCCAGCTCATCCGGGCCCCGGTTAAGATCGACAAAGGCGCGCGGTGCCCTGGCGGCAAGCAGGGGCGCACCAAGCGCGGGGGCGGCGCCGAACAGCTGATCGATGAACGCATCCTCGGAAGAGCGGATGGCATGGCTGTCCAGCGCGCTGCCCTGCAGAAAATCCGGCGGATAGGCGCGCCCGGAATGCGGCGAGGAAAAAACGACCGGGCAGGTCTGTTGCCCGGGCCGGTGCAGCATATACGCGTCGGAGGAGGTGATTCCTTGCAAAATGGCCTCGGTACAAGCAGGGACGGGCTGGCGCGGCAGAAGTCCCGGCTGAAAATCAGGGCGGGATTTCCTCTTCCTGGCGGTATCCTGCGATATAACGTCATAATTCTTCGTTCCGAAACCCCTTGCGGCCAGGATATGGGTTGAGTATAGACCCCTCCACGCCGACGCGGTCAGCCGCGCCTTAATGGTTTTGCCTTGATGGCCAGATCCGAGAAGCGCGGGCAGAGTGTAGGTCAGAGTGGGCGGTTAGCTCAGCGGTAGAGCACTACGTTGACATCGTAGTGGCCACTGGTTCGATCCCAGTACCGCCCACCATTTCATCGCTTTTGGGGTCATACCCGGGGCACGGGTTAATCAGGCGCGTGATGCGCCGCGAAGGACAGGAGACAGCCATGAAGGTTGCCAATTCGCTCCGCTCGCTGAAGACGCGTCACCGCGATTGCCAGGTCGTGCGCCGCAAGGGCCGGGTCTATGTGATCAATAAGACGCAGCGTCGCTACAAAGCCCGCCAGGGCTGAGTGCAGCTACCAGCTGACGGATACAGGGCCGCTTCGGGAAACCGGAGCGGCCTTTTCCATTTCCGGCGCATCTGACTGCCGCTGCGGTTGACACTGCGAATCGCCCGCACCAGTCTGGCCGGTGATGATACCCGGCACCTGTCCCTCTGGTGGAGATTGCCATGCCCCTGCCTTTTGTTCCGCTGGCGTTGCGAATCGGTCTGGCCGCTGTGGCGGGCTATGGCTTTGTGAGATGGGTGACCCCAAGGGCCGGCGAGGGGCGGCGCGATCAGCGCGCCGAGGATGCGCTGGATGATCTTGGCGAAGGTCTCTTGCTGCACAAAACGGCGAGCGGCGCTGCTCCGGAGGCGCGGCAGCAAAATGCCAGCCTGCGGCTGAAGCGGATCATCGGCTTTCGCGGCCGGGAATGGGAAATCGACGCAGGCCTTATCGCGAGGCTGCGGTTCAGGGAGCGACGGCAGTGACTGACGGAAAAGCGGGGCCCGAAGGCAAAACGGGCGCGGGGCTTCAGCTTTATGGCGGGCCGACCTCGCCCTATGTGCGCAAGGTGCAGGTCATGGCGATCGAGGCCGGGCTGGGGCCGATTGCGATGATCCAGGCGTCAGCCACTCCGGTAGATTCGGGCTTGCCGGCGGTGGCGGCGGTCAACCCGCTGGGTAAGGTGCCGGCACTGGTGACGCCTTCGGGCGAGGCGCTGTTTGACAGCCGTGTGATCACGCGCTGGCTCGATGCTTATGCCGGAAGTGGCTTCTACCCGGAGGGCGAAGCGCTCTGGCCGGTGCTGACGCTGGAGGCGCTGGCCGATGGCGTTCTCGATGCCGCGCTGCTGATGGTCTATGAGGCGCGGCTGCGCCCCGACGAAAACCGTTTTACCCCCTGGATCGAAGGGCAATGGGCCAAAATCGCCAGGGCTCTGGATCTGGTCGAGGCTGCGCGCCTTTCGGATCTGCAGGGCGTGCTGACGGCGGGGCAGATCGCGCTTGGCGTGGCCCTTGGCTATGTCGATTTCCGCCTTGGCGCGCGGGACTGGCGGGCCGGACGACCCGGGCTCGCGGCCTGGGAGGCCGGATTTGCGGCACGTCCGTCGATGCTGGAAACCGTCCCGAAGGGATAGCTGCGGGCCACAGCGCCTGCGGCATGTTCGCATCAATCGCCTTTATCCTTGAATTTGATGGCGATTGCGTCGGATTGTTCGCTGGACGATCTATCACGGCTTGTTTACAACCGCGCCCGTCAGGGCAGCCGGGAATCCGTCTGCCCCCGCACAAATATCTGGCCGCGCGCGGCCATGCCAGGGAGAGGAACTCGTGTCCCAAGCAGATGATCACGCAGGCAGCCGCCGCGACTTCCTGTATTACGCCACTGCCGGCGCCGGAGCAGTTGCGGCCGGAGCCGCCGCTTGGCCGCTCGTCAACCAGATGAACCCCTCGGCCGATACGCGTGCGCTCGCCTCGATCTACGTCGATGTGACGAATGTGGCCGTTGGCTCGCAGCTGACGGTGAAATGGCGCGGTAAGCCCGTTTTCATTCGTCGTCGCACCGCCGAAGAAATCGAAGCGGCCCGCGCCGTTTCCGGCGATGATGCTTCGCTCATTGACCGCAATTCCGAGAACAAGAACAAGCCGGGCACCGATGCCTCGGACCAGAACCGCTCGCTGGACGAAGCCGGCGAATGGCTGGTGATGATGGGCGTCTGCACCCATCTGGGCTGTGTGCCTCTGGGCAATGGCGCCGGTGAATTCGGTGGCTGGTTCTGCCCGTGCCACGGGTCTCACTATGATACGGCTGGCCGTATCCGCAAAGGTCCGGCCCCCGGAACCTCGAAGTGCCGGTGGCTCAGTTCACCGACGAAACCACGATCCTGCTGGGCTGAGGAACGCAACATGGCCGGTATTCCGCACGACCATTACGAACCGAAGACCGCCCCCGAGAAGTGGCTGCACAAGCGGCTGCCGATCGTTGGCCTGGTCTATGACACGCTGATGGTGCCTACCCCGAAAAACCTGAACTGGATGTGGATCTGGGGCATTGTCCTCGCATTCTGTCTGGCGCTGCAGATTGTGACCGGCATCATCCTTGCGATGCATTACACGCCGCATGTCAGCCTCGCCTTCTCATCGGTCGAGCGCATCATGCGCGACGTGAATGGCGGGCATATGATCCGCTATCTGCACGCGAACGGCGCCTCGCTGTTCTTCTTCGCCGTCTATCTGCACATCTTCCGCGGCCTCTATTACGGCAGCTACAAAGCTCCGCGCGAAGTGACCTGGATCATCGGGATGCTGATCTATCTCATGATGATGGGCACGGCATTCATGGGCTATGTTCTGCCCTGGGGCCAGATGTCCTTCTGGGGCGCCACCGTGATCACCGGCCTCTTCGGCGCGATCCCGGGCATCGGCGAGCCGATCCAGACGCTGCTTCTTGGCGGCCCGGCGGTCGACAACCCGACGCTGAACCGCTTCTTCTCGCTGCATTACCTGCTGCCCTTCGTGATTGCAGGCCTCGTGATCCTTCACATTTGGGCCTTCCACCACACCGGCAACAACAACCCCACGGGTGTTGAGGTCCGCCGCGACAGCAAGGCCAATGCCGAGAAAGACACGGTTCCGTTCTGGCCCTATTACGTCATCAAGGACCTTTTCGCGCTGGCCGTGATCCTGGTGGTGTTCTTCGCGATTGTCGGCTTCATGCCGAACTTCCTTGGCCACCCCGACAACTATGTCGAGGCCAACCCGCTCTCCACGCCTGCCCATATCGTGCCGGAATGGTACTTCCTGCCCTTCTACGCGATCCTGCGGGCTTTCACCGCCGATGTCTGGATCGTGATTGCGGCGGAATGGGTGACCTTCGGCATCGTCGACGCCAAATTCTTCGGCGTGCTCGCGATGTTCGGCGCGATCGCGGTCATGGCGATTGTTCCCTGGCTCGACACCTCCTCGGTGCGTTCGGGGCGCTATCGTCCGATGTTCAAATGGTGGTTCGCGCTGCTGGCCGTCGACTTCGTGGTGCTGATGTGGGCCGGTGCTATGCCCGCAGAAGAACCCTATGCCACGATCTCGCTGATCGGTGCGGCCTATTGGTTCGCCTATTTCCTCGTGATCCTGCCGCTGCTTGGCATCATCGAAAAGCCGCTGCCGCAACCGGCGACGATCGAGGAAGACTTCAAATCCCACTACCCGCACGCGGCTGAGTGAAGAAAAGGATCTGACGCAAAATGTTCCGCAAGATCATTCTTTCTGCAGCCACCTCGCTCGCCCTGACGGGCGCAGCGCTGGCAGCTGGCGATGCCGGCCATATCGAGGATGTGGACTTCTCGTTTGAAGGCCCGTTCGGCACCTATGACCAGTTGCAGCTGCAGCGCGGTCTCCAGGTCTTCACCGAAGTCTGCTCGGCCTGCCACGGGGCGAAATTCGTCCCGATCCGCAGCCTCGCGGATGACGGCGGCCCGCATCTGCCGGCCGATCAGGTCCGCGCCTATGCGGCCGGTCTCGAAGAGATCGACCTGCCCGATGGCACCACCCGTCCGCGCGAATGGACCGACAACTTCCCCGCGCGTTCGGGCGAAGGTATGGGGCCGGATCTCTCGCTGATGGCCAAGGCCCGCGCGGGGTTCCACGGGCCGGAAGGCACCGGGATCAACCAGCTGCTGCGCGGCATCGGCGGCCCGGAATATATCCATGCGATCCTCACCGGCTATACCGGCGAGACCAAGGAAGAAGCCGGCACCACTTTCTACGAAAACCACGCCTTCCCCGGCGGCTGGATCGCCATGCCGCCGCCGCTGACCGAAGATCAGATCACTTTTGAAGATGGCAGCCCCGCAAGCATCGACGCGATGTCGATGGATGTTTCGGCCTATCTGATGTGGTCGGCAGAGCCCAAGATGATGGACCGCAAGAAAGCGGGCTTCGTCGCTGTGACTTTCCTGATCCTTCTGTCGGTGCTCCTCTATCTGACCAACAAGAAGATCTGGGCGCGGGTTAAAGGCAAGGAATTCACGGCCTGAGATCAGGCGTGATTCCGAAAAGACCAGGTACAAAGCCCCGCCCCTCCGGCGGGGCTTTTCCTTTTACCTCTTAAATCCAAGATAGGCCGCCAGCGCTGGCGGCGGATCGGCCAGCAAGGGCCCCGTCGCAACCGGCGCCGCCGCCACGCCATCCGCGACAAGCACCGTCTGCCCGGCAAAATCCAGCGCGTCGCGGGGCTCATGCGTGACCATCAGCACGGTGGCACCGGTCTCGCCGGCAACCTCGGCCAGCAAGGCCAGCATCTCTCCCTTCAAAGCCGGTCCAAGCGCCGCAAAGGGCTCGTCCAGCAAGAGAAGCGGTCGCGCGCGAAGAAGCACCCGCGCCAGCGCCGCCCGGCTCGCCTGACCGCCCGAAAGCTGCGCCGGTTTGCGCGCGCCAAACTCCGCCAGCCCGACTCGTTCCAACGCCTCCGCCACCCGTGCGTGATCCGGTAGTGCCAGACGCAGATCCGGCCGGATCCCGAGCCCGAGATTTTGCGCCACGCTCAGATGCGGAAACAGGTTCTGATCCTGAAACAGGATCGAGAGCGGCCGTTCCCCCGGGGGCAGTTCGGTCAGATCGCGCCCATCAAGCCAGATCCGGCCCGAGGCCGGCGCATAGAAGCCGGCAATCGCCGCCAGAAGCGAGCTTTTCCCTGCGCCGGATGGCCCGATCACCGCCAGCCGCGCGCCTGGTGCCACCTGCCAGTCCGCGGACAGCCGAAAGCCTTCCTGCTCCAGAACCAGGTTATCGAGCCTGAACATGCCGCCCTCCCGCATCGAAAATCCAAAAGAGGCCGAAGCTGAGCGTGATCAGCACCAGTGCCGCCGCTGCGGCCGCCTCCGTCCGGTAGGCGCCCATCAGCTGCTGCACCAAAAGCGGCAATGTCGCCTCCTGGCCGCTGGCGAAAAGTGCGATCACGCCCAGATCCCCCATCGACAAAGCTGCCGCGACTCCGGCCGCAAATCCCAAAGGCCGCGCCAGCCGGGGCAGGGTCAGATAGCGCAACCGCGCGACCCCCCGCAGATCCAGTGATGCCGCCAGCCGCCCGTAATCCGCCTCAAGCGCGCGGGCATCGGTGATCAAAAGCCGGTAGACGAAAGGCAGCGCCATGACCGCATTGACCAGCACCGTCACCGGCAGCGCCAGCTGCGCGGGGGACGCAAAGGGCCGCGCGATCAGGAAAAGCCCGGTCCCAAGCACCAGCCCCGAGGCCGCCAGCGGCAAAACGGCGGTCAGCTCCATCCCCCGCGAGCGGCTTCGCGCCACGCCAAGTGCCAGGGTCAGCCCCGCTGCCACCGTCACCAGCGTCGAGATCAGGGCGACCAGAACCGAGCGCAGCGAGGCCCCCCAGAGGCTGGGCGGCAGCTCCGCCAGCCCCGGCAGCCCGCGCAGGATCAGCGCGATCAGCGGCAACAGCAGGAACGCTGCCGCCAGCAAAAGCCAGCCCGCATCCGCAAGGCGCCGCCAGCCCGCGGGCGCGGGCGCGGGCAGCGCCCGGTCAAGGCCCGCGCCAAAGCCCGGGCTTGACGCCAGCCGCCAGGCCAGCAGGGCGGCAAACGCCCCGATCCCGGTCTGGGTCAGCGACAGTCCCGCCGCATGGCCAAGGTCGAATTCGAACCGGATCGCCTGATAGATCGCGAGTTCCAGCGTGGTGGCACGCGGGCCGCCGCCCAGCGTCAGCGCCACGGCGAAAGAGGTCAGGCAGATCGCAAAAACCGTCGCCAGCGCGCCGGGCAGGACTGAGGCCAGCATCGGGCGCTCGATATGTCGCGCGATGTCGCGCGGGCGAAAACCCAGCGAGGCCGCAAGGCGGAAGCGCTCTGACGGCACCGAGACCCAGGCCTGCAGGATCATCCGAACAGCCAGCGGCAGGTTCAGGAAGACATGCGCGATGACCACACCATGCAGCCCGTAAATGCTGAACCCGGGCAGGCCGAGCGCGGCAAGCCCGCTATTGACCCAGCCCGAGCGGCCGAAAACCGTGATCAGCCCGATCACCGCGACGATCACCGGCAGAAGGAACGGGGCGCCCATCAGGGTGATCAGAAGGCCCCGCAAGGGAAAGCGCCGCCGCGCCAGCGCTTTTGCCACCGGCACCGCCAGCGCGACCGAGATCAGCGCCGATAGCCCGGCCTGCAAGAGGGTAAACCGCAGCGCCGCAAGATCGGGCGTGCTGAGCCGCAGGCCGCCCGCCCTGAGGGCCACCGCCGCCAGCGGCGCAGTGACCATGAGCGCGGCGGTGAGGCTTACTGCCCGAGCGAGGATTGCCATTCCGCCAGCGCAGGGCCCCGCGCCTCCAGCGCCTCATCGGCCGTCAGCAACAGGGATTTCGCCGGACGATGGGTCTCGAACCCTTCGGGCAGCGCGATCTCGGTTGCGGGATACATCCAGTTGGTTTCCGGGATCACCGACTGGAAGGCCGGCGACTGGGTGAAGGCGATGAACTCCTTCGCAAGTTCGGGCTGCTTTGAGGAGGCGAGGATGCCCGCGACCTCGATTTGCAGGTAATGGCCCTCGGCAAATTCGGCCCAGTCCTTGCTGTCGTCTTTCTCGGCCAGCCGGTGATAGGCGGGGGATGTGGTGTAGGAGAGAACCATATCCGCCTCGCCCTCGAGGAAGAGGCCGTAAGCCTCGGACCAGCCCGGCGTCACGGTCAGGATATTGTCGGAAAGCCCGGTCCAGATTTCGGGCGCGCGATCGCCGTAAGCGGCTTTGACCCACATAAGCAGACCGAGGCCCGGCGTCGATGAGCGCGGATCCTGGATCACGATCTTCAGATCGCTGTCACCCAGGGCGCGGAAATCCTCAGGCGGCATCGCGGTTTTGGTGCGGTCATAGACAAAGGCAAACCAGCCCCAGTCCCATGGCAGGAAGAGATCATCCTCAAAGGCGACCGGCAGGCCGGTCGGGGCCGCTTCGCCATGTGGGGCGAAAAGCCCGGTCGCGCGCGCCTGGGCAGTCAGGTTGTTGTCGAGACCGAGGACCACATCCGCCTCGGTGGCGGCACCTTCGAGCTGGAGGCGCGCCAGCAATGCCGCGCCGTCGCCGCCGGTGATAAAGCGCAGATCGCAGCCGCAGACCTCTTCAAACGCCTTTTCCACTGCCGGGCCGGGGCCCCATTCGGTGGTGAAACTGTCATAGGTCATGACGGTGAGCACGGGGGTCTCGGCCGCTGCTGCCAGGGGCAGGGAAGCGAGACATGCCGCAAGGAAGGGGCGCATCGGGCGCATGGGATTCCTCCTGTTGCGACGGGGGCGATGCGCAAGGGGGGATCCGATGCACCTTCCCTCCGCCGGTATGAGCCGGTTCAGGTTCAACGGGTCCGCATGACGCATCTCAGCCCGTGACGGGCACCCCGAGGTATGGCGGAGCATAGGGGATTGCCGGTGCTGCGCAAGGGGCGGCGGAGGCGGGGGGGCCAGCCCCCCGGAGGCGCAAAAGCGCCTCTCCCCCCGGGATATTTAAGGACAGATGAAAGGGGCGGGGTGAGCGCCCCTTTCAGTGGTCAGTGGCGGGCAGGGTGGTCGTTGCCCGGCTCGCCCGGGAGGGTGACATGTGCGGGCTGGCCGCGGGTCTTCCACAGCGAGACAATCACGCCGGTGGCGAGGATCGCGAAAGTGACGCCGAGCGAGACCGAGGCCGGGAATTTCTCGAGATCCAGCAGCGAGGCGACAAAGACCTTGGAGCCGATGAAGATCAGCAGCACGGCCAGCGCATATTTCAGATAGGCGAAGCGGTGCAGGATCGCGGCCAGCGCGAAGTAGAGCGCGCGCAGCCCGAGGATCGCGAAGATATTCGAGGTGAAGACGATATAGGGGTCAGAGGTGATCGCGAAGACCGCCGGGACCGAATCTACCGCGAAGATCACATCGGCGATTTCCACCATGATCAGCGCCAGCAGAAGGGGCGTGGCATAGAGCTTCAGCTTGCCGGTTCCGGGGTCTTCCTTGCGCACGGTAAAAGCGTGCCCATGCAGCTCGTCTGTGACATTGAGGCGTTTGCGCAGGAATTTCAGCAGGGGGTTGCTGGCGATATCCGGGGCGTGATCTTCTTTGGCGAGCAGCATTTTAAGGCCGGTGAAGATCAGGAAGGCGGCAAAGATATAGAGAACCCAGTGATAGTTCTGCACCAGAGCCGCGCCAAAGCCGATCATCAGCCCGCGCAGCACGATCACGCCGAGGATGCCCCAGAACAGCGCCCGATGCTGGTATTTGCGGGGGATCGCGAAGAAGCCGAAGATCATTGCGATGACGAAAACATTGTCCATCGCCAGTGATTTTTCGACCACGAAAGCGGTCAGGTAGAGGCCTGCCGCCTCGGCACTGACCTGCCACCAGACGAAGCCTGCGAAAAGGACGCCCAGCGTGACATAAAAGGCCGAGAGCTTCAGGCTTTTCGCGACGCCGATTTCCTCGTCGCCCTTGTTCAGGACGCCAAGGTCAAGCACCAGCAGCACGAGGACGATTGCAAGGAAGGTGAGCCAGAGCCAAAGCGGCTTGCCCAGAAACAATGTCAGCAGGATTTCCATCCGACCATAGCCCTTTACACAAGGCGCCAGAGGGAATGACCGTCAGCTGAACCGTGGATACGGATCGGGAAAAATGCCGGGCAATCCATCGGGCGCGTTTCCCGATGCGGTCCGACATCACACCAGGCGTTTCCCGAAAGAAACTGGCCCTGAGTGCCAGAGGGGCCCGGCCCGCATCGGTGAAATGGGGGCAGGCGGTGCCATTTCAACCCCGCGCTTCACTTTTTTGTGGAATGAGGTTGTAACCTGCAAGGGGCGGGCGCTATGCCGCCTGTGTCAGCCCGCCCTGTCAGCACGGAGCACCGTCATGAGCCTCAACACATTCGGCCATCTCTTCCGCGTCACCACCTGGGGCGAGAGTCACGGCCCGGCGCTTGGCTGCACGGTGGATGGCTGTCCTCCGGGCGTGCGGCTGACCGAGGGCGATATTCAGCCCTGGCTGGATCTGAGGAAACCCGGCACCTCGAAATTCACCACGCAGCGGCGTGAGGCGGATGAGGTGAAGATCCTGTCGGGCGTGTTTGACGGCGTGACGACCGGCACGCCTATCCAGCTGATGATCGAGAATACCGACCAGCGCAGCAAGGATTATGGCGAGATCGCCCATGCCTTCCGCCCCGGTCATGCTGATGTCGCCTATCATCTGAAATATGGCCTGCGCGACTATCGCGGCGGCGGGCGGTCTTCGGCGCGGGAGACGGCGGCGCGGGTCGCGGCGGGGGGGTTGCGCGGGCGGTTCTCGACATGATCGCGCCCGGGGTGTCGATCACCGGCTATATGGTGCAGATGGGCGAGAAAAAGATCGACCGGTTGCGGTTTGATGCGGGCCAGATCCGCGAGAACCCGTTCTTCTGCCCTGATATTGTCGCGGCGCAGGACTGGGCGGTCTATCTCGACGATCTGCGCCGGTCGCATAATTCGGTGGGTGCGGTGATCGAGGTGGTGGCCGAGGGCGTGCCGCCAGGGATCGGCGCGCCGCTTTATGGCAAGCTGGATTCTGACCTGGCCAGTGCGATGATGTCGATCAATGCGGTCAAAGGTGTCGAGATCGGCGATGGCATGGCCTCGGCCGCACTGACCGGGGTCGAGAATGCCGATGAGATGCGGATGGGCCAGGATGGGGTCGAGTTCCTGTCGAACCACGCGGGCGGGATCCTCGGCGGAATTTCCACCGGTCAGCCGGTGGTCTGCCGCTTTGCGGTCAAGCCGACCTCGTCGATCCTGACGCCGCGCCGCACCGTGAACGAATTCGGCCAGGAGCTCGACCTTGTGACCAAGGGCCGCCACGACCCCTGTGTCGGCATCCGCGCGGTGCCGGTGGGTGAGGCGATGATGGCCTGTGTGATCCTCGATCATATCCTGCTGGACCGCGGCCAGACTGCCGGGCGGCGCGGTCAGATCGGCTGAGGCTTGCGCCTGACCGGGCAAAAGCCGAAACTCGCGCCATGAAATCTGTCGATCTGTTCCTGCCCGATGAAGAGGCGGCGCGCCTGTTCGGGGCGCGGTTCGGGCTGTGCCTGCGCCCTGGCATGACCGTGTTGCTGGAAGGCCCGGTTGGCGCCGGGAAGTCGCATCTCGCCCGCGCGGCGATCCGCGCCATGGCAGGGGCTGAAATCGACGTGCCTTCGCCCACCTTCACCCTGGTGCAAAGCTACGAGACCGAAGCCGGAGAGGTCTGGCATGCCGACCTCTACCGGCTGAGCCATATTGGCGAGGTCGAAGAGCTGGGTCTCGCCGAAGCCATCGGGCGCGACATCCTGCTGATCGAATGGCCCGACAGGCTGGGGCACTATGCGCCTGACGAGGCGATCCGCGTGACGCTGTCCTATGAGGGGGAAGGGCGGCGGCTGCTGGTCACCGGGCCGGAGGGTTTCCTCGCCTGCCTCGCTAGGGCGCCATGAGAGAGGTTGCAAAGACAGAGTTCCTGGCCCGGGCCGGCTGGGCTGCGGCCCGGCGCAGTCATCTCGCGGGGGATGCCTCGGCCAGGTCCTATGAGCGGCTGGTGCTGGGCGATCAGCGTGCGGTCCTGATGGATGCGCCGCCCGGATGTGGCGATGATATCGGCGATTTCCACCGGATCGGCGCGCATCTGGCGGATCTCGGGCTCTCGCCCCCGGCGACACTTGCGATGGATGAGGCGCAGGGCCTCATGCTGATCGAGGATCTCGGTGACGGGATCTATGCGCGGCTGCTTGAGGCCGATGCCGCAGCGGAACTGCCGCTTTACACGGCGGCGGTGGATGTGCTGATCCGCCTGCAAGGCGCTGCGCCGCCCAGCCCTTTGCCAGATCTGAGTGCGGAGGACTGGGCCGCGTCAGCCGCTCTGGCGTCGGAATTCTATGGCTTTGCCGCCACCGGCACACGCTCCGATGCGACGCCGTTCCTGAAGGCGCTCGAGGTCGCAATCCGCGCCCATGCCGACGGGCCGCGTGTCCTGATCCTGCGCGATTACCATGCCGAGAACCTTCTCTGGCTGCCCGATCGTCAGGGCGTCGCACGGGTCGGGTTGCTGGATTTCCAGCTCGGTCAGATGGGGCAGCCGGAATATGATCTCGTATCCTTGTTGCAGGATGCGCGGCGTGACGTGTCACCCGGGGTCGAGGCCGCGATGGTGGCGCATTTCGCGAAACAGAGCGGGCGGGGCGATATCACGGCGGCCTATGCCACGCTTGGCGCGCTTCGGGCGCTGCGGATCATCGGGATTTTCGCGCGGCTGACCATGGTGGCGGGCAAGGATCGCTATCTTGCCTTTCTGCCCCGGGTCTGGGGCCAGCTGCTGCGCAACCTCGCCCATCCGGTCCTGGCGGAACTGCGCGGTGAAACCCTCGCTCTCCTGCCAGACCCCACGCCCGCCATCATTGAAAGGATCAGGTCATGCAGCCCGCCTTCCCCCTGATGGTTTTTGCCGCCGGTTTCGGCACCCGCATGCGCGAACTGACCCGGAACCGACCGAAGCCTCTGATCGAGGTCGCCGGGCAGAGCCTCCTCGACCGCGCGCTGGATCTGGGGGCCGGGGCAGGCTGCGACCCGGTGGTGGTCAATACGCATTACCTCTCGCAGCAGATCGCCGATCATCTGAGGGGCCGCCCGGTCCGCATCAGCCATGAACCCGAGATCCTCGAGACCGGCGGCGGGCTGAAGGCGGCGCTGCCGGCACTTGGCCATGGCGCGGTGATGACGCTCAACCCGGATGTGGTCTGGACGGACGGCAACCCCCTCTCGGCGCTGGCACAGGCCTGGGACCCCTTGCAGATGGGGGCGCTGTTGCTGGTAAAGCCGCGCGAGGGCCTGCCGGGCCGCAAGGGCGGGGCAGATTTCTCGCTGGGCGCGGATGGCCGCCTGACGCGGATGCGCCGCGACAGCGAGACCGGCGAAGACCTTGACCCGAATGGCATGGTCTATCTCGGCGCGCAGATCCTGCGCACGGACTGGCTGTTGAGCCACCCTGAGCGGGTGTTTTCCCTGAACCTCGCCTGGGATGACATGATCCGCAACGACCGCGCTTACGGTCTGATCTGGGAGGGCGGCTGGTGCGATGTCGGCAGCCCCGAAGGCCTCGCCGAGGCCGGGGCTTTGCTGGCGACATGATGTTCCCCGGATCCGGACCCCGCCTCTTCGGCCTGCCCCCCGGCGTGGATTTCCCCGCAAGGCTGGCGGCGGGCCTGCGCATGCGGCTTGAAGGCCGGCCGCCCGAGGCCATGGCGCGGGTGACGGTTTATCTGAACAGCCAGCGGATGCGCCGCCGCTTGCGCGAGACGCTGCTGGCCCAGGGCGCCGGTTTCCTGCCCCGGCTGAAACTGGTGTCGGAACCGGGGAATGATCCTTTGCTGACGGGCCAGGTCGAGGCCGCCTCGCCTTTGGGGCGGCGGCTGGAACTGGCGGTGCTGATCGACCGGCTGCTGGCGGCAGAGCCCGATCTCGCGCCGCGTCACGCGCTTTATGACCTGGCCGACAGCCTTGCTGGGCTGATGGATGAGATGCGGGCGGAAGAGGTGGATCCGGGCGCGCTTGACCTCCTTGATATCGAGGGCCATGCCGCGCATTGGTCGCGCACCCGCCGTTTCGTCTCGCTGATCGCGCAGTTTTTCACCGAAGGGGCGGCGCCGGACAGCGAGGCGCGGCTGCGGCTTGCGCTTTTGGCGCAGATCAGCGCCTGGGAGGCGGCACCGACCCCCGATCCGGTGATTGTGGCCGGATCGACCGGCTCGCGCGGAACATCGGCTTTGCTGATGCAGGCAGTGGCGCGGCTGCCGCAGGGCGCGATCCTGGTGCCGGGCTTTGATTTCGATCAGCCGGAGGAGGTCTGGGCCAGCCTTGCTGACGGGACCGGCCAGGAGGATCACCCGCAATATCGCTACCACCGGCTGATGCAGACGCTGGGCCTTGGCCCCGGCAATGTGCAGGACTGGGACGGCCAGGGCGCCGTCGATCCGGCGCGGGGCCGGCTGATTTCGCTGGCGCTTCGTCCGGCGCCGGTCACCGATCAATGGATCGCGCAGGGGCCGGATCTGGGCGATTTGCAGGCCGCAACCGCGCGCATGACGCTGATCGAGGCCGCGAGCCCGCGTGACGAGGCCCAGGCGATTGCCCTTTGTCTGCGCGAGGCGGTGGCGGCGGGAAAACGCGCGGCGCTTTTGACACCGGACCGTGACCTCACGCGGCGGGTGACGGCGGCGCTGGACCGCTGGCGGCTGGTCCCGGACGATTCCGCCGGTTCGCCGCTCATCCACAGCCCGGCGGGGCGGATGCTGCGGCTGGTCGCGCGCGGCATGGGCAAGCGGCTGATGGCAGATGAGGTGCTGACGCTGCTGAAGCACCCTTTGTGCTTCTCGACCGATCAGCGCGGCCCGCATCTGCGGCTGACGCATGAGCTGGAACTGCGGCTCAGGGCGCGCGGTCCGGCCTATCCTGATCTCGCCTCGCTGCAGGCCTGGGCGGCAGAGCAGCGCGATCCCTTCGCGGCACCCTGGGCGGACTGGCTCGGCGCGGTGCTGGCAGAGCTGGAGGCCTGCACCCCGGCACCCCTCCCCGATCTGATCACCCGGCACCGGGCGCTGGCCGAGGCTTTCGCGCGCGGGACTGATGCCGGGACCGGCAGGCTCTGGCAGGATGCGGCGGGCGAAGCGGCGCTGCGGGTGATCGAAGACCTCGCCGCCGAGGCGCCCGGGGCGCTGCATCTCGGCCTTGGCGATTATGCCGCACTGGCGGATGGGGTGATCAACCGCGCCCAGGTGCGCAGCCTGATCCCGGCGGATGAGCGGATCGTGATCCTTGGCGCCCAGGAAGCGCGGGTCCAGGGCGCAGATCTTGTGGTGCTTGCCGGTCTGACCGAGGGCGTCTGGCCGGCGCAGCCCGACCCGGACCCCTGGCTGAACCGCAAGATGCGGATGGAGCTGGGGCTTTTGCTGCCCGAGCGCCGCATCGGGCTTTCGGCACATGACTTCCAGATGGCGGTCGCGGCGCCCGAAGTGGTGCTGAGCCACGCGCACAGGAATGCCGAGGCTGAAACCGTGCCGTCCCGCTGGCTGAACCGGCTGATGAACCTGCTCGATGGTCTGCCAGATCAGGGCGGGCGCGTCGCGCTTGCCGCGATGAAAGCGCGCGGCGACCGGCTGATCCGGGATGCGGGTCTTGTGGCAGCGCCGATCCTCTCGGCGCGCGCGCGCCGCCCCTCGCCCCGCCCGAAGGTGGCGGACCGTCCGAAATCGCTTTCGCTGACCGAGATCGAAAAGCTGATCCGCGATCCTTATGCGATCTATGCGCGCCACCTGTTGCGGCTGCGCCCGCTGATGCCCTTGCGTCCGATGGCCGATGCGCGGCTCAGGGGCGAGATCCTGCACAAGGTGCCCGAGGCGCTTTTGCGCGAAGGCCTGCCGCCCACGGCTGCTGACGCCGCAGCCGCACTGATGCGGATCACCGACCGGGTGCTGGAGGAAGACGTGGCCTGGCCCGCGATGCGCGCGATCTGGCGGGCGCGGATGGCGGAGCTGGCGATGCCTTTCGTGCAGGGGCTTCTGGCCGAAGGCGGCGAGGTGGTCTCGCTGGAACAGAAATACCGGGTCGAGCTGAAGGATCCCGATTTCGTGCTGGTCGGCAAACCCGACCGGCTGGATGTGACGGCTGAGGGCAAGCTGAGGATCGTCGATTACAAGACCGGCGCGCCGCCGACGGAAAAGCAGCAGGCGGCGTTCGCGAAACAGCTGCATCTGGCGGCGGTGATGGCGAGCCTTGGCGGCTTTCCCGAGGCCGGTTTCCCCGATGAGGTCGAGATCGCCTATATCCGCCTCGCGGCCGATCTGAAGACGATCTCGGCGGTTCTCGGCCCCGATGATCTGCACCGGCTGCTGGAAGAATTCCGCCGCCTGATCCGCGCCTGGGAAGACCCTGAGCGGGGCTATACCGCGCGCCAGGCCATGCTGGGCGCGCGCGAGCACAGCGATTATGATAATCTCGCGCGGTTTGGCGAATGGGACATCACTGAACAGGCCGAACCGGAGGATATGCCATGACCCAGCATCCGGCATCCCTGGCGCAGATCGCGGCGGCAGATCCTTCGGTCAATGTCTGGCTGGTGGCCAACGCGGGGTCTGGCAAGACCAAGGTGCTGACCGACAGGGTGGCGCGGCTTTTGCTGCGCGGCACCGACCCGCAGAACATCCTCTGCCTGACCTATACCAAGGCCGCCGCCGCAGAGATGCAGAACCGTCTCTTCCGCCGGCTGGGGGAATGGGCGATGGCGCCGGATGCGGGGCTGCGCCGGAACCTTGGCGATCTGGGCGAAGGCGGCGATCTGTCGGAAGCCGCGCTGAAACGCGCCCGCCAGCTCTTTGCCCGCGCCATCGAGACGCCGGGCGGCATCCGCATTCAGACCATTCACTCCTTCTGCGCCGGTCTGTTGCGGCGCTTTCCGCTGGAGGCCGGGGTCAGCCCGTCTTTCAGCGAACTTGACGACCGGTCGGCGGAACTTCTGCGCAACCAGATCCTTGAAGAAATGGCCGAAGGCGAGGCACGCGGGCTGTTCGAGGCGATCCTGCCCGAGGTGGGCGAACGGATCGATCCTTTCCTCGCAAAACTCACCGGGATGCGGGCCGAGCTGATGCAGGTGCCGGAAGAGGCCGCGCTGCGGGTGGCCTTCGGGCTGCCGCCAGGCCTTGATGAGGCGGCACTGGAGGAAGAGGTCTTCGGGCCGGGTGATCAGGCCATGCTGGCGGCGGTGGCGCCGGTGCTGATGTCCTCGTCAAAGGTGACCGACCAGAAGGCAGGGGCTGCACTTGCGGCTTTGCCCGCGCTGGGGATCGCGGCTCTGCCGGTGCTGGAGGGGCTGTTCCTGTTCGGCGCCACGGCGAAAGCGCCGTTCGGGGCAAAGCTGGACACTTTCCCGACCAAAGACTGCCGTCTGACGTTGGGCACGCATCTCGACGGGCTGCAATCGCTGATGCGGCGGGTCGAAGGCGGTCGGCCGCTGCGGCTTGGCCTTGGCGCGTTCCGCAAGGCGCTGGCGCTGCAGCGGTTCGCCGCTGATTTCCTGCGCCGCTATGAGGGCGCGAAAGCCACGCATGGCTGGCTCGATTTCGATGATTTCATCACCCGCGCGACGGCCTTGCTGACCGACCCGAGTGTGGCGCCATGGGTGCTGTACCGCCTTGATGGCTCCATCGACCATGTGCTGGTCGATGAGGCCCAGGACACCTCGCCCGCGCAATGGAAGATCATCGCGGCGCTGACCGAAGAGTTCATGGCCGGGGAAGGCGCGCGCGACACCGAGCGGTCGCTTTTCGTGGTCGGCGATAAGAAACAGTCGATCTATTCCTTCCAGGGCGCCGATGTGGCGGGGTTTGATGCGGTAAAAACCCGTTTCGCGCAAGGTTTTGCGGCGGCGGGTGTGCCGGTCACCGAACAGGCGCTGGAATATTCCTTCCGCTCGTCGCGCGCGCTGCTTGATCTGGTCGATCAGTCCTTCCCGGGCGAGGCCGAGGCGGCGCTTGGCGGTGCCTTCCGCCACCGCCCCTTCCATGAGGCGCTGCCCGGGAAGGTGGAGGTCTGGCCGGTTGTCCCGAAACCCGAAGACCCGGAGCCGGGCGAATGGTTCGACCCCATAGACCAGGTCGGCGAGGAAGACGCGACCGAAGTGCTGGCCCGCCAGATTGCGGCTGAGATCGGAGAGATGATCGCGCAGGGCCGGCAGATCCCGGATCACCGCGCGCCTGGCGGGTTCCGTCCGGTTCATGCCGGGGATTTCCTGATCCTCGTGCAGCGGCGCGGGCCGATCTTCAACGCGGTGATCCGCGCCTGCAAGACCGCTGGCCTGCCGATTGCCGGACCGGACCGGCTGACTTTGACCGGCGAGCTGGCGGTGCGTGACCTGCTGGCGCTCTTGTCCTTCCTCAACACGCCCGAGGATGATCTGGCACTGGCCCAGGTGCTGCGCTCGCCGCTGTTCGGCTGGTCCGAAGCGCGGCTTTACGCGCTGGCGCATGGGCGCAAGGGCTATCTCTGGGAGCGTCTGCGCCATCTCGACGAGCCCGGGACGCTGTCGGTGCTGGATGATCTGAGGAAGCTTGCCGAATATATGCGGCCCTATGATCTGCTGGACCGGGTGCTGACGCGGCATCAGGGGCGCGCGCGCCTTCTGGGCCGGATGGGCGATGAAGCGGCGGATGCGATTGACGAGCTGTCGCAGCAGGCGCTGGCCTATGAGCGCGGCGAGGTGCCCAGCCTGACCGGGTTTCTGGTCTGGATGGAGGCCGGCGAGGTCGAGGTCAAGCGCCAGGCCGAGGGCGAGGGGCGGCTGATCCGCGTCATGACGGTGCATGGATCGAAGGGCCTTGAGGCGCCGGTGGTGATCCTGCCCGATACCGGCGACCGGCGGCTGACCGATAAGGACATGATCCTCGCGATCGGTGAGGGCATGGTCACCTGGTCGGGGCGCAAGGCAGAAGATACCGGCCTCGTCGCCGAGACCAAAGCCGCCCGCGCGGCGGCGCGTGAGGCCGAAAACCTGCGGCTGCTTTACGTGGCGATGACGCGGGCAAAGCACTGGCTGATCGTCGCGGCGGCGGGCGAGGCGGGGCCGGGATCATGGCATCATGCGGCGCTGACCGGGGCTGAGGCGCTGGGCGCTGTGCCGGGCGAGGACGGCCGCATCCGTCTTGGGTTTGGCGACTGGCCGGGGGATGCCCCTGCGGCGGCAGCCGCGCCAGAGGTGCAGCATGCGCTCAGCCTCGCGCCGCTGCCGGGCGCAGTGGCACCGCCGCGGATCTGGTCGCCCTCGGGCTTAGGCGGTGGCGAAGCCAAGGTCGAAGGCGGACGATTCCACCTGGTGCTGGATTTCGAGGAGGATGACCCGCTGGAACGCGGCACCAGGCTGCATCTTTTGCTGCAGCATCTGGCAGAGGCGCCAGTTGCGGCCTGGCCGCAGCTCGCGGCCAGGCTGGGCGCGGGCGAGGTGCTTTTGGGTGAGGCGCGGGCGATCCTGACCGCGCCGGATCTGGCCTGGATGTTCGGCCCGGGAAGCCTCGCCGAGGCCGAGCTTTCGGCGCCCTGGAATGGCGGCTGGCTGGCCGGTTCGGTCGACCGGCTGGTGATCACGCCCGACCGCATCACGGTGGTCGATTTCAAATCGAACGCCGTGGTGCCCGACGGTGAGGACGGCATCCCCGAGCCCTATCTGCGCCAGCTTGGTGCCTATGCCCATGCGGCGGCGCTGATTTACCCCGGGCGCGAGATCAGGGCGGCGATCCTCTGGACCAGGGTGCCCCGGCTGATGCCGGTGGATCCCGCCAGGGTCCAGGCTGCCTTGCAGCGCGCGCAGGTCTGATCATCCGGACCGGTCCTTGACGTTCGCCAGGGTCAAACCTAGCTTCCATATAACCCAATTCTCAGGAGAGACCCCCATGGGCGCTGCAACTGTCGCTGTTACCGATGCCACTTTCGACGCCGAAGTCCGCCAGTCGGACGTGCCGGTGGTGGTGGATTTCTGGGCCGAATGGTGCGGCCCGTGCCGGATGATCGGCCCGGCTCTGGAAGAGCTGGCGACCGAATATGCCGGCAAGGTCAAGATCGTGAAGGTCAATGTCGACGAGAACCCGGAAAGCCCGGCGGCGCTTGGCGTGCGGGGTATCCCGGCTCTGTTCCTGTTCAAGGATGGCCAGGTCGTGTCGAACAAGGTCGGCGCCGCGCCGAAAGCCGCGCTCGACAACTGGATCAAGGCGGCAATCTGATCTGTCGGACGAATGCGGACGGCCCCGGGAAACCCCGGGGCCGTTTGCGTTTCAGGCGGCCTTTTTCAGGCCCAGAGCCGCCGCGTCATCAGCGGCGAAATAGATGTGATGCATTGCATCGACCCGCCCCGGCATCAGCGCGATATCATCGCGCCGCCAGGGCCAGCCCTGCCGGGTCAGACGCTGTTCGAAACCGGGGGCGATCTCGGCCGACCAGAAAGCGGCAATACCGCCTTTGGCCAGCGCCCCCCGGCTGCGGCTCAGCCCGCTTTCGGTATAGATCGCGCCATTGGTGTCCCGCACCAGAGTATCCGGCCCGTTATCGGTATCCATCAGGATCACGTCGAACCGGCCCGGATTGCGCGCCAGAACCGCTGTCACATCGGCGATTTCAACGCTTACGCGCGGATCGGTCAGAGGATGACCGGCGAGATGCGAGAGCCGCCCGTGATTCCAGGCGACGATTTCCGGCACCAGTTCGCATACCGTCACCTGCGCCCCTGGTCCCAGCAGATCCAGCGCCGCGCGCAAAGTGTAGCCCATGCCAAGGCCTGCGATCAGCACATCGCGCGGCGCACGGCCCAGCAGACGCAGCGCGCGGGTCGCCAGCACCGCTTCGGACTGATGGTTGAGGTTCGACATCAGCTCGATGCCGTTATAGCGGATCTCGTAAAGGCTATCCCGCTGGCGCAAAAGGATTTCATCGCCCGCCGCATTGGTGGCGCGGGCCAGATCGTTCCAGACTGTCATGGCTGTCCCATAGCTGAAGCCGCGCCAGGCGCGGTCTGTCAAAATCAAGCAGGTTCAGAGAAGGGGGTTGCCCGTCGGCTCAGCGGCGTGGCAACCCGAAGCCATTGCGGGCGCAGGTTCCGATCAGCACCGGGAACAGCGCCGTGATATTCGGTAGGTTCCGGCTGGAAATCGGGCTGGACATCGGGCTCGCCTGGGTCGGGGTCATGAAAGACAGATGATCATGGCCGTCTGTCCCCCGGAAGTCCAGCCTTACGCCGCTGACTTGTGCCAGTCCGGCCGGCGCTCCATATAGGGGCACGGAACAATGCGAAGGGCATTCCCATGGCTGACGACAAATTCCCCGGCTGGCACGGGACCACGATCCTCGCCGTGCGGCGGGGGGGCGAGGTTGTGGTGGCGGGGGATGGCCAGGTCAGCCTGGGCCAGACGGTGATCAAGGGAACGGCGCGCAAAGTGCGCAGGCTTTCCCCTGGCGGGCATGATGTGGTGGTGGGCTTTGCCGGTTCGACGGCGGATGCGTTCACCCTGCTTGAGCGGCTTGAGAAAAAGCTCGAGGCGGCGCCCGGGCAGCTCGCGCGGGCCTGTGTCGATCTCGCGAAAGACTGGCGGATGGACAAATATCTGCGCAATCTCGAAGCGATGCTGATCGTGACCGATGGCGACCAGCTTTATGTGCTGACCGGCGCGGGGGATGTGCTGGAGCCGGAACATGATGTCGCGGCCATCGGGTCTGGCGGCAACTTCGCGCTCGCCGCCGCGCGCGGGCTGATGGAGAGCGATCTTCCGGCCGAGGATGTGGCGCGCAAAGCCATGGCGATTGCCGCGTCGATCTGCGTCTACACCAATGGCAATCTGACGGTGGAGACGATCCGCAAATGACCTCTGATGACCTTCGCGCCGGCGTTCAGGCCGGTATCCTGACCGAGGCTCAGGCCGCGTCTTTGTCGACATTGGTCGCGGCCCGCGCCGGTCGGCGCGCGGCAATGCCGGCGGAAGACGAGCCTTTTGAGTTTTTCAAAGGCTTTTCCGAGATCTTCATCTCGCTTGGCCTGATCATCCTGCTCTCAGGCACGCTTTCCTGGATCGCCTGGGCCGGAGGCGCGACAATCGCCATTGTTCTGCCGCTGATTGCGGCAGGGATCGCCTGGTGGTGGGCAGAGTATTTCACGCTGAGGCGGCGGATGAACCTGCCGTCGATGGTGCTGGCACTGGTTTTTGGCGGCGGTTTGCTGATCGCGGTCACCACACTTGTGTTGCAAAACGCCGGCCAGCCGTCCCGGGGCCTTCTGATGCTGCCGCCACTGGTGGCGACTTTGGGCATGGCGGCCTGGTATCGCCGGTTCCGCTTGCCGTTTTCGATGTTCGTGCTGGGCGGATTTGCGCTTTTGACGCTTTACGCGCTGACCACCTCGACCGATGCGCTGATCGGGCTCGCCATCGGGACGCGTTCCGGCGGCATGAACGGGCTCTTTGATCTGCGCGAAAGCCCGGCCTTTGCTTTCGCGACGCTGGGCTTCGGGATCGCGGCTTTCCTTGCGGGGATGTGGTTTGACATGCGCGACCCGCACCGGCTGGGAAGGAATGCCGCAACGGCCTTCTGGCTGCATCTGCTGGCGGCTTTCGCGCTGGTCAATACCGTGGCGGTGACGCTCTACGGCTCGGGTGGCATGGTGCTTTTGCTGGTCGCGCTGCTGATCATCACCGGGCTGGCGCTGGTGATCGACCGGCGCTCGTTTGTCTCGGCTGCCATTGGCTATATGGCCTTCGTGATCGTCTGGGCGACGGGGGGCGGCGATTTCGGCTCCTGGGCCTTTGCGCTGCTGCTTCTGGGCGCGCTGATCACCGCCATCGGCACCTGGTGGGTGCAGCTGCGCGGCTGGCTGATGCGCACCCTTCCCGACTTTCCCGGCAAAGACCGGCTTCCTCCCTATTCGAGGCCTGAAGTATGACCGACCTGACCCCCCGCGAAATCGTCTCGGAACTGGACCGTTTCATCATCGGCCAGGCAGATGCCAAGCGCGCCGTGGCTGTGGCCTTGCGCAATCGCTGGCGCCGGAATCGCCTCGCCGCCGATCTGATCGACGAGGTTTACCCGAAGAACATCCTGATGATCGGGCCGACCGGGGTCGGCAAGACCGAGATCTCGCGCCGGCTGGCGAAGCTCGCGAAAGCGCCGTTCCTCAAGGTCGAGGCGACTAAATTCACCGAAGTCGGCTATGTCGGCCGCGATGTGGAAAGCATCATCCGTGATCTGATGGATGTCGCCATCGTCGATACCCGCGCGATGATGCGCGATGAGGTGCGCGAAAAGGCGAAACGCGCCGCCGAGGAGCGGGTGATCGAGGCGATTGCCGGCAAGGATGCACGCGACCAGACCCGCGAGATGTTTCGCAAAAAGCTGCGCTCGGGTGAGCTGGACGAGACCATGATCGAGATCGAGGTCCAGGACCCGGTGCCCGCCATGCCGATGATGGGCGGCGGCCAGGGGATGGAGATGCAGCTTCAGGGCCTGCAGGAGATGTTCGGCAAGGCGTTTCAGCGCTCGACAAAAAAGCGGGTCACGGTGGCGGACAGCTATGATCTGCTGCTGGGCCAGGAGGCCGACAAGCTTCTGGATGACGAGGCGGTGAAGGCGCGCGCGCTGCAGGTGGTGCAGGCCGATGGTATCGTTTTTCTTGATGAGATCGACAAGATCTGTGCGAAATCCGAGGCGCGGGGCGCAGATGTGTCCCGCGAAGGCGTGCAGCGTGATCTGCTGCCGCTGATAGAAGGAACAACCGTTTCGACCAAATACGGGCCGGTGAAGACCGATCATATCCTGTTCATCGCCTCTGGCGCCTTCCATATCGCCAAACCCTCGGACCTGCTGCCTGAATTGCAGGGCCGTCTGCCGATCCGGGTCGAGCTTGAGGCACTGACCGAGGGTGATTTTGTCCGGATCCTGACCGAGACTGACAATGCGCTGACCCGGCAATATACCGGGCTGATGGCGACCGAAGAGGTGGCGGTCAGCTTTACCGAAGACGGGATCGCGACGATTGCGGCGCTCGCGGCCGAAGTGAACCGCTCGGTCGAGAATATCGGGGCACGCAGGCTTTACACGGTGATGGAGCGGGTGTTCGAGGAGCTTTCCTTCACCGCGCCGGACCGCCCGGGTGAGGCGGTGGTGGTGGATGAGGCCTTTGTCGAAAAGAATGTCGGCGGCCTGGCGCGCTCGGCTGATATTTCCCGCTACGTGTTGTGACGTTGCGGGCGGGGGCCTGCCCCCGCCTCCTCCTGCGTGCTTTTATGACGGGGAAGGGCAATTCCTGACTGGATTGAAACATCTGGTGAAGCGGCGGGGCTTGACCGGTTGCGGCAGGCCGGTCAGGAAAGGGGCATGAGAATTTTTGTTGCCCTTTTGGCGTTTGTCCTGTTCGCCTCCTGCGCGCCGCGCGGGAACTTCGTGATGCTTGAAGAGCTGACGCCCGAAAAGATCGCGACGGCGGAAGAGGTGTCGATCCGGGTGCCGATTTATGTCGGCACGTCGCGGCGCGAAGAGAATGGTGAATTCGGGTTCGCGCGGTCGGATTTCGCGAGCTTCATGCGCTATGATATCCTGATGCCGCGTGATCATAAGGTGGGCGAGGTCACCTGGCCGAAATCGGTGAAGCGGGCGGATCCCGCGAAGGATTTCCTGACGCTCGCGGATCAGCAATTCGCAACGGCAGGCGATTTCCGCAAAGAGCTGGCGAAGAACCTGGGGCAGCGCGGCAGTCGTGACGTGACCGTCTATGTGCATGGATTCAACAATACCATGGCAGAAAGCATCTACCGCGTCGCGCAGATGCATTACGATCTGAAAGTGCCGGGTGTGGCGGTGCATTATGCCTGGCCCTCGCGCGGATCGGCGCTTGGCTATGTCTATGACCGCGATTCCGCTCTGTTCGGTCGCGACGGGCTTGAGGCCTTGCTCCGTGAGGTTGCCGGAGCCGGGGCGGAGCGGATCATCATCGTGGCCCATTCGATGGGTGGCGCCCTGACGATGGAAACTCTGCGTCAGGCCTCGATCCGCGGCGACCGCAAGGTCATGGACCGCATGGCGGGGGTGATCCTGATCTCGCCCGATCTCGATGTTGACCTGTTCCGCGCCCAGGCCCATGCGATGGGGAAACTGCCACAGCCCTTCCTGATCTTTGGCAGCACCCGTGACACCATCCTGAACATCTCGTCGCGCATCGCAGGCGCGCCTGACCGGCTGGGCAACCTGACGGATCTGCGGGCGATCTCTGATCTTGAGGTCACCTATTACGACACCGCCGCCTATAATCAGGGGGCGGGGCATAACAATCTCGGCACCTCGCCGGCCCTGTTGCAGGTGCTGGGCGGCATCGCAAATATCGACGCGGCCTTCCGGGCCGAAGCGCGGACGCGGGTCGGGCTGTTGCCGGGCGTGGTTCTGACGGTGAAGAATGCGACAGCGATTGTGCTTTCGCCGGTTGAGGCAGTTGCGGCCGGGGGCGCAGGGGGGGCGGACTGAGGCGCCGGTTGCTCCGCGCGGCGGCCCGGATTATGGCTGTCGCAAGCGCCTGAAGGAGACCGCCATGACCGAATTCACCCCGGTTGACCCGGCTAAGCTGACCGCAGAGCTGATTCGCTGCAATTCGGTAACGCCGGCAGAGGGCGGCGCGCTCGTCTTGCTGGAGGCAGTGCTGAGCGAGGCCGGGTTCGCCTGTACGCGGGTCGATCGCGGTGGGATTTCCAATCTCTATGCCCGCTGGGGCACGCGAGGTGCGAACCGGTCATTCGGCTTCAACGGTCATACCGATGTGGTGCCGGTGGGGGATTTCGCGGCCTGGTCGCAGGACCCTTTCGGCGCGGCCGTGGTCGATGGCTGGATGTATGGGCGTGGCGCCACCGATATGAAATCCGGTGTGGCGGCCTTTGCCGCTGCTGCGGTGGATTTCGTGCGCGAGACCCCGCCCGACGGCGCGGTGATCCTCGCGATCACCGGTGATGAAGAAGATATTGCCGAACATGGAACCGTGGCGCTGCTGGACTGGATGGCAGAGCAGGGCGAGCGGATGACGCATTGCCTGGTGGGTGAGCCGACCTGCCCCGATGTCATGGGTCAGATGATGAAGATCGGCCGGCGTGGCAGCGTCACCGCCTGGTTCACCGCCGAAGGGGTGCAGGGCCATTCCGCCTATCCGCATCGCGCGAAGAACCCGATGTCGGCGCTGGTGAAGCTGATGGCGCGGCTGGAGGCGGAGCCGCTGGACGCGGGATCAGATCATTTCGACGCCTCGACCCTCGCGATCACCACGATTGATTGCGGCAATAAGGCCACCAATGTGATCCCGGCGCGCGGCACGGCTACGGTCAATATTCGCTATAATGACCTGCATTCCGGCGAAAGCATTGCGGCCTGGCTGCAGGTTCATGCGGCTGCGGTGGCTGCTGAGACCGGGGTGAAGATTACGGTGCAGGTCAAAAGTTCCGGCGACAGCTTCCTGACCGAGCCGGGCGAATTTTCCGCGATGATCCGCCGCGCGGTGCAGGCCGAGACCGGGGTTGCTCCGGAATACTCCACGAGCGGCGGCACTTCGGATGCGCGTTTCGTCAAGGATCACTGCCCGGTGGTCGAATTCGGGCTGGTTGGAAAAACCATGCACCAGGTCGATGAGCGGGTCGAAATCGCGCAGATCCACCAGCTCAAAGCGATCTACAGCCGCATTCTCAGGGAGTATTTCGCATGATCCGGGTTGCGCTTACCGATGACCTGGCCGCCTGTCAGGCGCTGCGGCGCCGCGTTTTCATCGAGGAACAGGCGGTTTCCGAGGACGATGAGGTCGACGGGCGTGATGGCGAGGCGCTGCATCTGCTGGCCACAGACGGCCAGCCGCTCGGGACCGCGCGCATCCTGATCGACGGTGCGACCGGCAAGATCGGCCGGGTCTGTGTGCTGGCCGAAGCGCGTGGTCGCGGCATTGGCCAGGCGCTGATGCGCGAGGCGGTGGCGGTTTTGCGCGCGCAGCCCGGTGTCACCCGCGCGAAGCTTGGCGCGCAGCTCCATGCGCTTGGTTTTTACGAGGCACTTGGCTTTCGGGCCTTCGGGCCGGAATACCAGGATGCGGCAATTGCCCATCGCGATATGGAGCTGATGCTGTGATCCTTTACCTCTGACGCCGGGAGGGGTAATTCCCTCTCTGTCAGATACAGAGGCTCATCCCATGTCGCGCTACGAACCCGGTCAGATCGAGAAGAAATGGCAATCCGCCTGGGATGAGGCCGGGGTTTTCACGGCGAAAATCGACCCGGCAAAGCCGAAATATTACGTGCTTGAGATGTTCCCCTATCCGTCGGGGCGCATCCATATGGGCCATGTGCGCAATTACACGATGGGCGATGTGGTCGCGCGCTATAAGTCGTCCTGCGGCTTTTCGGTGCTGCATCCGATGGGCTGGGATGCTTTCGGGATGCCTGCGGAAAACGCGGCGATGGAGCGGGGCGGCCATCCCAAAGACTGGACCTATGGCAATATCGCCGTGATGAAGGACCAGATGAAACCGCTGGGCCTGTCGATCGACTGGAGCCGCGAGTTTGCCACCTGCGACCCGGAATATTACGGCCAGCAACAGGCGATGTTCCTCGATATGCTCGAGGCCGGGCTGGTGTATCGCAAGGCCGCCGTCGTCAACTGGGACCCGGTCGATATGACCGTGCTCGCCAATGAGCAGGTCGAGAACGGGCGCGGCTGGCGCTCGGGCGCGCTGGTTGAACGCAAAGAGCTGACGCAGTGGTTCTTCAAGATCTCGGCCATGGCCGATGATCTGCTGAGCGCGCTCGACGGGCTGGAGAAATGGCCGGAGAAAGTGCGGCTGATGCAGGCGAACTGGATCGGCAAATCGCAGGGCCTGCAATTCGCGTTCGAGACGGTGAATGCGCCGGAAGGCTTTGAAAAGCTGGAAGTCTACACGACCCGCCCCGATACGCTGGGCGGCGCGAGCTTTGCCGGGATCTCGGCCGATCATCCGCTGGCAAAAGTGCTGGCCGGGAAGAACGAGGCCATCGCGGCCTTTGCCGCCGAATGCCGCAAGGGCGGCACCACCGCCGAAGAGATCGAAACCGCTGAAAAGATCGGCTTCGACACCGGCGTGCGGGTGCGCCATCCGCTGGATCCTTCCGTCGAGCTGCCGATCTGGATCGCGAATTTCATCCTGATGGATTACGGCACCGGCGCGATTTTTGGCTGCCCGGGCCATGATCAGCGCGACTTCGAATTCGCGACCAAATACAGCCTTCCGATCATCCCGGTCTTTGTCCCGGAAGGCGGAGCCGAGACGGTGCTCACGGAACCCTTCGTCCCGGCGAAATCCGAGCGCGTCACCTATATCCGCAATGTCGCCGGGGCCGGGGTCAAAACCGGTGAACAGGGTATTCTCGATGCCATCGCGCTGGCCGAAGAAAAGGGCTTTGGCGAGGGCGTGACCAAATTCCGCCTGCGCGACTGGGGCCTGTCGCGCCAGCGCTACTGGGGTTGCCCGATCCCGGTGGTCCATTGCCCGACCTGCGGCGTGGTGCCCGAGAAGAAAGAGAACCTCCCCGTCGAGCTGCCCTATGATGTAAGCTTCGACAAGCCCGGCAATCCGCTGGACCGCCACCCGACCTGGCGCGATGTCCCTTGCCCGAAATGCGGCCAGGCGGCAAAGCGCGAGACGGATACGATGGATACTTTCGTCGATTCGTCCTGGTATTTCACCCGCTTTACCGCGCCGCGCGCCACCACGCCGACTGTGGCGGCTGACGCGGAATACTGGATGAATGTCGACCAGTATATCGGCGGCATCGAACACGCGATCCTGCATCTTCTGTATTCGCGCTACTTTGCGCGGGCGATGAATGTGACCGGCCATTTGCCCGCGAAATCGCGCGAGCCGTTCGATGCGCTGTTCACGCAGGGCATGGTCACGCATGAGATCTACAAGACCACCGATGACAAGGGCCGCCCGGTCTATCACCTGCCTGAAGATGTGATCCGCCAGGACAGCGGTGTGACCCTTGCCGATGGCAGGTCGGTCGAGGTGATCCCTTCGGCCAAGATGTCGAAATCAAAGAAAAACGTTGTCGATCCGATGAATATCATCGCCTCATATGGCGCGGATACCGCGCGCTGGTTCGTGATGTCGGACAGCCCGCCCGAGCGGGATATCGAATGGACGGCCTCGGGCGCCGATGCCACCAGCAAGCACCTGACCCGCGTCTGGACGCTGTCGGACCGCGTCGCCTCGATGCCATCGGATTATGCCGGCACCGGTGACCTCGAGCTGCAAAAGGCGGTGGCGCGGGCGGTGGTCGAGGTCACGAAGTCGATCGAGGGCTTTGCCTTCAACAAGGCGATTGCCGTGCTTTACGGGCTGACCAATACGCTGGCGAAAGCCGATGCCTCGGCGCTGGTCGCGCAAGCTGCGATGCGGGTGCTGGCGCAACTGATGCAGCCGATGACGCCGCATCTGGCCGAGGAAATCTGGGCCATGCAGGGCGGCGAAGGGCTTTGTGCTCAGGCTGGCTGGCCGAAAGCCGACCCGGCGCTGCTGGTCGATGATGTGATCACGCTGCCGATCCAGATCAACGGCAAGAAACGTGCGGAAATCAGCGTGCCGAAGGATCTTGCCGCTTCCGAGGTTGAAAAGCTGGCGCTGGCCCATGAGGATGTGGTGAAATTCCTCGGTGGCAATGCGGTGAAGAAGATCATCGTGGTGCCGGGGCGCATCATCAACGTCGTCGCGTGACGGTATCAAGGGGCTGAACCTGTGGGGACTGACCGGCGGACCTTCCTGCTGATGCCGCTGGCGCTTGCCGCCTGCGGCTTTACCCCCGCCTATAAGAAGGGCGGACCGGCCGAGGCCCTGCTGGGCCAGGTGCGCGCAGCCGACCCCGATACCAAAGAGGCTTTTGCCTTTGTGCAGCGAATCGAGGAGCGTCTCGGGCGGCCCGAGCGCCATCTTTATGACCTCGACTATGCCATCACGACCAAAACGGACGGCGTCGGCGTCACCGCAGACAACCGTACCACGCGCTACAATATTTCCGGCGTCGTGACCTTCCGCATCTCGGATACGCTCAGCGGCACCGTGCTCGCAAGCGGGCGGGCGCAAAGCTTCACCGCCTTCAACGCGACCGGCTCGACCGTGGCGATGCTGGCGGCAGAGGAAGATGCGCAAAGCCGGCTGATGTCGATTCTTGCCGATCAGGTCGTGGCGCGGCTGATCGCGGAAATGGCGGCGCTGCAACGGCGCAACAGCGCACGCGCCTCCAGCCCTTCGGCCGGCTGATGCTGCTGCGCGGCGCCGAGGCCAATCGTTACATGGCAAAGCCTGACCCCAGCCGTGCGGGGCTGCTGATCTTTGGTGCCGATACGATGCGGGTCGCGCTGAAGCGCCAGGCGGCGATTCTGGCGCTGATCGGGCCCGAGGGCGAGGCCGAGATGCGGCTTGCGCGCATGTCGGGCGCGGATCTGCGCAAGGACCAGGCGGCGCTGTCGGATGCGGTCAAGGCGGTTGGTTTCTTCCCCGGGCCCCGTGTGGCCTTTGTCGAGGATGCAACCGACGGGCTGACCGCCACCTTCACCGAGGCGCTGAAGGACTGGAAGCCGGGCGATGCGGTGATCGTTGCCACGGCGGGCGACCTGAAGGGCAAATCGGCACTTAAGTCATTGTTTGAAAAGATGCCCCATGCGGTTTGCATCGGGCTTTATGACGATCCGCCAACCCGCGAAGAGATCGAAGCCGAACTGGCCAGAGCCGGGCTCGCGCAGATCCCGGCGGCGGTGATGGATGATCTGACGCAGCTTGCGCGGGCGCTGGATCCGGGTGACTTTCGGCAGACGCTTGAGAAGATCGCGCTGTATAAATGGCAGGATCCGACGCCTTTGACGCCGGATGAGGTCGCGGCACTGGCACCGGCAACGATTGACGCCGAGGTGGACGAGCTCCTGAATGCCGTGGCCGAGGGGCAAAGCCGCCAGGTCGGTATGCTGATGCTGCGGCTGGGAGGGCAGGGCGTATTGCCGGTAACCCTCTGCATCCAGGCGTTACGGTATTTCCGCACACTGCATCTTGCGGCAAGCGATCCGGGCGGCGCAGGCAATGGCTTGCAAAAGGCGCGGGTCTTCGGGCCGCGCCGGGATCGGATGCAGGGGCAGCTCAGGAAATGGGGCATGCTCAGCCTGGAACCCGCCATCGCCGATCTGGTCGAGGCGGACCTGACGCTGCGCTCGACGATGAAAGTGCCGGGGCTTGCGCTGGTCGAGCGCGTCTTTCTGCGGATCGCGGCGCGGGCGGGGCGCTGACCCCGGCGGCGCCTCGCAGCAGGACAAATTTTCCCGTGACATGAAAAAGGCGGCCGAAGTCGCCTCAGGTCGTCCCGATCCTGGCTGTGATCAGAGTTTGCTGTCCCGGACCCGGAGCTGCCGCGCCCGGGTGAGAATCGCATCCTCCACCGCGCGAACGGTCTCGGGTGCCACGGCGCCGCCGCCCTGACTTTGCAATGCGAGCTTCAGGCTGCGTGCCTCAAGTGCCGGATCCTGCACATAGATCGTGGCGCGGTAGGCACGGCCACCACCCGGCGGGCGACCATAGCCGGTGACGATCACGCCGGTAAAGGGGTCAATGCTTTCGATCGGCAGGAAATTCAGAACTTCTAGCGAGGCCTGCCAGATGTACTTGTTCACCTCGACAGTGGTGTTTGGATCTTCGCCATTGCCGAAGAGATTCCAGATCGTGCCGCCTGCGCGGTTTGATCTTTCGCGGGAATTGCCCAGTTCTGCCGCGCCCTGATTGCCGGATCTCGCCCCGGCGCGGGTCCCGTCCGCGGTTCCACCAGTATTGCCGCCGCAGGCCGCAAGGGTAACAAGCAGGCCGCCACAAAGCAGGCTGCGCGCGGATTTCGCCAGAGCCATCGGAAACTCCCGTTTAACTTAAACGGCTGTCTAGCTTAGCCACCTGTGTGGAACAAGGCTTTTTGGCCGGCATGGCCCAGGGGGCGGCGGTGCGATGCCTGTGATGCTGCTGTAATGTGCCAATACCAGAGGCCTCATTCCGGGCGGAGAACCGGTGCCACCCGGCCCCGGACGGCCTGCTGTCAGCGGGCAAAAAGGACTGTGACTTTGCTGCACCACAGCCGAGGCGTTTCCGGGCGGGGCGCGGCATCATCGTTGCAATCAGGCCCTGAGAGGCAGAAATACAATCCATACCCAATTCGGATTCCCCTGAGTTGGGCCATCCTTGGAAGTCAATCGAGGGAATACGATGAAAAAGCTTCTTATCGCAACCACCGCACTGGTTGCCGGCGCTTCGGCTGCTACCGCTGACGTGACCATTTCGGGCTACGGTCGTTTCGGTCTGCAATATGTCGAAGACCGCGGCACCGACCTGGAAAACACCATCATCTCGTCGCGTCTGCGTCTGAACGTCGATGCAACCACTGAAACCGACGTCGGCGTGACCTTCGGTGCACGTCTGCGCCTGCAGTACGATGACGGCGACACCCAGACCAATGGCAACGCAGCCCGTTTCTCGGTTGGCTACGAAGGCCTGACGGTTCAGGTTGGCAACGTCGACACCGCATGGGACTCGGTTGGCCTGACTTATGATTCGGAAATGGGCTACGAAGACAGCTCGTTCGGCGACTCGGTCAACCCGTTCTTCGCTTACAACTCCAAGAGCCAGAACAGCGGCTACCAGGGCGTTGCAGCGACCTACTCGATCGCTGACGTGAATCTGTACTTCTCGTACATTGATCCGGACCAGTACGTCGCTGACCTGAATGGCCCGCTTTCCTCGTTCTCGCACGGCATTGCTGGCGTGGGCGTCAAGGAAGAAATCGGCCTTGCTGCTGACTGGTCGAATGGCCAGATCTCGGTTGCTGCTGCGATCAACCTGAACTCGGCTGGCATCGCTGACTTCGACACCTACTTCATCGGTGGTGCGTATAACTTCGGCGACGGCAATGTCGGCCTGAACTACTACAACTACGACGACAGCGTCGATGACGTTTCGCAAGTTACCCTCTACGGTAACTACACCTTCGGCGCGACCACGCTGAAAGCCTATGTTTCGGACCTGGACCTCTCGGGTGCAGACACCGCATACGGCATCGGCGCTGACTACTCGCTCGGCGAAGGCGCACGCCTCTCGGGCGCGATCCAGTCGGGCTTCGCTGGCCAGACCGTTGCAGACGTCGGCGTTCGCTTCGACTTCTGATCTTAACGGATCAATATCTTTGGAAAGAGCGGGCATTGCCCGCTCTTTTCATTTCCGGCGTTTCCCTTCTGTGCCCGGGCGTTGTAATCAGGGCGCGTTCTGAGGCAGCAAAGGTGCGGGCAATGTCACTTACCGGGATCACCGCAAGGCTGCGCGCCGCCGAACTGGCCGCGGGCTGCGAAGCGGGCTCTGTTACGCTGATTGCGGTTTCGAAAGTACAGCCCGGCCCGCGGGTCGAGGCGGTGCTGGATGAAGGCCAGCGCGTCTTCGGCGAGAATTACGTCCAGGAGGCGGCTTTCAAATGGCCCATCTGGAAGGCAAAATACCCCGGCGTAAAGCTGCATATGATCGGGCCCTTGCAAAGCAACAAGGCAAAGGTCGCGGTCGATCTTTTCGATGCGATCCATTCCGTTGACCGCCCCTCGCTGGCCGAGCGACTGGCGACCCTTGCCAATGCGCGCGGCGCCAGCCCCGATATTTTCATCCAGATCAACACCGGCGAAGAGCCGCAAAAGGCCGGTATCCTGCCGGGCCAGGCCGATGATTTCATCTCGGCCTGCCGCGCGATGTATCTGCCGGTCGTCGGGCTGATGTGCATTCCGCCCGATGGCGAAGATCCGGTGCCGCATTTTAAAATGCTGGCCGGGATCGCGGCGCGCAACGGGGTCGAGGGGCTCTCGATGGGGATGAGCTCGGATTTCGAGCTTGCCGTGGCGCATGGGGCAACCCATATCCGCGTCGGCTCGGCGATTTTCGGGGATCGTGCCTAGGCGAAATAGGGCACGATCAGCCTTGTCCCGGGGCGGATGCGCCGCGCGATCCACAAAAGATCGGGCTGTGCAAAGGCGACGCAGCCGGCGGTGGGCCAGCCCGGGCGGCGCCAGGAATGCAGGAAGATCGCGGATCCCCGGCCGGGTGTCGCATCGGGCCAGTTCCAGTCGGTGACCAGCACCAGATCATATTGCGGGTCTGCGCGGCGCAGATCCTCATGCGAGAAACCATGCGGCGCCCGGACATGGGAATTATAGGCCGGATCGCGGCTGTCATCTGACCAGAGATCGCCCGGGATCAGCGGTTCCGCCCAGGCAGGAACAGCGCTCCGGGCCAGCCGGTCGGGGCGGTAGAAGCCGCCAACGATATGATGCAGCCCGAAAGGCGTCGCCCCATCGCCCTCACGTTTATCGCGCGAGATGCCGCCACGCCCGATGGTGCAGGCGAAACGGCGACCCCGGAACAAAAGCCCTGTAGGGCTCAGCACAAGGTCATCAGCGGTCTGTCCCGGGTGGATCACAGCAAATGCCCCGATCTGGCGGCCTTGGTGGCCAGATAGGCCGCGTTTTCGCGGGTCTTTCCGACCTTCAGCGGCACACGCTCGACCACTTTCAGCCCGCAGCTGTCCAGCATTGCCACTTTGCGCGGGTTGTTGGTCAAAAGCCGCACCTCGCGAAATCCGAGACCGCGCAGCAGTTCGGCGCCGATGCGGAAATCACGCTCGTCATCTTCAAACCCCAGCCGGTGATTGGCATCGACCGTATCAAAGCCCTGATCCTGCAGCGAATAGGCGCGCATTTTATTCGCGAGGCCAATGCCGCGACCCTCCTGGTTCAGATAGAGCAGGACGCCCGCCCCTCGTCGCCCATCTGGGCAAGCGCGGCATGGAGCTGCGGGCCGCAATCGCATTTCAGCGAGCCCAGAACGTCACCGGTGAAACAGGCGGAATGAAGCCGCGCCAGCACCGGACGGTCGCGCGCGGGCTGGCCGACTTCGATCGCATAATGTTCGTCGCCGCCGTCATCGGGGCGGAAGATATGGAGCCGCCCCGCACCGGCCAATGCCATTGGCAGCCGCGCCGAGACCACGTCGGCAAGCGGTGCCAGCCGCGAGAGGGCCGGCAGTGCCTCGTCGATCCTGAGGAAGGTCAGCCCGTGATCGGCGGCCAACAGCAGCGGGTTTTCAACCCGCACCAGCAGGGCCGCCGGCAAAAGATGCGCCGATTTCGCCAGCAACACTGCCGCCCGGTGCAGCGCGCCCGAGCCCCCATAAAGCCCCCGCACCGGCCCCTTCAGCGGCACGCGCAGATCATCCTGAGGATCTGCGATGGCCTTGAGCCAGGCGGTATCGGCGCCCGATGGCACTGCGATCCGGGCGATGTCGCCGTCACAGGCAAAGGCCTTCAGCGTTTCGGCCCGCCAGGCTGTCAGCGCCAGTTCGGGCTCGCCAAAGCTGCGCAAGGCGCTCAGGCGCGGCGGCTCCAGCGGCTCGATGGCGACGGCAAGCGCGGCCTCGCCCTCGCCCGCCAGCACCACCGGCACACCCATCCGCAAATCGCCGCGCGCGCGCGAAAGGCGCTCGGTGATATCGGGTCCGAGAGAAGAAAAGCCACCGGCAGCTGCTGTCATATCGCGTCTCCTGACCCCGTTTATCTGGGCGCAGGATGACAGAATTGAAATATTTCCTGCTCCTGCGACACGAGGCCGTGACTCCCTTGTCGCAAATCTTGCGGGAAATGTGAACGCGGCGCATCTCTTTCCCAAGCAAACGAAAGGACCGTATCATGGCCCAGCTTCGCAAAATTCTTCTGGTGGATGACGATGACGACCTGCGGGAAGCCTTGTCTGAACAATTGGTGATGACTGAGGATTTCGACGTCTTCGAGGGGCGCACTGGCGCCGAGGGGATGGAGAAGGCCAAGGCCGCGATCTATGACCTGGTGATTCTCGACGTCGGGCTGCCCGATACCGATGGGCGCGAGCTGTGCCGCCGGATGCGCAAATCCGGCGTGAAATGCCCGATCATGATGCTGACCGGTCACGATACCGATGCCGATACCATTCTGGGGCTTGATTCCGGCGCGAATGATTATGTGACCAAACCGTTCAAATTCCCGGTGCTTCTGGCGCGGATCCGGGCGCAGCTGCGCACCCATGAACAGTCGGAAGACGCGGTGTTCCAGCTTGGGCCCTACAGCTTCCGTCCGGCGCAAAAGCTTTTGGTGGATGAGAAGGACAAGAAGATCCGCCTGACCGAGAAAGAGACCAATATCCTGAAATTCCTCTACCGCGCGCAATCGGGCGTGGTGGCACGCGATGTGCTGTTGCATGAGGTCTGGGGCTATAATGCCGGGGTCACGACCCATACGCTTGAGACGCATATCTACCGGCTGCGGCAGAAGATCGAGCCCGATCCCTCGAACGCGCGGCTGCTGGTGACCGAGAGCGGCGGCTACAGGCTTGTGGCGTGAACTGTGGTGTTTTCGCCGTCCAGTGAAAAGTCGTTAGAATTCGCCATAATGTCGCTTGATTCACGACGTGTTAATGGATTGCGGCGCATGATTGCCAGGTGATGCGATGTCAGCGTGACATTGTGTTGTGCAAGAGTTCCCCTTGTCGTGTCGGGGTTATGACACGGCATCCTCCCTGTTGGACTGGCCGGGCTCTTGCCCGGCCTTTTTTTGCCCTGCGGTGCGCCGCAATCCGCATGCCTGGGCCTTATATGCGGGCTTATGTGGCGGCCTTGCACGATTTTCTGCCGATCCGTAGATCAGGGATTTCCCCAGGCTGTGTGATGCCCGGATTCGTGTTATCTTATCCGAACCTCCCTGTTGGACTTATGCCCGGTATCTCGCGTTTCTCATCTGCGGTGCCGGGCTTCCTTTTGCGCAGCCATCGGCCTAGTCTCCGCGCCGGATCATGACTGCCGGAGAGAGAGATGAGCTTTACCCTTGCCACCTGGAACATCAATTCCGTGCGCCTGCGCGAAGGGCTGGTGTCAAAGCTTTTGTCAGAAGGCGCGCCGGATGTGCTTTGCCTGCAGGAGATCAAGACACCGATCGACAAATTCCCGACCGAAGGCTTCGCGGCGCTTGGCTATCGCTACCTGGTGGCGCGTGGGCAGAAGGGGTATAACGGTGTTGCGATCCTGTCGAAACTGCCGCTCGAAGATGCGGGGGATCGCGATTATGCGGCACTTGGCCATGCACGGCACGTGGCGGCAAAGCTGGAAAATGGCGTGACCATCCATAATTTCTATGTGCCGGCGGGAGGTGATATTCCCGACCGGGCGCAGAATGTGAAATTTGGCCAGAAGCTCGATTTCCTGACCGAGATGCGGGATGCCTTCCATGCTGACCGACCGGAGAAGGCGATCCTTGTCGGCGATCTGAATATTGCGCCGCGCGAGGATGATGTCTGGAGCCATAAGCAGCTCCTGAAGATCGTGAGCCACACGCCCATCGAAGTCGAGCATCTGGGTGCTGCGCAGGATGCGGGGAAATGGGTCGATATCACCCGTCAGGATATTACTGAAGGCAAGCTCTATTCCTGGTGGAGCTACCGTGCCGCAGACTGGGATGGGGCCGATAAGGGGCGACGTCTGGATCATATCTGGGCGACACCCGATATCTCGAATGCCGGCCACGGGTCAAAAATCCTGCGCGCGGCGCGCGGCTGGGAGCAACCCTCGGATCACGTCCCGGTCTTCGCGACATTCGATCTGTAAGCGCAATCGATTTCTTTCAGGAAATCGGCCCGTTTTGTTGCACAAAACGGTCATGGCCGGGTCAGGCAGGCAAGTCGTAGAGTCACAGGCTGATGCGGGCTACCTCGGCCAACTGCCTGCTTCTGTTAGGAAGCAGCGGCTGATCATGTTGCGAAAGGTGCAGATCAACATGTCGACTGGCTTGCGCATCAGTATCATGGGCGGGGCGTTACGGCGCGCAATATCTTTCCGGTTCTCATCGGGAAGCGAGCGCGGCTTACAAAGGGCGAAGGACCCTCGTCGAGACCCCACCTCCTGAACGGCCCGGATCCCCCCACCGGTCACGCTTGGCCGGGTGGCGCGTGGCCTTTTCGATGTCGGCCATCGGCAGTATGTCTGGCGCAATCCCCGCGTGGTTCGGGCCGCGTCCGGGATGTCCTCCCACGGCCCTGCGAGCGTCCGGCGGCGGAACTGCCGGTACACCGGGGACCACCTGCCGAACCCTTCGGGCAGGTCACGCCAGGGTGCCCCGGTTCGGGTGCCGGACAGCACAGATGAACCATTCGAAAAAGGCCCGCTTGTCATCGGATATCAGGTTCGCACGAGGCTCCCGCCCCTCGTCGAAGGACCGTGAATCACCGGGCGAAGGTTAAGGTAAACCCTTTAGTCGCCGCGCCCTAGTGGCTGGCAACAAGCGCTGAAAGCACGGATTGCGCAGTCACGCTGTCCCATTCCGCATCACCGATCAGCCGGGCGACCTCCTGGCCTTCCGGGTTCAGGATCACGGTGACCGGCAGGGCCATCACCCCCATCCGGCTCGAAAGCGCAGATTTCGGGTCGCGCAGGACCGGCAGGCTGGTGATCGCGGCTTCGGCGTAAAAGCGGCTGATCGCGGCGGGCTCATTCCGGCCTGTCGCGACCGGCACGACGGCGATGTCGGGCAGGGCCAGCTGCAGCCGGTTCAGGGATGGCATTTCGGCCCGGCAGGGCGCGCACCAGGTTGCCCAGAAATTCAGAACCACCCATTTGCCGCGGTAATCTTCCAGCGAGGCGGGCGTGTCGTCGAGCGTGACCAGCTCTGCCGCAGGCAGGTCGATCGGGGCGTCATGCAGCTGGAGCTTCTTCATGTCGCCCTCGCGCAGGCTGGCCACGTCGCCTCCCGCACTCTCAGCAAGTGCTGCATTTGCACCAAGCGCCAGCGCGGTATAAAGAGCCGCCAGAAACAGCCGCATCACCAACTCCATCTTTCCGAGGCCCAGCATGTCTACTGAGGACCAGTCCAAAGCCGCAAACCAGATGTGGGGCGGGCGTTTTGCCGAAGGGCCGGATGCGATCATGCAGGCGATCAACGCCTCGATCGGATTCGACAAGCGGCTCTATGCCCAGGACATTGCTGGCTCGCGCGCCCATGCCGCGATGTTGGCGGCTCAGGGCATTCTTACCGATAGCGATGCCGGGGTGATCCGGGAAGGCCTCCTCACCGTCTTGTCAGAAATCGAGGCTGGTAATTTTCCGTTCCGGGTCGAGCTGGAGGATATCCACCTCAATATCGAAAGTCGCCTGACCGAGATCGTGGGCGAGGCGGGCAAGCGTTTGCATACCGGGCGGTCGAGAAATGACCAGGTTGCGGTCGATTTCCGCCTTTGGGTGCGTGATCAGTGCGATGCGGCGATTTCCGGTCTGAGCGCGCTGATGCGCGCCTTTGTCGCCCAGGCAGAGCAGGGGGTCGACTGGGTCATGCCGGGCTTTACCCATCTGCAAACTGCGCAGCCGGTGACCTGGGGCCATCACATGATGGCCTATGTCGAGATGTTTGCCCGCGACCGCTCGCGGTTCGAAGATGCGCGCAAACGTATGAATGAAAGCCCGCTGGGGGCCGCTGCCCTGGCCGGGACCAGCTTTCCGATAGACCGTCATATGACCGCCGAAGCGCTCGGTTTCGACCGTCCGACCGCGAACAGCCTTGATTCGGTATCAGATCGCGATTTCGCGCTGGAATTCCTGTCCGTGGCCTCGATCACTGCGATGCATCTGTCGCGGTTCGCCGAAGAGCTGGTGATCTGGTCCTCGGCGCAGTTCCGTTTCGTGCGTCTTTCCGACAAATGGACGACCGGCTCGTCGATCATGCCGCAAAAGAAAAACCCCGATGCGGCAGAGCTTTTGCGCGCTAAACTCGGACGTATTCTCGGCGCGACCGTTGCTTTGTTCACCATCATGAAGGGCCTTGCCCTGACCTATTCCAAGGATATGCAGGAAGACAAAGAGCAGGTCTTTGACGCGGCTGACAACCTTATGCTGGGCCTTGCGGCCATGACCGGTATGGTCTCGGATATGGCGGCGAACCGCGACAGCCTGACGCTCGCGGCGGCCTCCGGCTTCTCGACCGCGACCGATCTGGCGGACTGGCTGGTCCGCCGCCTGAACCTGCCCTTCCGCGAAGCGCATCACGTCACCGGCACCCTGGTCGGCATGGCGGAAAAAGCGGGGATCGACCTGCCGGATCTGAGCCTTGACCAGATGCAATCCGTTCACCCTGGCATCACGGATGAGGTCTTCACTGTGCTGGGCGTAGAAAATTCGGTCAATTCGCGCGTGTCTTATGGCGGAACCGCGCCGGTCAGGGTGCGCGAACAGATCGCGCGCTGGAAAGCGCTGCTCGCCTGAGCCACGATCCGGAAAAGGGAGTTTCCGATGCGTCTGATTGCGTCTCTCGCAGTGACTGTTCTTCTGGCCGCCTGCGGCGTCGCGGGCGAGCCAAAGCATCCTGACGAAAAGGTCAGCTTTTCGGGCAGCCTGAGGCTCGGCGCGAGCCATAGTTTCTGAGATGATCCGGGCGGGCCTGATCCTTTGCATCATTCTGGCGGGTTGCGCGCCCAGACGCGACCCGCTGGCGGATGGTCAGGTGGTCTATGACCCGACGCTTGGGCTTCATGTGTCGCGGACCGGCACCGTGATTCCGTCCGCTTCGGCCAATGTGGCGGGGGTGACGGTCGGCGCCAGTACCGGCGGCGGTTATGTCGGCACAAGATTCGGGCCGATTCGCCTCAGCACCGGGTTCTGAGCCACCCCCTTCCGGGCCATCGCCGAATTGCGCTCTTGCGGCGCTCTGCTATAGCAAGGCGCGGATGCGGGATGCGAAAGGGCAGGGCATGGATCATTTCCTTTACCAGGGCGGTATTCTTCATGCCGAGGAAGTGGCGATCCCCGAGATCGCGGCCGAGGTCGGCACGCCGTTCTATGTCTATTCCACCGCGACCCTGACCCGCCATTTCCGCCTGTTTTCCGAGGCGCTGTCGCCGCTGCCGCATCTGGTGTGTTTCGCGATCAAATCGCTGTCGAATGTCGCGGTGCTCAAGGTGCTGGGCGATCTTGGTGCCGGGATGGATGTGGTCTCGAAAGGGGAATATCTGCGTGCGAAAGCCGCTGGCGTGCCGGGCGAACGCATTGTTTTTTCAGGCGTTGGCAAGACCCGTGACGAGATCCGTACCGCGCTGGAAGGCGGTATCCGCCAGTTCAACGTGGAATCTGAGCCCGAGATGCGGGCAATTTCTGAAATCGCGACTGAACTGGGCAAGCTGGCCCCGATCACCGTCCGCGTGAACCCCGATGTCGACGCGAAAACCCATGCCAAGATCGCAACCGGCAAGTCCGAGAACAAATTTGGCATCCCCATTGCCCGCGCGCGCGAGGTCTATGCCGAGGCTGCGAAGCTTCCGGGCCTGAAAGTCGTCGGCATCGACGTGCATATCGGCAGTCAGCTGACCGAGCTCGCGCCGTTTGAGGCCGCTTTCGACAAGGTGGCCGAACTGACCGAAGTGCTGCGCGCGGACGGGCATGAGATCACCCGGCTCGACCTTGGCGGCGGGCTGGGCATTCCTTACACGCGCTCGAATGAGGCGCCGCCTCTGCCGGTCGAATATGGCCAGATGATCCGGCGCAAGCTCGGCCATCTCGGCTGCGAGATCGAGATCGAGCCGGGACGGCTGATTTCCGGCAATTCCGGCATCCTCGTCTCAGAGGTCATCTATGTGAAAAACGGCGAGGGGCGGGATTTCCTGATCCTCGACGCCGCGATGAATGATCTGGTGCGCCCGTCGATGTATGACGCCTGGCACGATATCGTGCCGGTGGTTGAGGGGGCGCCAGGTGATCCGACGCAACCCTTCGACGTGGTCGGCCCGGTCTGCGAGACCGGCGACACTTTCGCGAAAGCCCGCGATCTGCCGCTGCTGAGCGACGGCGATCTGGTCGCCTTCCGGTCGGCGGGGGCCTATGGCGCGGTGATGGCCAGCGAATACAATACCCGCCCGCTGATTCCCGAAGTTCTTGTCAATGGGCATCAATTCGCTGTCATTCGGGAACGCCCTACCTTTGACGAAATCCTCGCGCGCGATAGACTGCCCGCGTGGATGAAGGATCAGTAACCTCCGCGAGACCCTTCGGGGCACGTGGCGAAGGGAGACCGGATGGCAGCGCGACAGGCCCCGCCGAACAGCGACACCGCGACCGCAGCAGCGCTTAACGCGCTGAAATGGCCGCGTCGTCTGACGCTGGCGGGGCTTTGGGCCGAACGTCTGGCCCGTGCTTTCTGGCCGCTCTGGACCGTGCTTTTGCTGGCGTTTTCGGCGGCGGCTTTCGGGCTGCATGAGGTCGGAACGCTCTTGCAGGTGCAGATCGGGCTGGGGCTGGTGGCCCTTCTGGCGCTGGCCTCGCTGATCTGGGGCTTCCGGAAATTCCGCCGCCCGACTTCGGATGAGGCGCTGATCCGCCTTGATGCGTCGCTGCCCGGGCGCCCCATTGCGACTTTGCGCGACAGCCAGGCGATCGGGGCGGATGATGCGCAATCGTCGGCGGTCTGGCGGGTTCACCTGGCGCGGATGGCGGAAAAGGCCCGCGCGGCGCGCGCGGTGCCGCCGGATCTGCAACTCGCGTCACGTGACCGCTGGTCTTTGCGCTATGTTGCGCTCACGGCGGCGGTGATGGCGGCCCTGTTCGGATCGTTCTGGCGCGCGGCCGAAGTGGTGGCCATTGGCCCCGGCCCCGCCCAGGCCATTCCCTCCGGCCCGGTCTGGGAAGGCTGGGCGCGGCCCCCGGCCTATACCGGCAAGCCGGTGCTTTACCTCAATGACATCACGGCGGGCGAATTCGAGGTGCCGGTTGGCAGCCGCATCCAGATCCGCGTCTATGGCGACAACGCGGAGGCGCAGATCGAGCAGACCATCGCCCAGGTCGCTCGGCCCGCCCCGGAAAGCCCTGGCTCTGAAAGTCAGGCCGCCGCGGCGATCCCGGAAGGGCTGAAAGGCCTGACCGAGCTGGTGGTCAGCCAGTCTGGTCGCCTCGCCATTGGCGGCCCGGGCGGGCGCGACTGGCAGGTCATCGCCACGCCCGACACCGCGCCCACCATCGCCGTTTCGGGTGAGATGGGCCGCGAGGCGGATGGCCGGTTCAAACAGGAATTCAAGGCAAGCGACGATTACGGCGTCACCGCCGGCCGCGTGACGATCAGCCTGCAACCCGAGAAAGTCACCCGCCGCTACGGTCTGGAGATAGATCCGGAGATCTGGGAGCCGGTCACGCTCGACCTGCCGATGCCGATGAAGGGCAACCGGACCGAGATCACCCAGACGCTGGTCGATGATCTTTCGGAACATGTCTTCTCGAATATGCCGGTCAGCATGGTGTTCACCGCGCTCGACGCTGCCGGGAACGAGGGCAGCGCCGCGCCCTATGAGGTGACGCTGCCCGGCAAGCGCTTTTTCGATCCGATGGCCAATGCGGTGATCGAGATGCGGCGCGATATTCTGTGGAACCGCGAAAATCTGCCGCGCGCGCTGGAGCTCTTGAAAGCCATTGGCAACCGGCCCGAGGAACTGACGCGTTCGCAGAATGCCGCGAAACGGCTCAGGGTGCTGGTGCGCCAGGCCGATGCGATGGCGCTGCCGCTGACCGATGGGCAGCGTGACGAGGTGGTGAAAGAGCTTTGGGATATCGCCTTCATGTTCGAAGAGGGCGATCTGGGGAATGCTTTCGAGCGGCTGCAGCGCGCCCAGGACCAGCTGGAAGAGGCGATGCGCAATGGCGCGTCACCCGAAGAAATCGACCAGCTGATGAAAGAGATGCAGCAGGCGATGCGCGAATATCTCAAGGAACTGGGTCAGCAGGCGCAGCAGAATGGCGACCGCCAGGATGGAGAGGGCGCCCAGCAGGGTGGCCAGACCATCACCCAGGACCAGTTGCAGCAGATGCTCGACGAGATCGAGCGGCTGATGAAAGAGGGTAAGACCGCTGAAGCGATGGCGCTGATGGAAGAGCTTCGCCAGCTGATGGAGAACCTCCAGGTGCAGCAGGGCCAGGGCCAGGGACAGGGCGGTGAAGGCCAGGGCCAGGGCACGATGAAAGACCTTGGCGAGACTCTGAAAGACCAGCAGGGTCTCTCGGATGACGCCTACCGCGACATGCAGCGCGGCCGGAATGGTCAGCCGGGCACAGACCCGGGCGAACTGGCGGATCGTCAGCGCGAGCTTCGCGACAAGCTCAACGAGATGCAGAACGGCAAGTTGCCGGGCGACGGCTCGGAAAAGGGCGAAGAGGGGCGTGAGCGGCTGGGCGAGGCCGAACGCGCGATGCGCGAGGCCGAAGAGGCGCTGCGTCAGGGTGATCTTGCCGGCGCGCTCGACAAACAGGCCGAAGCGATGGAGCGGCTGCGTCAGGGCATGCGCGATTTCGGCGATGCGCTGGCCGATCTGGAACGCGAACCCGGGGCCGAAGGCGGCAACCAGGAGCCGCGCGACGCCCGCCGCGTGGACCCGAATGCGGTCGATCCGCTCGGGCGCGAGCCGGGCGATTCGGCCCGGATCGGGTCGGACCGCAATATGGTGCAGAACAACCCCGATCAGCGCGCGCAGGAGCTGCTGGACGAGATCCGCCGCCGGTCGGGCGAGGCGGGGCGCCCGGATGCCGAACTCGACTATCTGAAGCGCCTGCTTGATCTGTTCTGACGACCGGCGGCGAAAACCTGCATAGAAAAACCGCGCCGGACACACCGGCGCGGTTTTTCAGGGTATTGGCCTTCCCGGAAACGGGCCCGGGTCTCAGCCGCCGGTCTGCGGATCGCCTGTCAGAGCCTGAGTCGCATCATCCATCAGCGAATTGAGCCAGTTGCGCAGGTTGTCGACAAAGAGAACATAGGCCTGCAATGCGCCTTCCAGCGCCGGTACCGCCGCGACGATACGGTCGGAAAAAACATAGAGCAGCGCTGCGATCACCAGCACCAGAATCGCCAGAAGGAAGCCGGTGCGGAAACTGCCCCGGGTCAGATCCGGCAGCGAATCCACCTCGGCTTCGGGATCGAAGCGGTTGTCATCGGGCTGCAATGTGGAATTGATTTCCTCGACATCGGGCAAGAGATCGCGCCGCGCCGTCGGGCGGGCGGGTTCGGGATCCGGCTCGTCGAGATCTTCGCCGCGCAGCATGGCCAGGCGCTTTTGCTGGGCGGTCATTTCCGGCGTGGGCGCGGGTATTGACAGCTCGGGCTGCGATTGCAGCCCGGTATCGGCCTCGGCCCGGCGATTTGTGTTGCGCTGCGCTTCGGCTTTGCGGGCGCTGGCCTCGCGTTCGGCTTCTTCGCGCAGGATTTCCAGCACAGCTTCGTCCAGGTCACGGCGCACCGGCTCTGGCGCAGGGGCCGGGGGAGCGACCGGCGTGGCCGCAGCCTTGCCGGCCAGTGCGGCTTTCAGCGCATCGGTGCCAGTCAGGTCGGCGCCAAACTGGTCGGCGCTGTGCACGGGGGCTGCGCGTTGTTGCGAGACCTCCGCCTCCGGCACATCTGAGATACCCGCGACGACATTGGGCCCTCTTGAAACAGCGGCCGCCTCGTAATTTTTTGCTGATCTTTCAGCAGTATTGCCTTCGCCGCCGGAGGTGTCGGCGAAATCAGCACCTGTCAGATCTTCCGCAAAGGCACCAGCCATACCGTCTGAGAGCGACTCAGCCGGCAATTGGAACCAGGCATGGCCGCAATTCGAGCACTGAACGTCGCGCCCGGCCTCCGGGATCGCACTATCCGGCACATCGTATCTGGCGTCACAATTTGGACATGCCAGTAACATGAAAAACCCCGCCCCAAGCTAAGCCCTTTTCTCTTCTAACAATAATCCTGCAATCGTCCAAGACTATGTGTCCCGGACTTGAACAATCCCTGAGAGCCGTGCGAATTAAGTCATGGTTTGTCAGAGTGAGCGCGCATAAAGCTCGGGCGCGCAGTGGTATCGCAGGGGTGTCGCGGAGGCATCGCAGGGGGATCGGGCAGTGATTGCCTTTGAAAGTGCAGCCTATAACTACGGCGGGGGCGAGCTTCTGTCGGATGTGACGCTGAAGCTGGCGCCGGGGTCGTTTCACTTTCTGACCGGCCCTCGGGGTCGGGCAAGACGACATTCCTCAAGCTTGCCTATGCCGAGCTTCTTCCCACGTCTGGTCATGTCACCCTGTTTGACCGCGAGGTGAAATCGCTGCCGCGTGACGATGTGGCGAACCTGCGCCGGCGGATCGGGGTGGTGCATCAGGATGTGCAGTTTCTCGACCATCTGCCGCTTGCCGCCAATGTGCAATTGCCACTGACGGTGGCGGGGCGGCGCAGCGAAAGCGGCGATCTGGACGAGCTTTTGAAATGGGTCGGCCTGTCGCATCTGGCCGATGCGCTGCCGCCCTCGCTTTCCGGCGGCGAACGCCAACGCGCGGCCCTGGCACGGGCGATCATCATGGGCCCCGATATCATTCTGGCCGATGAGCCCACGGGCAATGTCGACTGGGAAATGTCGCTCAGGCTGCTGACGCTGCTGGTCGAACTGAACCGGATGGGCAAGACGATCCTGATCGCAACGCATGATCTGAACCTGATCCGCCAGGCCAAGAACCAGATCCCGACCCGGGTGCTGCGAATCTCAAAGCGTCGGATTCAGCTGGCGGGGGCAGATCTGTGAAACTGCCCAGACCGATTGCCCGCGCCCTTGCCCTGATGTCTCCGGATGCACGATCTGACCGTGTGGTGCCGCCTTCGGGCCACACCGCCTGGCTGACATCCTTCACCGCCGCCGCGATGACCTTTCTCTGCGTTTTCGCGATGGCGCTGTCGCTGGCATCAGACCGGCTGGCCGGGCGCTGGTCGGATGCACTGGCGCGGACCTCGACGATCCGCCTTTCGGCGCCGCCCGCGCAGATGGAGCAGCAGACGGCGGCGATCCTGACGCTTCTGGCCGCGACGCCGGGGGTCGAAGCCGCCCGCGCCCTCACCGATGCGGAAAACCGCGCTTTGCTGGAACCCTGGTTCGGGGCCGAGCTGCCGGTCGAGGAACTGCCGCTGCCGCGCCTGATCGAGGTGACCGAGGCCGACCCTGGGTATGATGCCGAGGGGCTGCGCCAGAGGCTCAGCGCCGAGGCGCCCGGTGCAGTGCTCGATGATCATACCCGCTGGCGCCGTCCGCTGGCCGAGGCCGCCTCGAAGCTGCGGCTGCTGGGCCTGTTGTCGATCGTGCTGATCGGCACCGCTATGGCCGCGATGGTGACGCTGGCGGCAAGTGCCTCGCTTGAGGCCAATGCCCAGGTTGTGCGCGTCTTGCGGCTGGTGGGCGCCCGCGACCAGTATATTGCCCGCGCTTTCGTGCGGCGTTTCACGCTGCGGGCCTTTGCCGGCGCCTGTGCCGGTGCAGTGGCCGGGGTGATCGGCATGCTGTTCCTGCCTGGGGCCGATACTGCCGGCGCCTTCCTGACCGGTCTTGGTTTTACCGGCGCTGGCTGGCTTTTGCCCTTTATCCTGCCGCCGCTGGTCGGGCTCGTGGCTTTTTTCTCGACCCGCTATGCCGCCCTGCGCAAGCTGAGGGAATTCAGATGATCGTGTTTCGCTGGCTGTTGTCGCTGATTTTCGTGATCCAGATGTATGTCATGCTGGCCGTGGTCGCGGTGCTCTTCGCACCCTGGGCGCTGATGTCGCGTGACGGCGCCTTTGCCGCCTGCCATTTCTACGCCCGCTGGGTGATCGCCTCGGTGCGGATCCTGTGCGGCCTGCGCACCGAGATCCGTGGTGAAGTGCCGCAGGACGAGGTGATCGTCGCCGCAAAACATCAGAGCTTTTTCGACATTCTGGTGATTTTCGGCACGTTGCCGCGCCCGAAATTCATCATGAAACGCGAGCTGATTTATACGCCTTTCCTCGGGCAATATGCGCTCAGGATCGGCTGTATCCCGGTTGATCGCGGCCGGCGTGGTGCGGCGATCGCGAAGATGAAAGCGGATGTGGCGAAGGGAAGCGCGGATCCGGGGCAGCTGGTGATCTACCCGCAGGGCACCCGCGTCGCGCCGGGGGTGGTCAAGCCATATAAAGCCGGATCCGGGCTGCTTTATCAACAGCTTGGCCAGCCCTGTGTGCCGGTGGCAACCAATGTTGGGGTCTTCTGGCCAAAGCGCAGCATCCTGCGCAAACCGGGCGTTGCGGTGATAGAATTCCTGCCGCGCATCGCGCCGGGGCTCCCCCTGCCCGAGTTTCTTGCGCGTATCGAGGACGAGATCGAAAGCAATTCCAACAGGCTGATGGCCGAGGCCGGTTTTCGCCTGACGCCGGTCTCGCCGCCCTCAGCGCCACCTTCTGCGCCGCAGGACTGACCCCGAAAGCGCGCCCGTTCAGTTCGCGAGAACCGAGGCCAGCTTGCGGCGAATGACCTGACGCGCAGCGATGACCGGCGTGGTATTCAATTCGGGGAACAATGCGAGGACCTCGTCGCGCGCGGCGCGGTCCAGCCCGTTCAGCGAATGGTCGCCAGGATGGAAACTCTCGCTCGGGCACCCTTCGGCGAGGACGATTTCGTGACCCTCAAAGAGGAAATGCACATAGGTCACATCCTCATCGGCGGTGGTCTGGCGAATGGTATCGCCATTCACCAGCGAGATCGCCGGCACCAGCACTTCCGATTCCGCGAACCAAAGCTCGGCCTTCCAGCCCGAGACCATCATCCGGTGCTGCGGCGAAACCGCAAGCCGCCGCTCCGGCAGACCCTTGCCCAGCGAACCGGGCTCGAACACGACCGGGCGCAGGCTTTCATCGACAATCTGGTCTTCCATCGAGACCCTGCGCGCCCCTGTCCAGATCACCGGCAGCGCATCGCCCTCGGCATTGAAGACCAGATCACCGGGGCGCAGATCCTCGACGGGGCGTTGGCCATCAGGTGTCGCGATCAGCGTGCCGGCCACAAAACAGACCAGCATCGAGATGTCATCAATGATCGCGCCGTAGCTGTTGTTCACCCCAAGCTCGGTAAAGCTGACGCGGTAATCTCCGGCGCTCGGGAAGTCGATATTGAGACTGTAATGTTCCCAGCTCTGACCCTGGGGATAGATCGATTTCGTAAAGATGACCTTGCCGTTTGAGTCGACAATATCGACGCGGAAGCCTTCCTTGTTGGCGAGCGGCTGGCCCTCGCGCAGCGCGGTGCGGAATTCCAGCGGGACGGGGCCGGCATGGTCGATATGCACCACCTGATACATCACCGTGATCTGGTTGCTGGCGCCATCCATCTCGGCAACACGGTTCGGCGACCCATTCCCGAGATAGGTGCCCTCATTGTAACCGGTCTCCAGATCGGTGCCGGACCAGCCGGTGCTGCCCTGATCGAAGGTTCCGTTCACAATGAGATTCGTTACTGGCACAATCAGACCCTTCCGGAGCGTTCTGATCGAATTTTCCTAAAGAGTGAGGTATTAATATGGGTCACATGTGGCAAAACCTGGTCGCCGGCATTTCCGGACGACCAGGGGCCACCTGATCAGCAGGTGCAGTTCTGGTGGAGAGGGGCGCGGCGGGCCTGTGCTCAGGCCGCCAGGCCGCGAGATCCCATGTCGAGGAATTTCTGCCGGCGGTCTTTGCGCAGGGCTGCCGGCTTCTTGTCGGTCAGTTCTGCCAGCATCGCGGCAATCGCCTTGCCAACCGCATCGACCGCCTCCGAGGGCGCGCGCTGCGCGCCGCCGACCGGCTCTTTGATGATGCGGTCCACAATGCCGAGCTTTTGCAGATCCTGGGCGGTCAGGCGCAGTGCTTCGGCCGCCTCGCGCATCTTCTCGGCATCCTTCCACAGGATCGAGGCGCAGCCTTCCGGCGAGATGACCGAATAGACCGAATGCTCGAGCATTGCGACGCGATTCGCGGTCGCAAAGGCTACGGCGCCGCCCGAGCCACCCTCACCGATGATCACCGAGATCAGCGGAACGCCGAGCGAGAGACATTTCTCGGTCGAACGCGCAATGGCCTCGGACTGGCCGCGCTCTTCCGCGCCCTTGCCCGGATAGGCGCCGGGCGTGTCGACAAGCGTGACCACCGGCAGGCTGAAGCGGTCGGCAAGATCCATAAGCCGGATCGCCTTGCGATAGCCTTCGGGGCGGGCCATGCCGAAATTATGTTCGATCCGGGTCTTGGTATCATGGCCCTTTTCATGCCCGATCACCATCACCGGCCGGTCATTGAATCGCGCAATACCGCCCATGACTGCATGGTCATCGGCAAAGGCCCGATCCCCGGCGAGCGGGGTATATTCGGTAAAGAGCGCGTCGATATAGGACTGGCAATGCGGCCGGTCCGGGTGGCGCGCCACCTGGCATTTCTGCCAGGCAGAGAGATTCTTGTAGAGATCGCGCAAAGCGGTCTCGGCCTTGCGGTCAAGCGCTTCGGCTTCCCGCGTGACATCCATCGCCGAATCCTTCCGGGCAAGCGCCCGCAATTCCTCGGCTTTGCCTTCGATCTCGGCCAGGGGCTTTTCGAAATCGAGATAGATCATGCGCTGGACCCTTATTCTGATCGCCTCCTATATGGAGGGGGCGGGCGCAAAGTGCAACTGACGCCGCGCGTGGCAGGCCGAGAAGCAGAGGGGGCCAGCCCCCTCGCGGCTGTGCCGCTCACCCCCGGGATATTTAAGGACAGATGAAAAGGCGAAGAGAGCATGCCGATTTCATCTGTCCTTAAATATCCCCGCCGGAGGCTTCCGCAGCCTGCCAGAGGCGCGGCGCCAAAAATGGGGCGCCAAAAATGGGGCGCCGGAAATGGCAACACCCCGCAGCTTTCGCCACGGGGTGCGCTTCCTCCCATTTGCCGCGCAGGGCCTCCTCTCCCTGTGGTCGCGGCGCGGGTGTTCATTTCCAATCCGCCTCAGGGACGGGCCTGGTTGAGGTGATGTTGCACATTGTAAAAGCAGTGTGTCAACGGATTCTCTTCACCGTCCGGCAATGATTTCGGTCTGCCGAACGATCACTTCGGCCTGGCGCATTGAGGCGATGTCGATCAGCCGGCCTTTGTAAGTCGCGGCGCCCTGGCCTGCAGCTTTGGCGGTCTCCATCGCAGTGAGGATCTCGCGCGCCTCGGTTACGGCGGCCTCGGATGGCGTGAAAACCTCATTGGCGAGCGCCACCTGTTTCGGGTGGATCGCCCATTTCCCGACCATCCCCAGGGTGGCCGAACGCAGAGCCTGAGCGCGGAACCCCTCATCATCCGAGAAGTCGCCGAAGGGACCATCGACCGGCAACACACCATGTGTGCGGCAGGCGGCGACGATGGCGGCCTGGGCCCAATGCCAGGGGTCGGACCAGTATCTGGCGCCTTCGCGATGCATATAGTAGTTTTCCTGGGTTCCGCCGATGCCGGTGGTCTGCATCCCCATCGAGGCCGCGAAATCGGCGGCGCCGAGGCTCATGGCCTGCAGGCGGGGGGAGGAGGCTGCGATTTCTTCGACATGGGCGATGCCGGCGGCGGTTTCGATAATCACTTCAAAGCTGATCGGCTTTTTGCGGCCCTTGGCGCGTTCAACTGCGGTGACCAGCGCGTCCACCGCATAGACATCGGCGGCGCAACCGACCTTTGGGATCATGATCTGATCCAGCCGCGCGCCCGCCTGTTCCAGCAGATCGACAACATCGCGATACCACCAGGGCGTGTCCAGCCCGTTGATTCTGACCGAGAGCGTCTTTTTCCCCCAGTCGATGGTATTCACCGCCTCGATGATATTCTGCCGCGCCTGATCCTTGTCCTGCGGCGCCACCGAATCCTCGAGATCAAGGTTGATCACATCCGCCGCCGAGGCCGCCATCTTCTCAAACAGCGTCGGCCGTGAGCCCGGACCAAAAAGCTGGCAGCGATTGGGACGAGCGGGGGCGGGGGCTGGAGGCGAAAGCTCATGGGCGCGTCCTTTGGCAATCATATTACGATATTCTTGATGGTTTTGTTAGATTGTTGCTTTTGCACTTGCAAGGAGAATTTGCGTGCGCAGAAAATCCATGCCGCAAAGCGGCGCAGTTTTTCACTTGCCCTTTTCCGGCGGCGCGGAAAGTGTCGCCGGGACAGGAGACCCCCGCGATGCTCACCGCCACGACCGCCCGTTTTCGCCTCGCGCAGGTGTTCACCATCAGCCGTGGCTCGAAAACCGAGGCGCAGGTGGTAACGGTCCAGGTGACGCGGGGGGGCGCCACCGGGCAGGGTGAATGCGTGCCCTATGCGCGCTATGGCGAAAGCCTCGACTCGGTGCTGGCTGAGATTGCGGGCCTGCCGCCCGGAATCACGCGGGCCGGGCTGCAACAGGCGCTGCCGGCGGGGGCTGCGCGCAATGCGGTTGATTGCGCGCTCTGGGATCTGGAGGCGAAGGCCTCCGGGCGCCGGACCTGGGAGCTGGCGGGACTGCCGGCACCCGCCCCGGTGACGACGGCCTTCACGCTTTCGCTGGCGGAGCCCGCCGCGATGGAGGCGGCGGCGCGGGCGGCGTCAGACCGGCCGGTGCTCAAGATCAAGCTCGGCACGGCGGATGACATGCCCAGGCTTGAGGCGGTGCGGCGCGGTGCGCCCGCAGCAAAGCTGATCATCGACGCGAATGAGGGCTGGACGCCGGAGGTCTATCAGGAACTTGCGCCCCGTCTCGTGGAGATGGGGGTGGTGCTGGTTGAACAGCCGCTTCCGGCGGGGCAGGATGAGGCGCTGGCGGAAATGGCCCGCCCGCTGCCGGTCTGTGCCGATGAAAGCTGCCATGACCGTGAAAGCCTCGCCGCACTGAGAGGCCGCTATGATGTGATCAATATTAAGCTCGACAAGACCGGCGGGCTGACCGAGGCGCTGGCCTTGCGCGCAGCGGCGCAGGCGCAGGGCTTTGGCATTATGGTTGGCTGTATGGTCGGATCCTCGCTCGCGATGGCGCCCGCGGTGTTGCTGGCGCAGGGCGCGGCTTATGTAGATCTTGACGGGCCGCTTTTGCTGGCAGAAGACCGGCCCCACCCGCTGCATTACGATCTGTCGCAGCTTCATCCGCCCGAACGCCAACTCTGGGGATAGTCTCATGACCCGCACCGTCTATGTGAATGGCCAGTATCTGCCCGAAACCGAGGCCACGGTTTCCATTTTCGACCGTGGTTTCCTGATGGCGGACGGGGTTTACGAAGTGACCTCGGTGCTGAATGGCAAGCTGATCGACTTCGGCGGCCATATCGCGCGGCTCCAGCGCTCGCTGGACGAGCTGGAGATGGACAATCCGCTGAGCGCCGAAGACTGGCTCGCGGTGCATCGCGAGCTGGTGAAGGTGAATAATATCACCGAGGGGATGGTTTACCTTCAGGTCACCCGTGGCAATCCCGGGGATCGCGATTTCGCCTGGGGGCCGGGGGTGGCGCCGACCGTGGTGCTGTTTACCCAGTCGAAGAAGGGCCTTGCCGACAATCCGCAGGCGAAGACCGGGCTGAAGGTCATTTCGATACCCGATATCCGCTGGGGCCGGCGCGACATCAAGACGGTGCAGCTTTTGTACCCGTCGATGGGCAAGATGATGGCGAAAAAGGCGGGGGTCGATGATGCCTGGTTCACCGAGGATGGCCATGTGACCGAGGGCACCTCGAACAACGCCTATATCGTCAAAGGGAATAAGATCATCACCCGGCCGCTGTCGTCGGATATTTTGCACGGGATCACCCGCGCGGCGGTGCTGCGCTTCGCCAAAGAGGCGCAGTTCGAGATCGAAGAGCGGCTTTTCACCGTCGAAGAGGCCAAGGCGGCGGATGAGGCCTTCATCACCTCGGCTTCGGCCTTTGTGATGCCGGTGGTCGAGCTGGATGGCGCAGCGATTGGCGGTGGCAAGCCCGGAAAGGTCGCGGCGCGGATGCGTGAGATCTATCTCGACGAGATGAACAAGGCGGCCGTCTGACGGACCGCAGCGCGCCGGAAAAGCGCCGCAAGGAAAAGGGCCGCCCTGGTGACGGGGCGGCCCTTTGTTATGCCGGACTGTGGTGAGCCGGCGGTCAGTTGACCGAAATCAGCGGCTCGCCTGCGGCGACCGGGGTCGGAACCGGAACCGGCGTGTCATGGCGGGTAATGAAGAAATCATCGCTGTTCACATCAGCAGGTGCGATGTTTTCCAGCAGCACCTCATCCACGCCGTTCACAGTCACGATGGTGCCGGTGCCCGACTCGCTGGCGCGAAGTGCGACGTCCGGCAGCTCCGGTCCTTCAAGCACATGGATATGCAGCTGATCTTCGGCAGGGTCGTAATCGGTGACCGTCATCACGCCTTCGCCCAGCCCGCGATGATCAAGCTCAAAGATATCCCGGCCCGCGCCGCCGGTCAGCGTATCACCGCCATCGGCGGTCAGCCGGTCATTGCCGTCACCGCCAAAGAGCTGGTCATTGCCGATGAAATCCGGGTTCAGATCGACCGAGCGGATATAGTCATTGCCCACGCCGCCATAGAAGACATCCGACCCGGCCAGCGAACGCAGCGCATCATTGCCGGCATCGCCGTAAAGCGTGTCGTCACCGCTGCCGGTATGCATGATGTCGCGCCCGGCGCCGCCACGGGCAAGAATGTCCCCATCCGACTGCGAGGCATTCAGCGTATCGCTTCCCGCGCCACCAAAGAAGTGATCATTGCCCTGTCCGGCCAGGATCTCGGCGTAATCATCGCCCTCGCCACCATAGATGGTATCGTCGCCAAGTTCGCCGAACAGCCGGTCATTGCCGTCGCCGCCCAGCAATGTGTCATTGCCTGTGCCACCATAGAGCGCATCATCGCCCTCGCCGCCTTCAAGCCGGTCTGCGCCGCCGCCGCCATAAAGCAAATCCATGCCGCCATGGCCGCGCAGGATGTCATTCTCACCGCTGCCGGTCAGGGTATCATTCCCTTCGGTCCCTTCCTGGACATGCGGATGGTCCGGCGCGTCGCGATCCTCATCGTCATCATTGTCGTCAAGTGCGACAAAGATCCCGCCAACCAAAAGAACCGGTAGAAGAAACAGCAATTCCATAACAACAACCCCCACTGCCCAAAAATTGACATAATTTGAAAAGCGATGCGCAGAGCGTAACCGCGAGTCAAGCGGATCAGCGAATGGTTGTCTGACTGTTCTCCGAATAGAAACGGCGGACCGCCCAGGGTGTGATTGTTGCAACGCCGGCGGGGCGAAGCTCAGCTCTTTCCGGGGACGTTCTGCGCAAAGGCGTCGCGGAAGGCGGCCTGCTTCTCTGGCCCGGCTTCTGTCTGATTCGCGGCCACCCAATCGGCATAGGGCATCCCGTAAACCTGTTCACGCGCTGCATCTTTTGTCAGGGGGATGCCCTTTTCAGCGGCGGCCTCCTGATACCAGCGGCTCAGGCAGTTCCGGCAAAAACCGGCCAGCGTCATCAGGTCGATATTCTGCACATCGGGCCTCGCCTCAAGCAGGTGATGCATCAGGGCGCGGAAGGTGGCGGCCTCCAGTTCCGTCCGGGTCTGGTCGTCGATGATCGGTGTGTCAGACATGGCTGGTCTCCGTAAGGGCGCGGGTCAGGGCGCGGGACAGGATCGGGGCGAGCCTTGCGGCCCAGGCCGCCTGTTGCGGTTGCGTTTCGATCAGGTCGTTGCGCAATTCGATCAAAGTATTGTGGCGCCCATGGTCAAGGGCGTGGCGGTCGATGGAATCGCCGGGAAGATGTCCGGAATAGGGCTCGTTGTCGCCAATGCAGAGATCGGTCTCAAAGGCCAGTTCTGCCAGCAGCGCCGCCGAGAGCCGGCTGTCGAGATGGGAATGCAGCACGCCGACATGCCAGGGCCGGGGCGGGCGGCCGCGCAGGCAGGGTGTGAAGGAATGGATCGCCACAATCGCGCGCGGACCGGCGGGAGAGAGAGAAGACGAGGGCGTCGCCGCCAACTGCTCCAGCGCAGCATGATAGGGGCGGTAAAGCCGGTTGAGCCGTTCGGTGATCCCGTCCTGGCCGATGTGGCGGTTCGCGGGAATGACCGATCCGTCATAAAGCCGCATCACCAGCGTCGGATCATCCTCGCCCCGGTTCGGGTCGATCACCAGCCGCGAGAAATCCGAGGAAATCACCGGGCTGTCCAGCGCTGCGCCCAAAGCGCGCGACAGGCCGAGGGCGCCGGGGTCAAAGGCAATATGGCGCGCCATGTCAGCGGCGGGAAGGCCGAGACTGCCGCCCGCGACCCAGTCCGGCACCCGGTTTGTCGCATGGTCACAGGTCACCAGCCAGGGGCCGGGGCGGTCTTCCCCCTCGATCCGGAACGCCTCATGCTGCATTGGTCTGCTGATCCCGCCTGTTAATCTGCCCGATATTTCACCGGGCTATCCTAACCCCACGCCCTGGTCGAGCGCCAGGGGAAGGAAAGGGCCAGCGTCACAAATCGTTCTGTTGCGGGCGCTAACATTCTGCGCCATAACGCGGTTGGCCCACATCGTAACGCGAAACCCGAGACAGGAGGATGGCATATGCGCCGTCACCGTAACGTGAAGATTGTGGCAACGCTGGGCCCGGCTTCCAGCACCTATGACATGATCTGCCAGCTGTTCACTGCCGGAGCCGATGTGTTCCGCCTGAATATGAGCCATGGCACCCATGACGACATCCGTGAACGTCATACCATCATTCGCCAGGTCGAACATGATCTTGGCCGTCCGATCGGCATTCTGGCCGATCTACAGGGGCCGAAACTGCGGGTTGGCGCCTTTGCCACGGATGGCGGCTATGATCTCGCCGATGGTGGGAAATTCCGCCTCGATCTCGACGCGACGCCGGGCGATGCGACCCGGGTGCAATTGCCGCATCCCGAGATTTTTGCAGCCCTGGAGCCAGGCGCGACGCTGCTGGTCAATGATGGCAAGATCCGACTGAAAGTCCGGGAATGCGGCAAGGATTTCGCCGATTGCGTGGTCGAAGTCGGCGGCGTGATCTCGAATCGCAAGGGCGTGAACGTGCCGGACGTGGTGCTGCCGCTGGCGGCTCTGTCCGAGAAAGACCGCAAGGATCTGGAATTCGTCTGCGAGCTGGGTGTCGACTGGCTGGCGCTTTCCTTCGTGCAGCGCGCCGAAGACGTGCTTGAAGCCCGCGCCCTTGCCAAAGGCCGCGCCGCGATCCTCTCGAAAATCGAAAAGCCGGCGGCGGTGAAGGCCTATGAAGAAATCCTCGCGGTTTCTGACGGGATCATGGTGGCGCGCGGCGATCTTGGTGTCGAGCTGCCGGTCTATTCGGTGCCGCCGATCCAGAAGCGCCTTGTCCGTAAGGCGCGCGCGGCGGCCAAGCCGGTGATCGTTGCGACCCAGATGCTCGAATCGATGATCGAAAACCCGATGCCGACCCGCGCCGAAGTCTCGGATGTGGCGACGGCGATCTATGAGGGCGCCGATGCGGTGATGCTCTCGGCGGAATCGGCTGCCGGCAAGTTCCCCATCGAGGCCGTCACCACGATGGACAATGTGGCGCGTTCGGTCGAGGCCGATCCGACCTATCTTTCGATCATCGACGCCAGCCGCGTGGTCAAGCGCGAGACCGTGGCCGATGGTATCGTTGCCGCCGCGCGTGAGATCGCCGAGGCCACCGATATCAAGGCCATCACCTGCTTCAGCCAGTCCGGCCAGACCGTGAGCCTTGTCGCACGCGAGCGGCCGCATGTGCCGGTGATCGCGCTGACGCCGCTGGTCTCGACCGCGCGCCGTCTTGCGCTGACCTGGGGGGTGCATTGCGTGATCGTACCGGAACAGGAGCGCTTCAAGGGCGCGGTGCTGTCCGCGATCCGCGCCGCGCGTTCGGCTGGCTTCGCCGATGAGAAAGATCAGATCGTGGTCACGGCGGGCGTGCCGTTCAACGTGCCCGGTTCGACCAATATTCTCAGGGTTGCGCCCTGTGATGAAAGATTGATTTCGCGCGTCGATCCCGGCTAACCTGAACCCGAACAAAGGTTTTTGGGCGGGGGCAACGTGGATTCGGATCTGTTGCTGACGGTGGGAATCGTGATGGCGGTTCTTACCATCCCCACGATGCTTGCAGGCTGGGTCGACGGAAGGGCGCCGCGGATGGGAACACTTATGGTGGTCCTCTCGGCGGCGCTTTTGATTGTGGCCTGGACGCAAAAGCCCGGCGGCTACCGGCCGGCGGAAATTCCCGGTGTCATGCTCACCGTCGTCGCCCGCTATTTGCCCTGACGGGCGGCTGCGCAGATGCCCTGACGGACCAGCGGCAGATGCCCTGACGGGCGGGGCCGATTGGCCCTTGCCCCGCGAGACGGAACCCCCTATAGGGACGGCTTCGGAAGAACCGCGAGACCGGCGGAAGTGGCATGCCGCGTCGCGCGTGAAAACACTGGAGTGTAAAATGCCCAAAATGAAGACGAAATCCGCTGCTAAAAAGCGGTTCTCCTTCACCGCCTCGGGGCGTGTGAAGGCCGGTGTGGCCGGTAAGCGCCACGGCATGATCAAACGTTCGACGACCTTCATCCGTCAGGCGACAGGGACCATGATCTTGGACGATTCCGACGCGAAGATCGTCAAAAAATACATGCCCTATAACCGGTAAGGAGAGACAAAGATGTCCCGCGTTAAATCCGGTAAGGTGACCCACGCCCGCCACCGCAAGGTGATCAAGGCGGCTTCGGGCTACTATGCCGCCCGTTCGACGAATTTCCGCACTGCAACGCAAGCCGTTGACAAGGCGCAGCAATACGCCACCCGCGACCGTAAGGTCCGCAAGCGGCAGTTCCGCGCGCTGTGGATCCAGCGTATCAACGCTGCTGTCCGCCTGTTCGACCCGGCCTTCACCTATTCGCGCCTGATTGACGGTCTGGCGAAAGCCGGTATCGAAGTGGACCGCAAAGTCCTCGCCGATCTCGCCGTGCATGAGCCGGAGGCGTTCAACGCAATCGCCGACAAGGCCCGCGCTGCTCTGGCCTGATCCGGCCTGCCGACACGCGAAACGATCCGGAAACCCGCGCTTTGGCGCGGGTTTTCTTTTGCGCCGTTTCCTGCCGCTCATACCCCATGACGGGCAATGTCATTTGTCTTTGTACCCGTCCATAGCCAGGCATGGAGCGACAGTTTTCGAAGGAAGAACAGATGTCTCACCGCTTTGTCCCAGCCATCGCCGCCGCATTGCTCAGCCCGCTTCTGGCTATCCCTGCCCTGGCTGCGGAGGGTCTGCCGCTGCAGGAGGGCTATTATGTCGAGGCCGGAGAAGAATGTGGCAGCGGCAATGACGCGACGCTGATCTACCTTCATGCGGGCGGTTTCAACAATCGCTATGGGATGTGCAGTTTCGAAGGCCTCACCTCTGAGGGCGGTGCGCGCTACAGCTATGCCGTGACCTGCGCCGAGGCGGAGACCGGCCTTGAAAGCCTGAACGAAGGCGTGATCGAGATCCGCAATCAGCAGGCATTTCACCTCTTCGACGGGCTGATGGATCTGGAATACAGTTTCTGCCCCTCCTCCGAACTGCCGCCCCCCTATGGCGACTGAGCGCGGCGCCGGACCTTTTGAACCGCAAATCCCGGACCCTGCGACCCTTGCAATCGCGGCCCCGCCCGGCTAGTCCCAGAGCCGCAATTCAGCCGTATCTAACCCGGGGGCTCCGATGGATCTGACCGAAATCCGTGGCAAATATATCGGAGCCGTGGCCGGTGCCGCCGATGAGGCCGCACTGGAAGAGGTGCGCCTTGCCGCGCTTGGCAAGAAGGGCGAGATTTCCGCGCTGATGGCGGGTCTGGGCAAGATGGACCCGGAGGAACGCAAGGCTGCCGGCGCACATCTGAACGAGCTGAAGACCGAGATCGACACCGCTCTTCGCGCCCGCAAATCCGCGCTTTCCGATGCGGCGCTGGACGAGCGGCTGAAATCCGAATGGCTTGATGTCACGCTGCCGGGCCGCCCGCGCCGTCAGGGCACCATCCATCCGGTTTCTCAGGTGATGGACGAGCTGACCGCGATCTTCGCCGATATGGGCTTTTCCGTCGCCGAAGGCCCCCAGGTCGAAAGCGACTGGTACAATTTCGACGCGCTGAACATCCCGCCGGAACACCCCGCGCGCCAGGAGCATGACACGTTCTTCATGCATCGCGCCGAAGGCGACAACCGCCCGCCGCATGTGCTGCGCACCCATACCAGCCCCGTGCAGATCCGCGCGGCGCTGGACCAGGGCGCGCCGATCCGCGTCATTGCCCCGGGCCGGGTCTACCGCATGGATATGGACCAGACCCATACGCCGATGTTCCACCAGGTCGAAGGCATGGCCATCGACCGCGACATCTCGATGGCCAATCTGAAATGGGTGCTCGAAGAATTCTGCCGCGCCTTTTTCGAGGTCGATAAGGTGGAACTGCGGTTCCGCGCCTCGCATTTCCCCTTCACCGAACCTTCGGCTGAGGTCGATATCCGCTATTCCAATGTGGGCGGCCAGCTCCGCATCGGCGAGGGCGACAAATGGATGGAGATCCTCGGCTCTGGCATGATGCACCCGAAGGTTCTGGCGGCCGGCGGCATCGACCCCGATAAATGGCAGGGCTTTGCGTTTGGCATGGGGATCGACCGGATTGCGATGCTGAAATACGGCATCCCCGATCTGCGCGCCTTCTTTGAATCCGACCTGCGCTGGCTGAAACATTACGGTTTTGGCGCGCTTGACCTGCCGAACCTGCCGGGCGGGCTGAGCCGGTGAGCAAAGCGCCTGTCGCGATCAACCTGCGCGACAAACTTGCGCTGTTCCAGGACCATTGGTCGCCGAAAATCATCGGCGATTTCAATGGCCATGACGTCATGCTGGTGAAGATCAAAGGCGAGTTCACCTGGCATGCGCATCCCGATACTGATGATTTCTTCCTGGTGCTTGACGGCCAGGTCACGATCCAGCTCAGGGATGGCAATGTCACGCTGAATCCGGGCGAACTTTACGTCGTTCCGAAAGGTGTCGAACATTGCCCGATGGCGGCGGAAGAGGCCTCGATCCTGCTGATCGAGCCGGCGGGCACGCCCAATACCGGAGATGCCGCCACCGCCGCACGCAAAGACCGGATCTGAGCGTTATCTGATCCCGTTGCAGTAAAGCGGCCTGGCGAAGCCTGCCCCTGGCCCCTTCGCCCGCACCGTCTCGCAAGAGAGAGCGAGGTGGAAAGTCACCGGTTGGCCGCCATCACAGGTTCTGCGACCATATGCGCTCCTCCTGACTCAAATTCTCTGCGGGGGGGTAAAAGCCCCGCTTGCACCCTCAGCCAAAGCGCGCCGCTGCCTGCCCCGCCCATCGGCCCGTAGCAAGGCAGCCGGTCAGCAGATAGCCGCCGGTCGGTGCTTCCCAGTCCAGCATCTCACCACAGGCAAAGACCCCGGGCAGGGCGCTCAGCTCCAGATCCGGGCTCAGAGCGGATCGGTTGATACCGCCCGCGACCGAGATCGCCTCATCCAGCGGGCGCGGGCCGTCATGGCGGATCACCAGCCGTTTCAGCGCCGCAAGCGGAACATCGCGCGAGAATTCCATCACCAGTGCCACCAGCACCGGCGCAAGGCCCAGCTTGCGCAACCGGTTCACCAGAGTTTCGCCGGCCCGCATCTTCGCCAGCCGCGCCGCAATCTCAGGCTCTGACAGCGCAGGCAGCAGATCCAGCACAAGATCTGCGCCCTCCCGCAAGGGGCGTGACAGCGCATAAAGGCCGCCCCCTTCGAGACCCCGCGCCGAGACCACGAATTCGCCGCGGCTGGTCACGCCACCGGCGCTCAGGGGCACGCCTTTGACCGGCTGGCCGAAATGGCGTTCCATATGGGCCGACCAGCCGACCGACAGCCCCATATTTGCGGGCTGCCAGGGCGCAATCTCTACGCCTTGTGCGGCCAGCCAGGGCGTCCAGGCGCCATCCGACCCAAGTCGCGCCCAGCTCGCGCCGCCCAAAGCCAGCACGGTGACGCGGGGCGTCAGCACCCGGCGGCCCTCTGGCGTGTCAAAGGCACAGCCTGCACCCTCAAACCCTTTCCAGCGCCAGCGGGGCCGCAGTTCTGCCCCGAGGGATGCCAGCCGTGCAAGCCATGCGCGCAGCAATGGCGAGCCCTTCATCGCCACCGGAAAGACCCGGCCGGAAGATCCGGTAAACACCTCCTGGTCCAGGCCGCGCGCGAACTCCATCACCTCGCCTGGCCCGAAGGCGGCAAGCATCGGCGCCAGCCAGTCGGGCGGGCTGTACTGTGCGGTGAACGCGGTCAGCGGCTCGTCTTTGGTCAGGTTCAGCCCGGATTTCCCGGCCATCAGGAATTTGCGCGCGGGGCTGGGCTTTGCCTCGCAGATCACCACGCGGCGCCCGGCCCGCGCGAGCTCCTCCGCCGCCATAAGCCCGGCGGGGCCGGCCCCGATCACCAGGGCGTCTGTGTCGTGATCCATCTTGTTCACCCCGTGCAACCTTGGCCTTTCTTGCCTGCGAAGACCGGAACGGGCAAGGGCAGGGTGGTATTACAGCGCGATGCGCGCCACCAGGTCGGTTTCTTCCGGCCTGCCGGTCTCGCCCTGTTTGGTCGTCACGTAAAGAATGCCGTTGCGGTCATCGAGGGCGAGGCTGTTCGGGTGCCCCTCAAGCGTGATCCGGTCTTTCAGCGCGTAGCTTTCGCTGTCGAAGAGGCCGACCGCCGCGCCGCTGCGCTCGGTGACGCAGATCAGCTGCCGGCCTGCGTCATAAAGCACCGCAAGCGGGCCGGCGCCGGTCGGGATCTGGCGGATCGTTGCACCGGTCTCGGCATCGAGAACCAGAAGCTGGTTCCCTGACCCTTTGCGGCTGTAGCCTGGCAGGTGCCGCGCCCAGAGGGTTTCAAAGAACTCATGCCCCTGATCGGTCGCGAAAACCCTGCCTCCCGCCGGGTCCAGCGCGATGTTCATCAGCTGATCCCCCGCTGTCGCCACAGTCCTGGTGATCTGCGGCATGTCGGTTGCGACGGTTATCACCTGGCCCTCGGCATTCGAGATGAAGAGCCGCTGGCGCGACGGGTCGGTCGCGATGCCGGTCGCGACAAAGCCGAAACCTGTCAGCCGGGCCTCGACCTCAAGCCGGGCGGTGTCGATCACGCAAAGCACGCTGTCCTGCATCGAATGGCAGGGCGCGTAGAGCTTTCCCGCGATCGTATCCAGCGCAAGTTCACGACAATGGAAGGGAAAGCCCGTGCGCCCCTCTTCATCGGTGGTCTTATCCGCCAGCCGCACCTGGCCCGTCACCGTGCTCGTCGCGGTATCGACCACGGTGACCGAGGCATCGGTCGCGTCGGTGATGTAAAGCCGGTCCGCCGCATCATCGAGCGCAAGGCCAAAGCCTTTGCCCGGCAGAGTGATCCGGGCCAGTGGCTCCAGGGTTCCGGGTCGAGTTTCAGGATCTGCGCCGGCGGGCCGGCCTCGCCGCGCCCCCCGGCAGAGGCGACAAATACCGCGCCCTGGCGGGCTGAGTGGACGATTTCGTAGAGGCCCTGTGCGACGGGTTTTTGCAGCATCGAACCGGTTCCTTTTCGCAGGGAAAGCGACGTCAGGGGTTTCGCAGCCCGGGGCAGGCATGGCAAGGACCACGCGCGCCCGGGTGCGGTCTGCGCGGGGCTGGCCGTTACTCATAGCCCTTGCGGATATCGTCGATGATGATCTCAAGCGGGGTGATGCTGGCCGCCGTGGTATACCAGGCCTCGGGGTCGACAAAGATCACCTTGCCCGCCTTCCAGGCCGCGGTCTCGCGCAAAAGCGGGTTTTCGATGGTGGCGGCATCCAGCACCGGGCGGTGTTCCATCACGGCGGTGCGGTCGATCACATAGATAATGTCGGGGTTGGTGGCCTGAATGAATTCGCTGGTGACGGGCTGGCCATGCAGCCCGGTCTCGGCCGCCTCATTGGCCGCCTTTACCCCAAAGGCATCAAAAACAAAGCCATAGCGCGATTTAAGTCCAAAGGCCGAAAAGCCGCCATTGTTATGCAAGACCAGCAATGCGCGCTCCGGGCGACCTTCGGTCAGGCCGCGGAGCGCAGCGATCCTGGCTTCCAGCGCGGCGATCTCGTCTTTCGCCAGATCCTCTTTGCCAAAGATCCGTGCCAGCGTCAGGAAGTGGTCCTCGACCACCTGGATATGGCCCGAGCTGCTGTCGCGGTAATCGACATCATAATGGATCACCGGGGCAAAGCTGCTCATCTCGGGGTAATGCGCGGCCTGGAGCGAGGTCATCAGGATGAGGTCCGGATGCAGCGCATGGACCTTTTCGACATTGGGCTGCACGATCATGCCCACATCGGCCACCGCAGGGTCATCGCGGTACTTCGCCAGGAAATGCGGCACGAAATCCTTGGCGGTGCCAACCACCGGCACGTCAAGCCGGTCGAGGAAATCCAGCTCGTTCATATCCAGCGCCACCACACGTTCGGGGCGGCTCTCAATCACGGTGGTCCCAAGCGCGTGCTCAATCGTCACCGGCAGGAACTGCTGCGGTTCGGTTTCGGCGGGCGCGGCAGAGGGGGCAAGCAGGCAGCTGGCCGCCAGCAGGACAAGCCAGCGGCTGAGCGGATTGGAACGGGTCATGCCGGTTCTCCTTTCGGGGTGAAATAATCGCAGATCCGCCCCTGCGGGCGTGGAAGGATCCGGAAATCGAGACCGTAGAGGTCTTGCAGATTGGCCTCGGTGATGACGTGATCGACCGGGCCTGCGGAATGCAGCCGCCCGGATTTCAAGGCGAGGATATGGTCGGCGCTGTTGGCGGCGAAATTGATGTCATGGATCACCGCGATTACGCTGCGGCCACGATCCGCGCAAAGGTCACGCAGCGCGCGCATGATGCCGGCGGCATGACGGATATCGAGATTGTTCAGCGGCTCGTCGAGCAAAAGGCAGGGCGTGTCCTGGGCGATGGTCATGGCAAGGAAAGCCATCTGGCGCTGGCCGCCGCTCAGCTCGTCGATCAGCGTGTCGCGCAACGGGTCGAGCGCGAGCCGCGCAATGGCCTCGTCTATCGCGCGGCGGTCGGCGGCATCAAGGCGGCCCCGGCTATAGGGAAAGCGGCCAAAGGCGACCAGATCCCCGACCGTGAGGCGCAGATCGACGCCGGGCGACTGGCGCAGCGTCGCGACCTGGCGGGCGAAAGCGGCAGGTGCGATCGTGGCGATATCCTGGCCCGCGACGGTGACCCTGCCGCCGGAAGGGCGCGCAAGGCGGGCCATCAGCATCAGAAGCGTCGACTTTCCGGCGCCGTTCGGCCCGATGATCGCACTGAGCTGTCCCTGGGGGAAAGCCGTCGTCAGGCCTGACAGCACAAGGCGGCTGCCATGTTTCATCGAGAGGTCAGTGGTGGTGATCATGGCGGTGTCCGGGGTCATGCAAAGCTCCGGCGGCGCAGCATCAACAGCAGGAACCAGGCGCCGCAGGTGAGGTTGATCAGGATGCCGACCGTGGTGCGGTGGTCGAAGACCTGGGCTGCTGCCAGCTCGGCCAGCAGGAAAAGCCCGATGGCCACGGCCGCTCCAACAGGCAGCGTCTGGCGGTGGCCGGGACCGCGCGCCATGGCGCGGGCGGCATTGGCAACGAAGATCCCCATGAACGCGGTGGGGCCGATCAGGCTGACGGATACTGCCACCAGGACCGCGATCAGCGCCAGAAGATGGCGGGTCTCGCGCGCGTGGTCGACGCCCAGTGAGATCGCCTGGTCGCGGCCAAGCGCCATCACATCCAGCACCGGCACGCGCCGCCAGATCAGCGCCGCGACCAGGGTCAGGGCGAGGGCAGAGATGATCAGACGCGTGGTCTCGACCCTTTCGAATGAGACCTGGGCAAAGCCCTGGAAGACCGCGAACTCGCCCGGGCTGATCCGCAGCTGGATGAACTGGGTGAAGGTGGAAATCACCATGGTCAGCACGATTCCCACCAGCATCAGGAACCAGATATCGCCCCGCGCGCGGCGAAACAGCCAGTGATGCAGCAGGAAAGACCAGGCCAGCATGGCCGCCAGCGTGATCAGGATCGACCCCTGACCGCCCCAGAGTATCAGGCTCCCGGTGCCGAGGATCAGAACCAGCAGCGCCTGCATCATCAGGCAGACCGCCTCATAGCCCATGACTGCGGGGGTCAGGATGCGGTTTCCGGCAAGGGTCTGGAAGGTGATCGAGGCCAGTGCGACCGCAATGCCGCCGGTCACCATTGCGGCAAGTTTGATCAGGCGGCGCGGGATGACATAGCCGAAATCGAGGCCCGACCCCAAAGCCACATAAAGCAGGGCCAGAGCAATCAGCGCTGCGGTGATCGCAAGGGGGCGGGTCATTTCCCCCTCCGAAGGATCAAAGCGAGGAAGATCAGCCCGCCGATCCCGCCGACCGTCAGCCCGACCGGCACCTCATAGGGCCAGATCACCACGCGCCCGATCAAATCGCAGGCCAGCAGCAATGTGGCGCCGCCGGTTGCGACAAGCGGCAGGGTCCGCGCGAGATTGTCACCATGGGTCAGCCGCACAAGGTTCGGGATCACCAGTCCGACGAAGGGAATGGTCCCGGCCGCGATCACCGTCGCCGCCACCGTGGCTGAAACCAGCAAAAGGCCAAGCGCCACCATGGTGCCATAGCTGAGCCCGAGGCTGGTCGCCGTTTCCTCGCCCATCCCCAGCAGGGTGAAGCGGCGGGCAAAGGCATAGGTCACCACGACGACCGGCAGGATCAGCCAGATGATCTCGTAATTGCCCTGCACGATCCGCGAGAAATCGCCCAGCATCCAGCCCTGCATGTCTTGCAGGATGTTATGCGACCAGGCGTAGAATTCGGCTATGGCCCCCAGCACGGCGCCGTAGATCAGGCCGGCAACCGGCACGAAAACCGTGTCGCGAAACCGGATGCGGCTGATGATCGCGACGAAGATCAGGCTCGCGGCCAGGCAGAACATCATCGCCAGCACCATGCGGCTGACCTGGCCCAGCCCCGGCGCCAGGGTGATCGCGACGAGGATCCCGAGTTTCGCGGCCTCCAGCCCGCCGGTGGTGGCGGGTTCGACAAAGCGGTTTCTGAGGATCTGCTGCAGGATGATGCCACAAACCGCCAGCCCGGCGCCGCTGAGCACCACCGCCGCAAGACGCGGCAACCGGCTTGCCGTCAGGGTAAGCCAGGCCCCGGTCTCGAACGACCAGAGGGAAGCGAGGCTCATGCGGCTCACCCCGGTCAGGATTGAGGCGAGGCAGAGCGCAAGGAATATCAGGGGCAGCGCAAGGCGCGTCATCTGGTCAGGCCGATGCGGGAACGGAATGGAAAGCCCCCGCACTGCCCGGAGGCGGTTGCGGGGGGCTGGTCAGCGAAGGTCCGGTCAGAAATCGACCGACGCCGACAGCAGCACCGTGCGCGGCGCGCCATAGCCGCCCGCGAGGCTGCCGCCGGCCCAATAGGCCTCGTTTGTGACGTTTTGCACCGTGGCGCGCAGCGTCAGCGGGTTGCCACGGACTTCGGTCTCATAGCGCGCGCCGATATCGAGCACTGTGAACGACGGCAGCGACAGCGTGTTGGTATTATTGGCATATCGCTTGCCGGTATGGTTCACATTGGCGTTCAGCGTCAGGCCGGGAAGCGAGGGCAGGTCATATTCCACCCCGAGCTTGGCCATGAAAGCAGGCGTGCCCGCCGCAGTCTTGCCGGTGGTGGCCGCGGTGCTGGCTTTCGTCACCTTGGCATCGGTGTAAGATACCCCACCGATGAGCCGCAACCCGTCCTGGACCTCGCCGAACGCATTCAGCTCGATCCCGCGATTGCGCTGCTCGCCAAAGGTGCCATAGATCAGCGTGACCGGATCAAGATAGGCGCTGGGCTTTTCGATCTGGAACAGTGCGACTGTGGTGGTCAGGCGGCCCAGATCCCATTTCGCGCCGATCTCAACCTGTCTGGTCTGGTAGGGCGGCAGCACCTCGCCCGCATTCACGGCGGTGGCAGGCGCGGCCTGACCGGCGCTCAGGCCCTCGATATAATTGCCGTAGAAAGACAGCTGCTCGCTGGCCTTCCAGACAAAGGCGATGGCGGGCGAGGTCTTGCTGGAATCGTAGCGTGCACCCGGAGTATGGACGCCCGTGGCGCTGATCGCGGTGCTCGCGCTTTTCACCGTCTGATAGCGCAGGCCAAGCGTCACCTGCAGCCGGTCATCCATGAATTTCAGCGTATCCGACAGGCCGAGGCTGGCCAGCTTCAGATCCATGATCGATGTCGGGCCGCTGGCATTATAGGCGGTCAGATCCGGCGCGGGACCCCAGTCGGGGTTCTGGATATTGGTGACCGAACTGACCGCGAAACGGCGATCCTTGAAGGTGTTCGAGGAATCGTAGCTGGTTGCGGTCACGACCCAGTCATGGCCGACCGATCCGGTGACAAAGCTGCCCCGAACGCCGACCTCGCCGGAATTCTGGCTGCCCTGACGTTGCGACCGCACACCGCTGACCGAAAGCGCGCCGGCATTGCTGGTGATCTGGCTCGAGGTGATCAGCGCGTCATAGCCGCCCGATTTATGGCCATAGGCTGCCCAGGCGGTGATGCTGTCCGTCAGATCGATCTCGCTGCGCAGCAGGACGGTCTCGGTCGAATTGGTGTTGAACGACCAGGGCGCGGCGAGGGTGTTGGAGCCGTCGCGCGGCTCGGGCAGCACCGTGACGGCGGCCCCGGCCGAGACGCCGAAATAGTTGATGCCCCGCATCTTCTCGCGGATATTGTAATAATCCAGCGAGACCCGGGCGCGCTCGCCCCGCCAGTCCAGCGCGAGCGCGCCCATATTCATCCCATGCTTCTCGCCATCGACCGCCGTGTCGCCATCGCGCGAGACCGCGTTGACACGGATGCCCCATTCCTTATTCGCGCCAAAGCGGCGGCCGATATCGGCATGAATGCCGTAAAGGCTGTCAGAGCTGTAGGTCGAGGTGAGGCGGGTCAGGGGCTCATCACCCGCGCGTTTGGGTTGCAACGCCACCGCGCCGCCGACACTGCCGCCCGGGGGCATGCCGTAAAGGAAGGTCGAAGGACCTTTCAGCACTTCCACCCGCTCGGCCATCTCGGTCGTGCCGCGCATATTGGGGGCCATGCCGATCAGCCCGCCGAAGGTCAGATCATCGGCCGATCCGGAAAAACCCCGGATCGTATAGGTCTCGAAAATATTGCGTTTGTTGGGGACATAGACCGAAGGGTCGGTCGCGCCAATCACCGCCCCGACATCCTGGGCCTCGCGGTTCTGCACAAAGTCTTCGGTATAGGCGACCGTGCTGTAAGGCGTATCGAGCACGTCCTTATTGCCCAGAAGGCCCACCGCGCTGCCGGTGGCCACCTGACCTCCGGCATAGGGCGCCGGCGTGCCGCCGCCTTGCAGGATGATGGTGCCAAGCGCGACTGCGCCGTCTTGCTTTGCGGCCTCTTCGTCTTCGGTCACGGCCTGGGCGGCGGCAGGCAGGCCAGAGACCGGCAAAAGCGCGAACCCGGCCAGCATCGACGTCAGCAGCAACGATGTGCTGCCCCGGCGGTGGAGCGGAGAAAGGGGGACGAAGCGCCCGATGGACCGGGAATGCACGTCAGAATGCGGGTCAGGCTGGTTCATGATCATTGTCCCTGCGGGATTTAGTTGCATGATGCTAAACTAAAACTGGTTGCAGCCCTATAATCTAATTGACCAAAACCGTCAACTTCTCGCGACACCTTGCGACAAGCTATAGAATATATTGGATAAATTATGATTATGCGTTACGCTTTCAAAGCTTCAGCACAGCCGGAAGCCCGATCCGCTGCAAAAGGGAAAGCCATGAGTCTCAGCCCGTCCCCGCCCGCCAGGGGCCGACCGGCAACCATCACCCGCGACAGGATCGCCGATGCCGGCATCGCCATCGGGTTGAACGATCTGACGGTCGTGGGGGTCGCAGCGCGGCTCGGGGTCAGCCATATGGGGCTGTATAAACATGTGCGGGGCCTTGCGGATCTGCGCAGCCTTGTGGCCGAGGCCGCCTTTCTGCGATGGGAATTTCCACGCCCGGGCCCCGAGGTGCCGCTGGCCTCATGGCTTTGGGATTTCGCGACTTCAATCTGGGGCCTGGTCGGGGCCCATCCCGGAATCGCGCCCTGGCTTTTGCGGGGCGATATGATCACGCGCGAGATGACAGAAAAGATCGTGGCGCATCAGGAGGAGCTGGCCGGGTCGCGCGGGCTGAGCTTTGCCCAGGCGCGCTGGCTGATGCTGACCGTCGCTTTTCACTGCGTGGCGGTGGCCGATACGGTTCTGCCCGCGCGGGGCTCTCCGGCTGAGCGCCTTCAGTCTGGGCGCCTTCAGTCTGACCGGCTGCAGCCTGGCAGCTCCGGGCCGAGGGCGCGGAGGGGATCGATCCCGAACACCGCGACGGCATCCGGGCGCTGATCACCGGGGCGCTGGCGATCCTTGGCGAGATCACCAGCGTGCCCTATCCGTCTGAGGTGACCGATCGGGCCGAGGGGCGCTGAGCCTTTTCAGCGCGTCATACGGGCGATGGTCTCAAGATGGATGGCCGGTGCGGCAAGCGCGTCTTTCGCAAGGTCAGCGGCTGTCTCCATCAGGTTTTCCGCCGGGGTGATGCGGTCGATCAGCCCCCAGGACAGCGCCTCTTCCGCGCCGATTTTCGCCCCGGCCATCAGGATCATCCGCGCCCGGGCCGGGCCGATCAGCGCGATCAGGCGCCCGGGGTCTGAGGGCTGCGGCAGATGGCCAAGCCGCATCACCGGGTAGAAGAAATTCGCCCCCGGAACGGCAATGCGAAGATCACAGGCCAGCGTAATGCCAAAGGCGCCGCCCGCCAGCGTGCCGTTCAGCGCCGCAACCGACAGGCCGGGGAAAGCGGCAATCGCGCCCGAAGCCCGTTCCCAGGCCGGGTCGCGCCCCAGCCCCTGGCCCATCGCCTCAAGATCGGCACCGGCAGAAAAGACCCGCCCCTCGCCGGTCAGGACGAGGGCTTTCACACCCGCCGCCCAGGCGGTTTCTGCGGCCAGCGCCACCGCGTCCAGCATCTCACGGGTCAGCGCATTGGCCTTGTCGGCGCGGCTCAGGCGGATGATCCGCAGCGCGCCCTGGTCTTCGGTTGCAATCATCACGCTTATCCCTGGCTGTCTGCTTTGCCTGACTGTCGAAAATGTCAATCGAATCGCAGTCAAGCTATGTCAACCTCCACTTGACGCGCCCCGGGCCAGGACCGACGATATGGCAGTGATTTTCCGCATCGGGGTTGAGGATGACGCGCTGGACCATTTCTGCGGCAACTGTGCTGGCGCTTGTTCTTCCGTCTCAGGCGGCCTGGGCGCTGACCCCCGAAGAGGTCTGGGACAGCTGGAAGGCCAGCGTCGCGGGGGGGCGGGTCTGTCACCGCCGCCTCTGAGACCCGTGAGGGCGATGCGCTGGTGATCACCGGCCTCGAGACCCGCGCGGGCGATCCCGGGGGGCCTGCAAATATACAGATGCAGGCCGACCGGCTGACCCTGACCGGGCGCAGGGACGGCACCGTTGCGGTGACCATGTCAGATGTGATCCGCGTTGAATACATGGTGAAAGACAGCGCGGCAGACGGCCCGGTTCTAAAGGCCGAGATCCGCCAGACCGGGGCCGAAACGATCGCGTCGGGCACAGTGGATGCGATCACCTATGATTATACCATCGCCGGGTTCGAGGCGAAGCTGACCGAATTGCGCGATGAAGCGGGCGATCTTCAGGATGTTCAGGGGCAGCTGACCGGCGAACAGATGTCCGGCAAATACCAGCTGGTACAGGAAGATGGCGAACCTGCCTCGGTCCGGTCCGAAATGGTTCTGGGGCCGATGACCCTGAATGTCTCGGGCAAGGAGACGGGCTGGGCAGAAGCGGGCGGGGCGGAAGAGGCTGGGTCCCGGTTTTCCGGAACCGTCACCCTTGCGCGCCTGAAAACGGCCTTCAGCGGCGCCTTGCTGCCGGCCGATAAGCTGACCGACATCAGGGCGGCCCTGGCAGAAGGGCTGGCCTTTGACAGCCAGACGGAATTCGGGGCGCTGACGGCGCAGCTCGAGGTGACCGATGGGGCCACCAGCGGCTTTACCGCAAAGCTTGATGGCGGTGATCTGGGCCTGCTGTTTGACGGTGCGCGCTTTGACTGGGGCGTCTCGCTGCTGGGCGGCGATGTCCGGATGGAGGCGCCGGCCGAAGGGCTGACCGATGTGGCGACGGCCTTTACCGAGGTGACGCTGCGTATGGGGATACCGCTCGCAAATGACGGGTTGTCGGGCGATTTCAGCTTTCTGAGCCGCCTCGTCGACGTAACCGTCTCGGACTATGTCTGGGGCCTTGCGGACCCGACCTCGCAACTGTCGCGCGACCCGGCGACGCTGATCGTGGACCTGACCGGCAAGGGGGCCTGGCTGCAGGATGTCTTCGCGCCGGACCTGACGGCGGATCCTTCCGCCAGCGTAGCGCCGGCCCGCATCGACCAGATCGACCTGAAACAGGGTCTGGCAAAGCTGCTTGGCGCGCAACTCGATGCCAGCGGCGCGCTGAGCTTCGACAATACCGATACCACGACCTTCCAGGGTTTTCCGGCGCCCGATGGCAGGATCACGGTCAATCTGGCGGGGGTGTCAGCACTTATCGACAAGCTGGTGGCCCTTGGGATTGTCAGCGCCAACGACCTGACGGGTATTCGCATGGGGATGGCCATGTTCACCCGCCCGGGCGCGGGCCCCGATCAGCTGACGACTGAAATCGAGTTCCGCAACAAGGGCCTCTTCGTCAACGGCCAGCAACTTTTGTAACCCGTTTCGCCGCCCGGGGGCCCGTCCTCCGGAACACTCTCTTCGTCTTTTGGAATCTCCTGACATGTCCTCTTTGTTGCGCAACTCTGCCGCCCTTGCCGGTTCCCTGGTCGTGATGACCGCCCTTCCGCCGGCGGCCTGGGCCCAGGGCGTGACCGCTCAGGAGCTGTGGGCGGCCTGGCAGGATGGTGTCGCTCTGGCGGGCGGCACGCTCAGCGCCAGCGAAAGCCGCGAGGGCAACCAGCTCGTGCTCCAGGACCTGCGCCTCGACATGGGCGATGAGACGGGGATGTTGCAGCTTGAGGTGATGAAGCTGGTCAACCAGGCCGATGGGTCGGTGGCGGTGATCCTTCCCGACCGGTTCCCGCTGATGTTCGAGCTGCCCGACGCGCCTGCCGATGCGCCCGGGGCGGACTCCGGGCCAGAGAACGGGCCAGAGAAGGTGTTCATCACCGTCGATGCACCGGATCTGAACCTTGCGGTGCAGGGGCTGGGCGAACGCGCAGAATTCCAGGCGGCGGCACCGACGATGACGCTGACACTTGACCGGTTCGTGCCGGCGATCCCGCCCGAAAAGGGCGCGGTGACCGCCAGTGTCGTGCTGGACAGCTTTGTCCTGCGCTATCTGCAGGATCTTGCGACGGATGTGCCGTTGATTGATGCGGCGGTGTCTTTTGACACGCTGAATGCCCGGGTTGCGGTCGGCAAAAACGCCTCGGGCAGTGCTGAGATGGCGGCCCGGCTGGGGAAATCCTCGGCGGGCTTTTCCGGCGCAATGCCGGTCAATTCGCCTGCGCTCCAGGAGGCTGAGGCGGCGATGGCGGGCGGGGATTTCCCGGTCGCGGCCTGGCTTGCGCTGCTTGATGCAGGGATGCGCGGCAAGGTCAGCCTTTCGCTGGGGGATGCGGAATTCACCGGTGACGTAACGGAAATCACCGCCGGAACCGCGACCACGCCGACGACTTGGGATATCGGCTTTGCCACGCTGGATCTCGCGCTTGGGGTTGATGCGACGAAGATCGGCTATTCCACGGTGCTGAAAGGGACGCAGTTCCTGCTGACCGGCGATATTCCCGATTTCCCGGCGCACAGCATGAGCTACGGGATCGGCGAATACCGGATCGGCCTTGAGGCCGGGCTGAACGGGCTGACCAAACCCCAGGACTGGTCGGCGGCCTATGTGATGCGTGACATCACCATGTCGGATGAGATGTGGCATCTGATCAGCAATGGCACCGAGCTGCCGCATGAGCCGCTGACCCTCGCGCTGGATCTGGGCGGCCGTTACGGGGTGCAGCCAGCGATGCTGAAACCCGGCTGGACGCCGGTCGATGCGGGTCAGCCCTTTACCGAGTTCAGCTTTAAGATCAACGAGATGAAACTCGCGGGCCTTGGGGTTCTCTCGACCGGCCAGGGCGGGTTGGGCTTTGATTTCTCGGATCTGGTGACTTTTGACGGATTGCCGCTGCCTTCGGGCCGTGTCTCGATCCTGACCACAGGCGCTTATGGGCTGATCGACCTGATGGCGAAGGCCGGTCAGATCAGCGCCGAAGATGTCCAGGGCGCACGGGCAGCACTTATGATGGTGGGGCGCGCCGGTGAAGCGCCGGATACGCTGAATACCGAGGTCGAGTTTCGCGAGAAGGGTCTGTTCCTCAACGGGATCAAAATCCGCTGAAACCGCCGGAGTTTGCCCTGCCGCCGCGCCGGGGCCAGCCCTTGCGCCAGGGGGCGGGGCAGATTACCTCTGCCTTGCCCCACAAAGGATAACGCATGTCCGCGCCCGATCTTGCCGAACTGACCCATGATCTTCTGAAAGCCGCCCGCGCCGCCGGGGCCGACCAGGCCGATGCGCTTGCGGTGCGCGGCACGGCGCTTTCGGTCGATATCCGTCAGGGCCAGCTGGAACAGGCCGAACGCGCCGAAGGCACTGATATCGGGCTTCGGGTGCTGATCGGCCAGCGCCAGGCCTGCGTGTCGGCCTCTGATATTTCCGCAGTGACGATTGCAGCGCTGGCGGAACGCGCCGTTGCGATGGCGCGTGAGGCACCGGAGGATGCGGCGATCGGTCTGGCTGACCCCGCCGATCTGGCGCAGCTGCGCGAGTCCTCGTGGCTGGAGCTGGAGGATGGCGGTGCCGACCCGGATGCGGCGGCGCTGGAAGTGGCGGCGCGCGGGCTCGAAGCGGCAGCGCTCGAGGCCGACGGCATCACCCAGGCCGAAGCCTCGGCCACCTTTTCGCGCCGCGCCCTGCATCTTGCGCAGTCGAACGGCTTTGCCGGCGGTTATGGCCGCAGCGGTCACAGCCGGTCGGTCGTGGCCTTTTGCGGTTCTGGCACCGCGATGGAACGGGATTACGCCGGTGAAGCGCGGCCCTGGGCCACTGATCTGCCCGATGGCGCCGGGATCGGCAGGCTCGCGGCAGAACGGGCGCTGCAACGGCTCGGCGCGGTCAAACCGCCGACGGGTACTTTTCCGGTTCTGTATGATGAGAGGATCGCCTCTTCGCTGATCGGACATCTGCTGGGCGCGATCAATGGCGAGGCAGTGGCGCGCGGCGCCTCCTGGGCGCGCGATCTGCTGGATCAGCCGGTGCTGCCGGCGGGGGTCAGCCTGCGCGAAGACCCGCTGCGCAAACGCGGATCATCCTCGCGGATTTTTGACGCCGAAGGGCTGGCGACCTCGGCAAAGGATTTCGTGGCGGATGGGGTGCTGACAAGCTGGGTGCTCGACCTCGCCACTGCGCGGCGGCTGAAACTGCGCCCGACCGCCAATGCGATGCGCGGGCCTTCGGCGCCCCCCTCGCCGGGCACGACCAATCTGGAGCTGACGCCGGGCGCCGCCAGCCGCGACGATCTGATCGCGCAGATGGGGACGGGGCTGCTGGTCACCTCGCTGATCGGCTCGACCATCAACCCGACCACGGGCGATTACTCGCGCGGGGCGTCGGGCTGGTGGGTCGAGAAGGGCCGCCTCTCGCATCCGGTCCATGAATGCACCATCGCGGGCAATCTGCGCGACATGCTGCGGCGGATCGTCCAGGCCAATGATGCGCGCCCGCATCTTGCGATACGGGTGCCTTCGATCCTGATCGACGGAATGACCATTGCCGGTGCGTGATCTGGGGCGTGATCTGGGGCCTGACAGGGATGCCGAAGATCTCGATCTGCTGGAACGCGCCGCCCGGGCGGCGGGGCCGATCGCGCTGATCTACTGGCGGCGCGCGCCCGAAGCCTGGGAAAAGCCCGATGATGCCGGCCCGGTTTCCGAGGCCGATCTCGCGGTTGACCGCAGCCTGCGCGAGACGCTGATGGCGGCGCGACCCTCTTACGGCTGGCTCTCCGAGGAAACCCCGGATGACCTCGAAAGGCTGGGGCATGAGGATGTGTTTATCGTTGACCCGATCGACGGCACCCGCGCCTTTCTCGCCGGAGAAAAGGAATTCGCGCTGTCGCTGGCGCTTGTACGGAGCGGGATCGTCGTGGCGGGGGTGGTGCATCTGCCGGCCCGCGATCTGACCTATAGCGCGCGGCTTGGCGGGCCGGCTTTGTGCAATGGCCGCGAGATCCGGGCGTCTTCGCGCGCGGATCTGACCGGGGCCAGCGTGATGACCAACCGCGTCAATCTTGACCCGGCGCAATGGCCGGGCGGCATCCCGGATGTGAACCGGGTGTTCCGCTCGTCACTGGCCTACCGGCTCTGTCTGGCGGCCGAGGGGCGGGCGGATGCCATGCTGACGCTGCGCCAGACCTGGGAATGGGATGCGGCGGCGGGCAGCCTGATCGCGGCGGCGGCGGGCTGCAGGGTTACCGACCGCCACGGTGCGGATCTGGTGTTCAACCGCAGGGTGCCGCAAAGCGATGGCGTTGTCGCAGCGCCGCCTGCCTTGCATCATGGCTTCATGCGCGGGCTTGGCGTCTGACGGCTCCGCTAAGGCGTTATGCCAAACAGAGGCGCGACATGGCGCAGCCGCGCGCATAGTGCCGGGATGGCGCGGGGGTGGCTGAGATAGTCGGTGAGCCGCATCATCTCCCAGCATTGGCCTTCGCTGCCGAAGCGGATCGCGGCGATTTCAGATATGGTGATTTCCGCAGCGAAAAAGACCCCCGGCAGGCCGCCGCCGGTCATGGGCGGAAATTCAGCCCGGTGCAGCAGTCGCGTGGCAGGGAGGGTAAGGCCGAATTCCTCCCAAAGCTCGCGCAGCAGACAGGCCTCGGCGGTCTCTGCCCCTTCGCGCCCGCCGCCGGGCAGGTCCCAGTGGCCCGGCCAGGGCAGATGCGGGAAGTCGTCGCGCAGATAAGTCAAAAGCCGCGCTTCACCACCGTTCAGGTGAAAAAACGCGGCTTTTGCGCCGTTGAAGCCGGCCATGACCGGCTTACGGATTGTCGTTGATATCGCGGTCCCAGGTCTTCACCTGGCCGTCGCGGGTGCCCAGCAGCCGGCGGATCACCAGCCAGGAAATCAGCGACAGCACCGCAAAGATCGCAAGGAGCATTGGCAGCCCGGCAGGGATCCCGACCAGCACGACCAGCCCGGTCAGCGCCGCGCCGACCGCGAAGCCTACGAAAATATAGCCCGGCACGATCACCTCGACCATGCCGAGCGCCAGGCCCAGCACGATCCAGCTCCACCAGGTGCTCCAGATCTGTTCCATCACCTGGCCTTAAGCATGTTGAATGCATTTCCGAAGGCCTCAAGCGCCTGGGCCGGGATCAGGATGGTCTGTTTGCCCTGGCCTTTGGCCACGGCTTCCAGCGCCTCGACCTGTTTCAGCGCCACCTGATACTGCGCCGCAGAGATGCCATTCTCGGCGATGGCGGCGGCGATCACCGAGGTCGCGAAGGCCTCGGCCTCGGCGGTGACGCGCTTGGCTTTCGCCTGCTGTTCCGCCTGGTAGAGCTCGGCATCGGCCTGCAGTTCGACCGCGCGTTTCTTGCCCTCGGCTTCGGTCACCTGCGCGCGCCGCGCGCGTTCCGCGTTCAGCTGTTGCAACATCGCCGATCGCGTCGCGTCATCGAGATTGACATCAAGGATCTCGGCCCGGGTCACCTCGACGCCCCAGTCATCGACCATGGCGGCAACCTGCTCGCGCACCCGCTCGATCAGCTGGCTGCGGTTCGATTGCACCTGGTCCAGTTCCAGCTTGCCGATTTCCGAACGCACGATGCCGGCGACGGTGGTGGCGATGGCGCCGTCGATATCGCGAATCCGGTAGACGGTCTTTTCCGGCTCGGTCACGCGGTAGAAGACCGAGGTTTCCACCTTGACCAGCACGTTATCGGCGGTGATGGCGTCCTGGCTGGCGGTGGGCAACTGACGCTCCAGCACCGAAACGCGATGGGCGATGCGGTCCAGGAAGGGCACAACGAAATTGATCCCCGGCCCCAATACGGATTTCAGCCGGCCAAAGCGTTCGACCACATGTTTTTCCGATTGCGGAACGATGCGGACGCCCAGAAAAATGCAGAGGATGACAAAGACGGCAATCGCCACCAGGACGGCGTTTGTGCCTGAAATATTACTAAGATCCATCATTAATTCTCCTGGAACGGCCCGATTACGGGCATTTGCGCGCATTGTGATCGGCGAAGGCGTTCATATCAAGGTAAGAGTTTCCTCAGGACCGCCCGCCGTCTTTTCCCCGCAGTCGTGGCACTGTAGACTGCGCCCGGCATCCGGCCGGTGACTGCGGTCCGGCGCTGCTGAAGGACCGCCCCGCTGACGGGCCCGCTGACGGGAAGGAATACCATGGCGCAGAGACTTCATCTGGTGTTTGGCGGCGAGCTGGTCTCGCCGGACTCGACCCAGTTCCGCGATGCGGACAAGATCCATATTGTCGGCATGTTCCCCGATTATGACAGCGCCTATGTCGCCTGGAAGGCCGAGGCGCAGCGCACGGTCGATGATGCCCATACCCGATATTTCATCGCGCATCTTCATCGTCTGCGGGACGAAGAGCTGACCGCGCCGGCGGCTCAGGCCGGCTGACCCATGGCGACCGCGCCGTCGAGAGGCTGGTGGCCGGCAACGGGTCGCCGGAGACACAGCCATGCAGAGCGTCCGGCCCGCCCGCTGGGCGGGCTGATCTGGCTGCATGTGCCGGGCCAGGCATCGCTTTCGGCTATGCGCGAGCTGGCGCGGCGGCTGATCGAAGAAGATGGCGTCGCCGTGCTGATGACCGGCGAAAGCGGCGGCCCGCGGGCGAAGGGTGTGATCTTTGACCAGGCCCCGGAAGACGCTGCGCAGACGGTGCGCGACTTTCTCGACCATTGGCGCCCCGATGCGGTTGTGTTTTCCGAAGGCGAGATCCGGCCGGCGCTTTTGCATGAATGTGCCGAGCGGCAGCTGATGCTGATCATGGCGGATGCCAGCGATCCCTGGTTTCTGCGCGGGCATGAAAGCTGGATCCCGGGCGCGATGCGGCGCTCGGTTTCGGCCTTGTCCCAGGTCTATGCGATTGACCAGGCGGCGATGCGGGCCTGGCGGCGCGCCGGCATCCCGCCTGCGCGGGTGGTCAGCGCGGGCCGGATGGAGGAAAGCTCGCTCGCGCTTCCCTGCCTCGAGGCAGAGCGGGAATATCTGGCGACCGCGATGATGACGCGGCCGGTCTGGTTCGGCGCGCGGGTGCCGCGCTCTGAGGAGGGCGCGGTGCTGGCGGCACAGCAATATGCGATGCAGCTGGCGCACCGCCTGTTGCTGATCGTTATGCCGGAAGATCCCGCACGGGCCGCGCCGCTGGCGCGGGAACTTGCAGAACAGGGCTGGGTCACCGCCTCGCGCAGTGACGAAGAAGAGCCCGAGACCGAGACCGCGATCTATATCGTGAATGATGCCGCCGAGCTTGGTCTGTGGTACAGGCTGGCGCCGGTCAGCTATCTGGGCGGCGGCCTGTCGGGCACCGGGCTTTTGACCAGCCCGCTGGAACCGGCGGCGCTTGGCTCGGCGATCCTGCACGGGCCGCGACCGGGGGGTTTGGTCCGCAGATCGGGCGGCTTGGTGCGGCGCGGGCAGCGCGCGCGGTGGCCTCGAACCGGCGGCGCTTGGCTCGGCGATCCTGCACGGGCCGCGACCGGGGGGGTTTGGTCCGCAGATCGGGCGGCTTGGTGGGGCGGGCAGCGCGCGCGGTGGCCTCGATCCGCGATCTGAGCGAGGCGCTTGGCGATCTTCTGGCGCCCGACCGCACCGCGCGTCTGGCGCAGGCCGCCTGGGGCGTGGTCTCGGATGGGGCCGAGGTGACCGAGGCCGTGCTCGCCGATCTGCGCAAGGCGCTGGCGGCGGCGAAAGCGCAGGGGCGGATCTGATGCGCGCACCGGGGTTCTGGGACAACCCGCCGGACGCGCCGGGACTGAAGGCGCGGCTCCTGCAGCCTTTGGGCGGAATTTATGCGGCGGCAACCGCGCGGCGGCTGCGGCAGGCGGGCGGATACCGCGCGCCGGTGCCGGTGATTTGCGTCGGCAATCTGAACGCGGGCGGCGTCGGCAAGACCCCGACCGTCATGGCCCTGATCGCGCATCTGACTGCGCGGGGGCATCAGGTCCAGGTGGTCACCCGCGGCTATGGCGGATCAGCCAATGGCCCCTTGCGGGTCGATGTGACCCGGCATGCCGCCGATCTGACCGGTGACGAGCCGCTGCTGATCGCGCCTTTCGCGCCGGTCTGGGTGGCGAAGGACCGCGCCGAAGGGGTGAAGGCTGCGGTCGCAGATGGTGCCGGAGTGATCTTGCTCGACGACGGGCATCAGAACCCTGCGGTGGTGAAGGATCTGTCACTGGTGGTGGTGGATGCGGGCCAGGGCTTCGGCAATGGGCTCTGCATCCCGGCGGGGCCATTGCGCGAGCCGGTGGCGGCGGGTCTGGCGCGGGCAGATGCGGTGCTTGCGATCGGTGACACGGCGGCCCAGACGCGGTTCGATCTGATCTGGGGCGGGCCCTGGGTGGCATCCCAAGGCTGTCGGGCCGGCTCGTGCCGCTGCAAATGGGATGGACTGGCGGCAGGAGCGTGTGCTCGCCTTTGCCGGCATCGGCAATCCGGAGAAGTTCTTTGCGACGCTCAGGGCCGAAGGGGCCGAGCTGGTCAGGGCGGAGGCATTGGATGATCACCAGAAGCTCTCGCCCGCGCTGATCGCGCGGCTGGAGGCCGAGGCGGTGCTGCTCGGCGCGCAGCTGGTCACGACCGAGAAGGATGCGGCGCGGTTGCCACCGGCCTTCCGCCTGAAAGTCCTGACACTGGTGGTACGGCTGGAGATCGACGACTGGACGCCGTTTGACGGATTGCTGAAACCCCTGGGCCTGTGACCCGAAATCTTTAAAGATTTCGGCAAAATTCCTTTACAGGAATTTGTCCGTTTCCTTGAAAGGAAACGGGTTCAGGGCGCAGCGTTCAGGCCCGGTTTCTGGCGCTGGCAATGCCCAGCACCTCGAGCACTTTGGCTTCGATCCGGGCGGCATCCATACCGGCGACGCGGTACATTGCCTCGGGGCTGGCCTGGTCGATGAAGATATCGGGCAGCACCATCGAGCGGTATTTCAGCCCGCCATCGAACACGCCCTCATCTGCCAGCAGCTGCGCCACATGGCTGCCGAAACCGCCTACCGCGCCTTCTTCGACCGTGATCAGCGCTTCATGGTTGCGGGTCAGCCGCAGGATCAGATCGCGGTCCAGCGGCTTGGCAAAGCGCGCATCCACCACGGTTGGCGCGAGGCCGCGCGCGCTCAGCGCTTCGGCGGCTTTCAGCACCTCGGCAAGCCGGGTCCCGAAGGAAAGGATCGCCACCCGGTTGCCCTCTTGCAGCAGCCGGGCGCGGCCGATCTCGAGCATCTCGCCCCGCGCCGGCATCTCGACGCCCATGCCCTCGCCCCGCGGATAGCGAAAGGCAATCGGGCTTTCATCCCAGGCCGCGGCCGTGGCGACCATATGTTTCAGCTCGGCCTCATCGGACGCAGCCATCACCACCATCCCCGGCAGGTTTGCAAGGAAGGCCACGTCGAACGAGCCCGCATGGGTCGCGCCATCTGCGCCGACCAGCCCCGCCCGGTCAATCGCAAAGCGCACCGGCAGACGCTGGATCGCGACATCATGCACCACCTGGTCATAGCCACGCTGCAGGAAGGTCGAATAGATCGCGCAGAAAGGCTTCATCCCCCCGCCGCCAGCCCGGCGGCGAATGTGACCGCATGTTGCTCGGCGATCCCCACATCGAACAGCCGGCGCGGGAAGCGTGCCCCGAACAGATCCAGCCCGGTCCCATCCGGCATTGCCGCCGTCACGCCGACGATCTTTTCGTCGCGTTCGGCCTCCTGGATCAGGCTTTCGGCGAAGACTTTCGTATAGGACGGGGCGTTGGAGGGCGTCTTTTTCTGCTCGCCGGTCACCAGGTCGAATTTCGCCCGTGCATGGCCCCGATCCGGCGCATTCTCAGCCGGGCCGTAGCCTTTGCCCTTTTTCGTCAGCACATGCAGCACGACCGGCCCATGCGATCGCGCCTTCAGCGTCCTGAGGACGGGCAGCAGCTGGTCGAGATCATGACCATCAATCGGCCCGACATAGGTAAAGCCAAGCGCCTCAAACAGCGTGCCCCCACCGCCATGCCCTTGAGCATTTCTTTCGCGCGTTTCGCGCCTTCCTGCAGCGGGCCCGGGAGCAGCGAGACAAAGCCCTTTGCAACCTCTTTCAGATCCTGCATCGGGGCTTCCGCGTAAAGCTTGCTGAGATAGGCCGAGAGCGCACCGACCGGCGGCGCGATCGACATCTCATTGTCGTTCAGCACCACGAAAAGCCGCTTTTTCAGCGCGCCTGCATTGTTCATCGCCTCGAAGGCCATGCCTGCCGACATCGAGCCATCGCCAATGACCGCAATCGCATCTCCGGCATCACCACCCAGATCCGCCGCCATCGCAAAGCCAAGCGCCGCCGAGATCGAGGTCGAGCTATGCGCCGCGCCGAACGGATCATAGGGGCTTTCCGAGCGTTTGGTGAATCCCGAAAGCCCGCCCTCCATCCGGAGCGTGCGGATCCGGTCGCGCCGCCCGGTCAGGATCTTATGCGGGTAACATTGATGGCCGACATCCCAGATCAGCTTGTCCTTCGGCGTGTCGAACACGGCATGGAGCGCCACTGTCAGCTCGACCACGCCAAGCCCCGCCCCCAAATGGCCGCCGGTCACCGAGACTGCTGCAACCGTCTCGGCCCGTACCTCATCGGCCAGCTGGCGCAATTCGGCATCGGAAAGCGCCTTCATATCGGACGGGAAATGCACCCGGTCGAGGATGGTGGAGGATGCTGCCATGGGGAGGCTCCTGGGAAGCGGCGCGGCCTGTGGGGTCAGGCCTGTCTTGATATGGTGAAACGGGCGGCGGCGACAAGATTTTCGGCCCGCGCCCCATAGGGAGAAAGCGCGGCTTCGGCCTCGCGGATCAGTCCGGAGGCGCGGGCACGGGCCGGTTCAAGCCCCAGAAGCGAGACGAAAGTGGCCTTGCCGCGCCCCTCATCCTTGCCGGTGCGCTTGCCGGTGATGCCGGCATCGCCCGTGACATCAAGGACATCGTCATGGATCTGGAACGCAAGGCCAAGCGCCGCGGCATAGGCCCGCAAAGGCGCCGGGTCTTCGCCGGCAATCAGCGCCCCGGCACTGGCCGAAAAACCGATCAGTGCGCCGGTCTTGCCTGCCTGGAGCGCGGTGATCTCTGCCAGCGACAACGTGCGACCGGCGGTCTCGGCAGCAATATCCAGCGCCTGACCCAGTACCATCCCCTCGGCGCCCGAGGCCTTTGCAAGGGCCTGAACCAGCGCAATTCGCCGCTCTGCTGCTCCGATCACCGGATCGGTCAACGCCTCAAATGCGAGGGTCTGCAGGGCATCACCGGCCAGGATCGCGGTGGCCTCATCCCATTTCACATGTACGGTCGGCAAGCCGCGCCGCAGGTCATCATCATCCATCGCCGGCAGGTCGTCATGGACCAGACTATAGGCATGCAGGGCCTCGACCGCGGCCGCGACGGGCAGCGCAGCTTTCGGGTCGACCCCGAAAAGCCGTGCCGATTCCAGCACCAGAAAACCGCGCAACCCCTTGCCGCCCTTCAGCGCATAGCGCATCGCTGCAATCACCGGCAGATCGGCGCGCCCGGCCAGCATATCGCGCAGCCAGAGCTGCACCCGGCTGGCATCGGCCTTCAGCAGTTCGGGAAAGCTCACAGCCCCTCCGCCGGAGCGGTGCCGGTGGCGCGACCTTCTTGGACGCGGATCATTTCGACGCGCGCCTCGGCCTCGGCGAGTTTCGCGGCACAGTGCTTTTTCAGACTGTCGCCGAATTCATAAAGGCTGATAGATTGTTCCAGCGCGACATCGCCACGCTCCAGCTGGCCGACAACCGATTCCAGCGCCGCCATGGCTTCTTCAAAACTCATTTCCGCAACGGGTTTCTGGCTCATCGGGGGGTCCTGCTCAGCTCGCTCACATGCGCGCGGACAGTATCTTCCAGCGCGCCCGGATCATAGCCCCCTTCGAGGCAGGATACGACCCCTGCACCGCAGCCCGCTGCGAGATCGGCAATCGCGCGCGTCAGCCGGGCGAAATCCGCCGTCGTCCAGCCGAGGCCCCCCAGCGGATCGTCGATATGCGCGTCAAACCCGGCGCTGAGCAGGATCAGCTCTGGTTTCCAGGCCCGGAGCCGCTCCAGCTCCGGCGCCCAGGCCGCCCACATCGCCCGCCCGTCCGATCCGGGGTTAAGCGGCAGATTGGTGATCTGCCGATGCGCGCCGCGCTCATCCGCATATCCCGTGCCGGGAAAAAGCGGCATCTGCTGCGAAGAGACAAAGCGCACCCGCGCCTCATCCCATAACAGATCCTGCGTCCCGTTGCCGTGATGCACGTCGAAATCCAGCACCGCGACGCGGGTCAGCCGGTGATGATCCAGCGCCCGCCTCGCCGCAATCGCCACAGTGCCGAAAAGGCAGAACCCCATCGCAACCGCCGCTTCCGCATGATGGCCCGGCGGGCGCGCCGCCACAAAAGCCGCCCGTGCCTCGCCGCCAAGTACCGCATCCACCGCTGCACAGGCGCCACCCACGGCACGAAGCCCTGCCTCCCATGACCCCGGAGAGAGCCAGGTATCGCCATCAATCGCTCTGAGGCCAGTTGCAGGCACGGCTGCCTTGACCCGGGCGACATAATCCGCCGGGTGACAGCGCAAGAGCTCTGCCTCTGATGCCAAAGGTGCGGGCCGCGTTTCCAGTTCAAGCCCGGCGAGGCCCCGCGCGACTGCAGCCATCCGCTCCGGCCGCTCCGGATGCCCCTCAGGCACCAGATGCCGCGCGAAAGCACCATCTGAGAAAACCAGCATCAATGCCCCTTCCTCCTGACCTAAATACTTCGGCGGGTGCGGGGGCAGGCCCCCCGCGTTCGGCCGCCTCAGTCTGGCGCCAGCATATAGCCCTCGCCCCGTACCGTCTGCAAATAGCGCGGCACCTTGGGATCATCCTCGATCTTGCGCCTGAGCCGGGTGATCTGCACATCGACCGCCCGTTCCTGCGCCTCTTCCTCGCGGCCCATGTCGAGGACCAGCCGCTCGCGCGAGATCGCCTCATTTGCGCTTGCCGCAAACAGCCGCATCAAAGCGGCCTCGGTTGCCGTCAGCCGCACCAGTTCGGGCCCCCGCCACAATTCGCCCCGGTCCATATCATAGCGCACCTGGCCCATATGCAGCATTTTTGGCGGCTGATCGGCCTCGCTCACCTGCGGCACCCGGCGCAGGATCGCGGCCACCCGCAACAAAAGCTCCTTCGGCTCGAAGGGCTTGGCGAGGTAATCATCCGCCCCCGCCTCCAGCCCCTCGATCCGGTTCGCCGTCTCGCCCCGTGCGGTCAGGAGAAGGATCGGCACCGAGGTCTTTTTGCGCAGATCGCGGGTCAGCGCGATGCCATCCTCATCGGGCATCATCACATCAAGGATCAGCATGTCGAATTCCAGCCCGGCCAGCAGCCGCCGCGCCTGGGCTGCATCCTTTGCCACAGTAACCATATAGCCGCTGCGCACGAGGAATTTCTGCAACAGGACCCGGATCCGCTCGTCGTCATCGACCACGAGAAGGTGAATATCCGCCAGATGCTGCGCGGCTCCAGTCATGCGTCGCTCTCCCTTTGCAACGCCTCAGGCGCCATCTCTCAGACGGTTGTAATAGTCGCGCAGGCCCGGGTCCATCATTGCCTCAAGCACCTGCCGGAAGCCCTGCACCGCCACCGGCCCCGCCGCGCGGTACGCTGCCCGCATCCGCGCACGTTGCGCATCCGACAGGCTTTTCTCCATTGCCTCGCCCTTTTCGGTCAGGAAAAGATGCCGCTCGCGCCCGTCGCGGCGGCCCTTTTCGCTGCGGACATGGCCGTCATCGATCAGGCTGCGCAGCACCCGGTTCAGGCTTTGCTTGGTCACGCCAAGGATCCCCAGCAGGTTCGACACCGTTGTCCCCGGGCTGCGATGGATGAAATGCACCGCCCGGTGATGGGCGCGGCCATAATCCATCGTCTCGAGGATCCGGTCCGGATCGGCGGTAAAGCCGCGATAGGCGAAGAACATCGCCTCGATGCCTTTGCGCAGCTGCTCATCGGTCAGGAAGAGCAGGTTCTCGCCGCCGCCACCCGGAGCGGTGCCAGAAAGTTGAGATCCAGAAAATTGAGACCCAGAAAATTGAGACATGGTCAGCCTCCTATTTCAGGACAACTTACGTCAGCCTTGTTGACTTTCCAAGTCATGAAGCGTAGCGAGTCGACAGGTTGGCGCAAGATAATGCACTTGCAGCATGGGTGTCGCGCAACTTTCGTAAAAATGGAGGGCCGGGATATGGCGGCATATGACGATCGTGATGGCTGGATCTGGATGGACGGAAAGCTCGTCCCCTGGCGTGAGGCGAATGTCCACGTCCTGACCCATGCGCTCCATTACGCATCCTCGGTTTTCGAGGGCGAGCGTTGCTATAATGGCAAGATTTTCAAAGGTGTCGAGCATTCGATGCGGCTGCGCAAATCGGCGGAACTCCTCGATATGGAGATCCCGTATTCGGTGCAGGAAATCGAGGCCGCCAAATACGAAATGCTGAAGGCGAATGGCTGGACCGATGCCTATGTGCGCGCGATTGCCTTCCGGGGCGCGGGCGATGAGATGGGTGTCTCGGCTGTCGGCAACCCGGTGCGCCTGGTGATCGCGGGCTGGGAGTGGGGTGCCTATTACGGCGACGCCAAGATGAAGGGCGCGAAGCTCGACATCTCGAAATGGCGCCGCCCGGATCCGGCGACGATCCCCTCCGCCGCCAAGGCCGCAGGTCTTTACATGATCTGCACGATGTCGAAACACGCAGCCCAGGCCAAGGGCTGCTCGGACGCGCTGATGATGGATTACCGCGGCTATGTCGCCGAGGCGACCGGCGCGAATATCTTCTTCGTCAAAGATGGCGAAGTGCATACGCCGCTGCCCGATTGCTTCCTGAATGGCATCACCCGCCAGACGGTGATCGGTCTGCTGAAGGAAAAGGGCCTCACCGTGCATGAGCGCCATATCATGCCGACCGAGCTTGCCGATTTCGAACAATGCTGGCTGACCGGCACCGCCGCCGAGGTCACCCCGGTCGGTGAGATTGGCGGCTTTAAATTCGAAGTCGGTGCTATCGCCCGCGACATCGCGGAAACCTATGAGCGCCACGTCCGCGCGTAATGCCTGGCATCATGAAATGGAAAGCGGCGGAGCATTTGCTCCGCCGCTTTTGTTTGGTCCGTCGCGACAGACCCTTGCCATGGCGCGCAGGACCGCCTTGCGCTGTAAGATCAGCGTTTCACCGGGGATTTCAGATACAGAGACACGCATAGGGGGCAACGGCATATTGCGGCGCGTGAATCTGGTGACCCGAGCTGCGTTCTGCAATCCGAGGCTGTCGTGTTTAAGGCGCGCGCAGGACCAGATGCGGCGCTCCGTCTGAGGTGCGGTCAAATGATCGCCCCGAGGCATCGACCACTTTGCGGATCCGGCTGCGGAAATTCGAGAAACTGTCGAATGTCACCACATCGACCGCCTGATCCAGCTGCAACTCGACCTCATAACGGCCCTCGGACAGCGCCGTGACCCCGATCACCTCGGCGAGGAAATCCTGACCCAGATAGCGCCCGGCAGTGATGTCTCCCAGTCGCACCGGCGGCTGTGGCCGGTTGCCGGCCCTTGCATGAAGCGTGTTCCAGTCGTGAAAGCCATGCGCCTTTGCCACCAGTTCCAGCGCGGCGGAATGGCTGATCTCCTGACCCTGGCGGGCCAGTTCACTGCGCAGGGCTTTCGCCTGCGTCTTTGCCTCTTCGAGGCCTGGTATTGCAGAAACTCTGTGTTCCATCTGCCTTGGCATCCTTATTCAGAGCGCCGGGAGATCTGGGATGGAGCCTGCATTGCCATCGAACCCGGCCTGAAACAGAAGCGGCGGATCGGTCTTTCCGGTTTCACCGTGGCGAAAAGCCTGCAGGCGGCAGGGACCGGAACCCTGCCGCCCAGATAGGTGCAGATGCTGTCATCGTCAAGCCGGATCCGGCCCGATCCGTTCCGACCGGCTCAGGCCAGAACGGTTTCGACCTCGATATTGCCCCGGGTCGCATTGGAATAGGGGCAGATGAAATGCCCGCGCTCGACGATCTTTTCGGCCACGTCGCGCTCCAGGCCCGGCAGGCTGACCGTCAGCGTCACCTTCAGGCCAAATCCCCCGTCCGAACGCGGGCCAATCCCGACCTCTGCCTTCACGGTTGCCGTATCCGGCACCGTTCCCAGCTTTTCGGACCCGGCTGCAAAGCGCATCGCACCCAGATAGCAGGCGGCATAGCCGGTGGCGAACAGCTCTTCGGGATTATGCCCGAGACCCGATCCGCCCAGTTCTTTCGGGCTGGCCATGGTGACGGTGAGCTGGCCGTTCTCGAGCCCTGCCACCCCGTTGCGGCCGCCGCCCGTGGCTTTGGCCGAAGTCTTGTATTTCACGTCGACAGACATGCTCACTCCTTTGAAATGGCCCGGTGCTTATGGCCGGGCCGGGGCATCCGAGCGCCTGGTCATCCGAATGGGGCTCAGACCGTGCGGCCGCGTGCGATCCGCAGGAATTGCTGCATCCGGGCGGGGCCGGCGCCCTCGCGCGGCTTGTGGAATGTGTCGCGCCCGGTCTCGCCCTTGCTGCGGGCGATGTTCAGAAAGGCCTTGACCCTCGCGCCGGTGGTGGCTGTGCGTTTGTCGGCAAGATGCCTGCTCATAACGTCCTCCTCACATGTGCTGCGTTACCGCAGGCAGTCTGGCACAGGCCGCCTTATATCCCAAGCCTGCAATCAGGCGTTTTCCGCGAGCCTCACCCCATCCGGCCGGTTCCGGCCTGGTCAGCGGCCGGGCCCGGAATTGGTCAGCCGGCTCAGGGCCCATCTCGCCGCATCGGCAACGACCGGATCCGGGTCCGCACACAGCGCCCCGGCGGCGCTGGCGAGGCCAGCGTCTGCCGAATTGCCGATGGCGTAAAGCACGTTGCGGATGAAACGGTCGCGGCCGATCCGCTTGATCGGGCTGCCGGCAAAGCGCGCGCGAAATCCGGCATCATCCAGCGTCGCAAGCTCGGCGAGTTCTGGTGCCCCGACCTTCGGCTGATAGCCGATCTCTTTGGCCTGCTGCGCGAATTTGTTCCAGGGGCAGGCGGCAAGACAATCATCGCAGCCATAGATCCGGTTGCCCATCCGGGCGCGCAAGTCTTCGTCCACCGGACCCTTATGCTCGATGGTCAGATAGGAAATGCAGCGCCGCGCATCCAGCTGATAGGGCGCGGGAAAGGCATCGGTAGGGCAGGCGGACAGACAGGCCCGGCAGGAGCCGCAATGCGAGACCTCTGCGGCATCTTTCGGCAGATCAAGCGTGGTGAAGATCGAGCCGAGAAAGAACCAGTTCCCCAGATCGCGGCTGAGGAGGTTCGTATGTTTCCCTTGCCAGCCCAGACCCGCCGCCTCGGCCAGTGGCTTCTCCATCACCGGCGCGGTATCGACGAAAACCTTGATCTCCTCGCCCGCCGTTTGGTCCAGCAGCCAGCGCCCCAGCCGTTTCAGCCGCCGCTTGACCAGATCATGGTAATCCTTGCCCTGGGCATAGACCGAGATTGCCGCCCGGTCGCGCTGTTCCAGCACCGCGCGCGGATCTTCTTCAGGCGTATAGACCTCCGCCAGCATGATCACCGATCGCGCTTCCGGCCAGAGCGCCCCGGGCGCGCCCCGCCAGTGCTCGCGCTCTGCCATCCAGCCCATGGACCCATGTCGCCCGGCTTCCAGAAATTCCCTCAGCCGCGCCGCCGTTCCCGGCACCGCATCCGGCGCGCAGATCCCCATTTTCGAGAATCCCTCTGCCAGCGCCTGCTCCCGCAGCCGCTCCTTCAAAGGGAGGGGATTGTTGCTTTTCATCCTGGCTCAAATACTCCGGGGGTGTGGGGGCTGGCCCCCACCCGGCCAGCTTCAGAAATCCAGATCGGTATATTGCCGGGGCGGCGGGAAACCCGGCACCTGATCCGCCAGCAGCGTCCGGAAGGACGGGCGCGACTTGATCTTGGCGTACCAGTCCTTGACCACCTCATGCCGGTGCCAGTCGACATCCGAGATATAATCAAGGCTCGACAGATGCGCCGCCGCCGTCAGATCCGCCAGCGTCATCACATCTCCGGCCAGCCAGGACCGCCGGTCCAGCAGCCAGGCCATATAATCAAGGTGATACTTGATCTTGCTCGACCCGGATTTCACATTCTTCGAATCCGGATAGCCCTCTTTCGTCAGCTTCTTGTTCACCCGCTCGTAAAGCAGCTTGGACGTCACTTCGTGATGGAACTTGTCGTCAAACCAGGTACAGAGCCTGCGCATCTCATAGCGCAGTTCGGGATCCCTCGGCACCAGCGGCGGCACCAGAACCGTCTCGTCGATATATTCGCAAATCGCCTGGCTTTCGCTCAGAAGTCGCCCGTTCAGCCGCAGAATCGGCACTTTCCCCGCCGGATTGCGCCGCAGGAAATCCTGGCCCTGTTCCCAGTAGCGTTCCTCGACCAGCTCGACCTCGATTTTCTTCTCGGCCAAGGTCAGCCGCACCTTGCGACAAAAGGGGGAAAGGGGGACGTGATAAAGACGGTTCATCTGGTTACTGCCCGCAAACTCCCCCTGTCCTAGACCCTGCGGGCCTGGCGATCAATCCCGGCACCGGTCAGAGCGGCAAAAGCGCGCTACTGAAAACAGCCGGCGCGGCCATCGGCGCGGATCGTATCGGCGCCTGATATGATCGAGGCGGTCCTTTTGCGCACAAAAGCCGAGGGTTTCGAGGCCGAGCGGCGTTTCGGATCCGGCAGCACCGCTGCCAGCCGTGCCGCCTGCAAGGCTGACAGGTTTTTCGCATCGACCCCGAAATAATGCCGCGCCGCCGCCTGGACCCCGAACACGCCCTCGTCGAATTCGGCCACGTTCAGATAGACTTCGAGGATGCGCTCTTTCGACCAGAAAAGCTCGATCACCGGGGTGAGCGCGGCTTCGGCGGCTTTGCGGGCGTATGAGCGGTCATGCCAGAGGAAGACATTCTTCGCCACCTGCTGCGTGATGGTGGATGCACCCCGGTTCGATCCCGAATTGATCGCGTCCCGGATCGCGGTCATGTCAAAGCCCCAGTGGTTGCAGAAATTCGCATCTTCTGCCGCCACGGCCGCACGGCCCATCACCGGCGCGATCTCGTCCCAGGACACCCATTGCCGGTCAATCGCGCCAAGCCGCCATTTTTCCTGCATCTGATAGATATTGATCGGCGGCGGCAGGAAGCTGAACAGAATGATCAGCACAAGGAAGAAGCCCACGACGCCAAGAACCGCCCGCAGCGCCCAACGCCGGAGCTGCGCAAACGCCCCGCGCCGCCGCGTGCTTTTAGCGCCCGTCGCGCCTGCCGCGGGTTTTTTCCGTGGTTTTCGGACCACCGGCTTCTTTTCCTCGGGCTGCTCAACGATCTCGTCCGACATGATCCTGCAATGACCTGGTCAGAGGCCATGCGTCAAGTCGCGCGGCACACCGCGCCTGCGGAGCAGATCGGGGCGTTGCCGTCTGAGCCCGGCGGATCGCCGCCTGGCGCTTCCCGCCCCGCAGGTGCCTTGCCGACGGAAACCCCTGGGCAGGGCGTGGAACAGTCGTGATCCAGAACGAACAGACCATGAAAAGGAGTATCTCCCATGGCAGGACTTAAGCTTCTTCCGGCCGCGCTGGCCGGTGCCCTTGCCCTGATGCCGCTGAGCGCGTTTTCCCAGGAGGCTACAGGGCCGGCCCCGGCGCAAAATGCTGACCAGGGGGCAGGCCCCGGCTCCGGTCACGGCGCGCGCTTTGCGCGGGCTCCGATGATCCGGCTCGATTTCGGGGCCGGGCGGACCATCAGCGTACAATGTGGCGAGACCGCAATTGCCGCCTGTGTCGAGGCGATCACGCCGCTGGCCGAAAAGCTGGCCGCGACCCCGGCAGCGGGCCCCGGCAAAGACCGCGATCATGCAAAGGGCCGGGGCGGTGAGCACCATAAAGCCCATGGCAAGGATCGGGGCAAAGATCGCGAAAAAGGCGGGGCCGGTTTTAAACGTGACAAATCCGGCCAGGGGCAAGACAGGCCAGCTGCGGCACCGGATGCTCCGGCAGAGGTGACCCCGCCTGACGCACCGGCTCCGTAATTCTGCCCCGGGGGCGTGACTGCCCCCGGGTTTCTCCCTGAACCTGCGATGGTCGTGAAATGCGCGACGCCTGGCTGTCAGTTTGCCGACAGCGGGCCGATATCGCCGGGCCGCATCCAGAGGATCGTAAGATCCTCTGTCGCGGTTCTCAGAAGCGCCCCGCCATCCTCAGCGCTGACGATCCGGCCACAGGTTTCGGCCGCCGCCTCGCGGGTCACACAAAACTGATCCGCCTCAATCCGGTAGCGGAAACCGGCGGCGGGCGCGCCTGAGGCATAGGCCCTGCCGGCGCCATTTTCGCCAAGCCAATAGGCAATACGTCCCTCTTCGCTTTCCAGGAGCACCGAGTGCCCGGGCGCGAAAGCCTCGACCCCGGGCAGGTCAGGATGGGGCGCGTCCACCGGCGGATTGGCGTAAAGCGTGCGGAAATCGGCGGGCTCCACCCGTGCCATAGCCCGCAATTCGGCCAGCGGCGTGTAATGCGGCAGCGTCTGCCAGAGATCGAACAGGCGGTACTGCGGCATCGAATCTTCGCTCACCCGTTCAAACCAGGCGGTATAGGGCGGCGTGGCCGGGGCATCATGGTAGAACAGGCATTGGTGATGCCGCGACAGAACTTCACGGAAGAAGGGCGGCGCTGTCTCATCCGCGCCCCCGACCGGCAGGTCCCAGGTCGCGGGGGGCAGGCGGGCTTCGGGCTCATAGCCCTCTTCGGGCAGATTGACCTGCCAGGCCCAGGAACTCAGATCCGGATCGGTCGCGTCCTGCCAGCCCCTGGCCTGCAGCGAGAGATTGTTGCAGGCGCGCATCCAGGTGGCCTCATCGGTCTCGATGGGCGGCACTCCGGCAAGCCGGATGTCATAGAGGCCGGCCTTGCCGGTGGTGTTGATCATATAGGGATGGGCCGGATCACGATGCGAGAGCATCCCGACCATGAGCTGCGGATGGAACCGGGCGGTGGGCGTATAGCTGTCGATGCCGGAAAACAGGTCGGTCAGCCCGGCCATATAGTCCAGCACGGCATTGCCATCGGGCAAATCGGGCGCCAGAAAGCCCAGCCTTCCCCCGGTATGGAGCGCCCGCATTGGCATCCGCGCGCCGCCCCCCGAATTCGAGGAGGCAACTGACCCGGCCATGAACGCGACTGCGCAGGCGCCGAAACACTCCGCGCCATCCGGCACCACGGTCGCAAGCGCGCTGTCGCGGATCACCTTCGCCAGTGCCAGCGCCTCAGAGGCATCGCCTCCGGCGCTGTTGAGGCAAAGCACCTGGCCCTCGGCCCCGGTCCCGGACAGCAGACTGGTCGGGCGTCCGCGCTCGATGCTGTCATCTTCGAGAATGGCCTCAAGCCGGCCGGCATCTCCCGGTTCGATCCCGCCTTTCAGGCGAAGGCTGCAGCTGCCCGATACCAGCCCCGCCGCATCGCGCAAGGCGGGGTCAATGAGCGAGATCTCGGCTGCATGGGTCGCGAGGGGCGCTGACAGGAGGAGGCCGCATAGCAGGGCGGCAGGCAAATGGGTCGGGATCAGTTTGTCTTGCATCGCGCTCTCCGTTCCGGACAGCGCAATAACACCTGGCAAGTGCTTCGGGATCAAGCGCTTTGGCGGGATAAAGGCCTGTCAGACCAGCCCGACATTTGCCCCGCCGTCGCGCTGTCGATGAAGGCTGGCCTCCGGCACGTTTCGCGCCACCAGGATCAGGTCGAATTCGGTCAGATCAGTCACATAGTTCAGCGCGGTAAAGCCCAATTTCGACGCATCCGCCAGCAGGAATGTCATTTCATCATCGTCCGTTTCGGGCGCATCACCAGCTCTTCGGGGTAAAGATCGCGATGTCCCGGATCGTCTTCTTCGACAGGATCACGACATCGACGTGATCCTGTCCGACGGTCGAGATCAGGTCGATATCAGGCACCCCCCCGCAGCCCAGGGGAGCACCGGCACCGCATAAGTGACGCCGGTGGTAGGCGTCACCTCGGGCAGGATCCGGGTCTCGTGCTGCATGGTGCGGCAATAGCCGATGGGGAGGCGAGGCACGCGATCTCTGCGGTGCTGCCGGCGATCTGGCGCAAGGCCTATGGTTCCGACCTGGGACAGATCGGCGAGAAGGGTTTTACCGGGCTGGAACTGGCGCCGCCGCAGAAGGCCTGCGGCGCAAGGGTGTTGATCCTGCCCAGTGTTAAATCGGGCTCTGACCTTGCGCGCCAGATCCGCGAGGCGCTGGCCGGTTTGGGAATAGCGGGGTTTGACGCGATTCTCCTTGAACATCCTGGCGTGTTCACCTTGGGCCAGATGGCGCGGCAAAGCTTTGACCAGATGATTGCGATCTGTGGCGCCGCCGAGGCCCGGATCGCGGCAAATCTCACCCCCCTGACCGAGGCACGATCCAACCCCGATCCGCTGGGGTGGCAAGGCTGCGCGGCTTTGTGTCCCGTGCGGCGGGGCGGGCGCGCTTGTCCGAGGGGTAGCGCAGCCATGTAGCCCGGCCCGTAAACCCGGATTTGGCATGCGCGGTGCCGCCCTGGTGGATGACAGCTTTTCCCGACCCACCGGCGCGCAGATTCCTGTCTGAGGCGGCAATGATCGCGTGATCTGATCCCGGATTTCCTGTATCTGAAAGGAAGAGCGTCCTGTATGAGCTGATCGGGTAGAATATTGTTCCCTTCCGTGATTTCCTGTCTGCGGAAAAACATATGTTTCTGCCTGAGCCGACAGGCTGCCTGTACTTGTCCGGAATGAAGAGGCAGCTATGATACCACGTCCTGAGGTCACCGGCTTTTACGAAGCCCGCACCGGATCGGTTCAATATGTGGTGGCAGACCCCGCCACAAAGGCCTGTGTCATCATCGACCCGGTGCTGGATTATGACGAGAAGTCGGGCGCGACCGCCACAATCGAGGCCGACCGCCTGCTGGCCTTTGTCGCAGAGCGGGGATACCGGCTTGACCAGATCCTCGACACCCATCCCCATGCCGACCATTTCTCGGCCGCGGATTACCTGAAACGACAGACCGGCGCGCCCATAGCGATCGGGGCGAAGGTGACAAAGGTTCAGGCGCTGTGGAACGGGTTTTACAACCGCGATCTGGCCGCAGACGGATCGCAATGGGACAGGCTCTATGACGAGGGCGACACATTCATGGTCGGGGAAATCCCAGCCAGGGTGATGTTCTCGCCTGGTCACACCATGGCGTCAGTCAGCTATGTGATCGGCGATGCGGCTTTCATCCATGACACGATTTTCATGCCCGATACCGGCACGGCGCGGGCCGATTTCCCCGGCGGCAGCGCCAGGGTTCTGTGGCATTCGATCCAGGAGATCCTGGCACTTCCCGATGCGACACGGCTTTTCACCGGCCATGATTACCGCCAGGGCGGGCGCGAGGCGGCCTGGGAATCCACCGTCGCTGAACAGCGGGCAACGAATATCCATCTCTCGAAATACCCTGGCGAGGCCGCTTTCGTCGCGGTCCGCGAGGCGCGCGATGCGACCCTGCCGATGCCGAAACTGATCCTGCATGCGCTTCAGGTGAACACCAATGCAGGCCGTCTGCCGGAGCGTGAGGCCAATGGCACGCGCTATCTGAAAATACCGCTCGATCTGTTCAAAACCGTCTGGGAGTGACCGCCATGCCCGACAAAGACGGCAGGCCGGCAAGCCCGGCTTCCGCCTTTGGGCGAGCCTTGCGGGTAGTGGGCTGATCGGGCTTGCGATGATCCATCTGATGACGTTGCACAAGCGGACCCCCGGGGCAGGGGGGATCGTCGCGGGAGGGCGTGACGGGCGCGGTGCTGGCGGCAATGGGCTTCACCTTTGCGTTAGGCATTGTGGGTCTGGTTGCGGGTTTGACAGGCTGGCGTCCTGGCCCTGGATTCTCCTCAGCGGGTGCATGGCCGGCATTTGCGGCAATGCGCGGCTGTCGAAGCGCTCGCCTGTCACGACGATTTGCGTCATGCCGGTCGGGGTGGCGACGTTTTGTGCGATCCGCCACCTGACCGGAAGTCTGTGAAGGCCGGTGATTGCGGCCCTGCTTATCGGGATGGTCTCTGGGCGTTTTTGCAGACGTCTGGCACCAGCAGGAGATGCCCCTTTCCCCGCTGACCTGATGCAACTCTGATCCTGCTTCGGGCGTGATATCCGGACCGGGTTTTCCTGGTCGAGAAAGACACATGGCGCCAAAGACACATGGCGCCAGTCGCGCCGAGTAAGTCCGACGAAGTCGTCCCGGGCGCTGTGTGGCTTTGAGGGTCTCGCAGCGGGTGCGCGCGGCAGGGCAGGCCATCGAGAGAATACGCGTCAGCCCGCCGCCGCGCCAGGGGGCCCCGAACCCGTGGCGGACCTTGGCTTGATCTGTCGAAATGGCAACCCGAACAGAAGCTTCACCATCAAACCAAACTGGCAAGCTGTCGTCAGGAAAACAGTCGCCCGGACGGTTTTGTGATCGTCCTCCGCGCTGAATAACGCCGGTCGGCCATTGGCTCCGGGCTCTGGCGCGACCCGCACCATGTCCCTGGCCGGCCAGATCAGCGGGAGCCCGCACCGCTGTGGCTTTTCCAGGTCTTCCTCAGACAGCGGGCAGGGGCTGGTCTTATCAGCTGAGACCACCGACCTCATGGTTTCCCATGTCCATCCCGCGTCCGGGCGCTTTGGCACCAATGCCGACCGGCTGCGGCGCCGCGATTTTCTGGCCGGTCTGAGCGGAGGGCACTCTCGGCCAGCACGAAGTGAGGCGCCGACCGGGCGAGGGCGGTGGGGTATGGCTTTGCCCGAGGTGAGGCGGCGCGCGCGCGGCGGAAACCACAAGGGCCCTGGGGATTCGCGCTTGAAGAGTGCTGGCCATGCGGTGAAACCTGTGAGCCGTGAGAGCCGCATGAGACGGTGGGACCGCGCAGGGGGATACGGGTTTTGGCCAGGACCAATATGGCGCTGGAAGACGAGCTGGCGGTGATCCGCCAGATGGTGGAAGCGGCTTTGCCGCTCTGGCCGGTGCCGGCTGGAGCGGAAGTGAGCCTCCTGAACATCGCTGAAAACCTGACCTGGCTGGTGGAGGCGGGGGTGTTTCGTGCGGTGCTGCGGGTTCATCGGCCAGGCTATCACACGCGGACCGGCATATGCCAGGAACTGGACTGGAGCCAGGCGCTGGCGCGCGACGCCGGGATAGATACGCCCGCAGTGATCGCCGGGGTGAATGGCGCACTGGTGCAGGAGGCGCAGGTGCCGGGATTTGCGCCGGGCCAGCCGGGCGGGCGCTACATGGTGATGTTCGAATTCGCGCCGGGCCGACAGCCGGGGCCGGATGATGATCTGGTGGCGCCGTTTCGCAGCCTCGGGGCGATTGCGGCCAGAACCCATATCCATGCGCGGGGCTGGCAATCGGCGCAACCGCTGGAGCGGCTGGTCTGGGATGAGGCAGCGGTGTTCGGCGAGGGCGCCACCTGGGGAGACTGGCGCGCAGGCCCGAATGTCACGCCTGAGATCCGAGAAGTGCTGGAGGAGGCAGAGCAGATTGTCTGCCAGCGGCTGGCGGCCTGGGGCAAGGGGCAGGCGCGCTATGGGCTGATCCATGGCGATATGCGGCTGACCAATCTGCTGATCGACGGGGCACGTACCGTGTTGATTGATTTCGACGATTCCGGGCTTGGCTGGTATCTTTACGACTTTGCGGCGGCGGTGAGCTTTATGGAGGATCACCCGCAGGTTCCGGCTTTGCGCGCGGCCTGGGTGGAGGGGTATCGCGACATCGCGCCCTTGTCGGAAGAGGAGGAGCGCGAGATCGACACATTTGTCATGCTCAGGCGGATGGCGCTTCTGGCCTGGATCGGCAGTCATATCGAAGCGCCGGAGCCCCAGGCTATGGCGCCGCATTTCGCCGCAGGAACCGCACGATTGGGTCGGGCCTGGCTGGCGCGGCTTGCGCGCGGGTGAAGGTGGTTTCTCTGGCAAGGCCGGGGGGTTAAGACCCCCCGGACCCCCCGCGTGGCGCTCTGGCGCGACCGCGCCGACTTAAGCAGGCGGCGTTGCCATCTCAGCCCTCGCGCCCCGGATCATAGGCCAGGAGCCGCAGCGCGTTCAGCGTCACCAGCACAGTTGCGCCGGTATCGGCGAGGATGGCGATCCAGAGCCCGGTGATCCCCAGCACTGAAGTCACCAGAAACACCGCCTTCAGCCCCAGGGCCAGCGTGATGTTCTGCCGGATATTCGCCATGGTCGCGCGCGACAGCCGGATCAGCGCCGGCACATCCGAGACCCGGTCGCGCAGGATCGCGGCATCCGCCGTCTCCAGAGCCACATCGGTGCCCGAGCCCATAGCGACGCCCACGCCTGCCTGTTTCAGCGCCGGTGCGTCATTGATGCCGTCGCCGATCATCATGACGCCGCCTTCCGCCCCCATCTCGCGGATCACCGCAAGCTTGTCTTCGGGCATCATCTGGGCGCGGAACTCCATCCCGAGGCCACCAGCGATGGCGGCAGCGGTGCGGGGATTGTCGCCGGTGAGGATGGTCGCGCCGATCCCCATCGCCCGCAATTGCCGCATCGCATCAGCAGCGTCGCTGCGGGGCTCGTCGCGCATGGCGATCAGGCCGAGGGCCCGCGTCTCGTCATAGACCGCAACCACGGTCTTGCCTTCGGATTCCAGCGTGCCGGCGCGGGTGCTCAGGGCGGCGTCGATGCCGCCGGTTGCATGCGCGTGGTGCGGGGATGAGACCCAGGCCCTGACCTCGCCCCCGGGCGTTGCGACCATCGCCTCGACGCCCTTGCCGATGATCGCCCGGGCTTCACGTGCGGGCAGGGCGGTGATGCCCGCGGCCGCTATGCGATCCAGCACCGCGCGGGCCAGCGGGTGGGACGAGCCGGTCTCGACGGCGCCTGCAACCGCGAGAAGTTCGGCCTCGGTCGCCCCCGGCGCCGGCACCAGATCGGTCACGACGGGCTTGCCATGCGTCAGCGTACCGGTCTTGTCAAAGGCGATGCGGCGCACGGTGGCTGCAGCTTCGATCACGGCACCGCCTTTCAGCAGCAGCCCCTTTTTCGCGCCAGCAGAGAGCGACGAGGCGATGGAGGCCGGCACGGAGATCACCAGCGCGCAGGGGCAACCGATCAGCAACAGCGCAAGACCACGATAGATCCAGGTGTCCCAGTGGCCGCCGCCCACAAGCGGTGGTATCAGGATCACCAGTGCAGACAGCCCGACAATGGCCGGCATGTAAAGCCGCGAGAAGCGGTCGATGAAGCGTTCGGTCGGGGCGCGTGCCTCTTCCGCCTCTTCGACAAGGCGGATGATGCGGGCGATGGTATTGTCCGAGGCCTCGCGGCTGACGGAGATGCGCAGCACGGCTTCGGTATTGATCGAGCCTGCGAAAACCGCATCTTCGGGGCCTTTGCTGACGGGGATGCTCTCGCCGGTGACAGGGCTTTCATCAATGCCGCTGGACCCTTCAAGGATCGTGCCATCTGCCGGGATGCGGTCGCCGGGGCGCACGAGGACCGTCTGCCCGATGGCAAGCGCCGAGACCGGGACCTCCCGCGTCGTGCCGCCCTCTTCCAGCAAGGCGGTTTTCGGCACGAGGTTCGCCAGCGCGCGGATGCCGTCACGCGCCTTGTTGGCCGCAACGCCTTCAAGCACCTCGCCCACCGCGAAGAGGAAGACAACCAGCGCCGCCTCTTCCGCCGCGCCGATGAAAAGCGCGCCGATGACGGCAATGGTCATCAGGCTTTCAATCGTGAAGGGCTGACCCATCCGCAAGGCTTCGAAAGCGCGTTTCGCGACCGGGGCGACGCCGATCACACAGGCGGCGAGGAAGGCCCAATAGCCATATTCGGCACTGGTCAGCAGTTCGAAAATCCAGGCCAGCGCCAGCAGGATGCCGGTGAAGATCACCAGCCGCCCTTTGGCCGTCGCATACCAGGCCTTGCCGCGATCTGCCGGATCGTCATGCGAATGAACATGTCCCGGGGCGCCATGATCTGGAGCGCCATGACCGGGGTCTTCTCCCGCCCCGCCGTGATCGTGGTCATGATCCGCGTGATCACGCCGCGCCGTCGTCGGGCCACCCTTGCCGGCGCTGATCTCATAGCCAAGGCGGCGCACAACCGCTTCGACCTCTTCGGGGCTGGCACCACCCTCGCTCAGCGTTGCCGAAAGCCGCTCGCTCATCAGCGCGACGCGGACATCGCCAACGCCGGGCAGCTTTTCAACCGCCTTCGTCACCTTCACCGTGCAGGAGGCACAATCCATGCCCCCCACCTGCCATTCACGTCTGTTCGTCTCTTGCATCACCGATCCTCCGGCCACTGCCCGGTGGGAACCGGCAGCGGCCTTTTATCATCGAATCAGTTCTAATCCCTCTAGTCACTAGAGGGGCAAGCGGTTTGTCAGAACATTTTCCCGGCCAGCGGAACCTCATGGCCGGGGGTCAGTAGCACCACCTCTCCCGCCTCATCCGGCACGCCCAGCACCAGCACTTCAGAGCGCACCGGCCCGATCTGGCGCGGCGGGAAATTCACCACCGCCAGCACCTGGCGACCAATAAGCCCCTCAAGCGTGTAGTGTCTGGTGATCTGGGCGGAGGACCGTTTCACCCCAATCTCAGGCCCGAAATCGATGCGCAGTTTGAAAGCGGGTTTGCGCGTCTCGGGGAAGGGCTCGGCCTCGATGATCCGGCCCACCCGGATATCCACCTTCGCAAAGTCGTCATAGCTGATCTGATCTGTCATTTCCGCGCTCACTTGCCCAATTCCCGGCCCCGGTCCGCCGCTGCTTTCACCGCCCGTTTCAAAAGCGCCGGGAAGCCGGTTTCCGGTTCCATCAACACCGCAAGGGCGGCGGCGGTGGTGCCGCCGGGCGAGGTTACATTGATCCGCAGCTGTTCGGCGCTGTCTTCCGACCGATAGGCCAGCTCGCCCGAGCCGGTGACGGTCGCCCGCGCCAGTTTCATCGCGACCCCGGGGGAAAGGCCCTCGGCTTCACCGGCGGCAGCCAGCGCTTCGATCAGATGGAAGACATAGGCCGGGCCAGAGCCGGAAACGGCCGTCACCGCATCGATCTGGGCCTCGGTCTCCAGCTCGACCACCTCGCCCACGGCCTGCATCAACAGCCGTGATTGCGCGATCTGCGCGGCAGAGGCATAGGCATTGCCGACAAGGCCCGAAATGCCACGCCCGACCATTGCGGGGGTATTCGGCATTACCCGGACGATCGGTGTCCTCGACCCAAGTACCTGTTCCAGCGTGGCAATTGTGGTCCCGGCGGCGATTGAGATGAACAGCGTTTCGCCATTCCCAAGCGCCATCAGCCCTGGCAGCGCGGCACCCATCATCTGCGGCTTCACAGCGAGTATGGCGATTTCCGCGCGATCCGGCACGCCTTTGTTCAGATGCACTCCGGTCGCTTTCAGCCAGTCCGAGGGATGCGGCTCGGTCACCCAGACATTGCTGGCAGGTACGCCGAAATCCAGCCAGCCCTTCAACAGCGCCGACCCCATTTTGCCGCAGCCAAGCAGCAAAAGCCCGTGTTCGATTTTGATATCAGCTGACATGGTCCTGCCTTTCCGCCCGTTCGGGCGGCGAGGTTAGGCGCGGCCGTAAGCCTCTGCAATGGCGACTTTCATCGCATCGACCGGCGCGCGGTCCCCCCAAAGGGTCAGCTGGAAGGCCGGGTAAAACCGTTCCGCCGCCAGCACCGCCGAGGAAATCAGTTTGTCGATCTGTTCCGGCCCGGCCATCTGGCCGCCGGCAAGGCAGAGGCCATAGCGCCAGACCATCAGTCTTTGATCATCCCACCAGGTGAAACCGCCGGTCCAGACCGTGTCATTGCAACGGTTGATCAGCTCGTAAAGCTCGGCCATGCGGCCCTCGGGGGCTCCATCTCGAAGGTGCAGATCAGGCGCAGGGTCTCGTCCTGGTCGGACCAGGCGAGGGTCAGCGAATAGGTGCGCCACAGGCCCTCGACCGCCATGGCGATCTGGTCATCGGTGACGCGGTCGAATTCCCAGGCATTGCTCGCGGCCAGCGTCTCGACGATGTCGATGGGATGGATCTCATCCGAGAGCAGATAATCTTCGGAAAGTGACATGCCCGGCCTCATCATGACGCTTCTGCCCTGTGGATAACCACCAGAAGCTGGGGAACCTGCAAGGGTATGCGGATTTACCCACAGCTCCCACCAGATATTGATTTATCCTGATTCGTTCCGCGAATCATGTAAAGCAGTTTGTTGTGGAGGACCCTGTGGAAAACCGGGCTTTCCACAGGTAATTGCGATTCTTGCGGGACAGGCCGCAATCCGGGTCAGCGTTTCGGCCCGGATCCCGGTCTGGCCCAGCGGCGTGGATGAAAGGGGCCGTCGCTGCTGCCCGGAGAATAATAAAGCAAGCCGGCATCCACGCAGTCGGTGCCCATATGCTTTATGAAGATAGGACGGAAGATGGCTCTGAACTTTTCAAAGACCTCTGCCTGTCTTGCCGGATCGTAACCATCGGCGATCAGCAGCCAGTCGGTGAAGTCTTCGGCTGTGACCGGGCCGGTTTCCGGAAGAAAATCGGTAAAATGCACGAAGACCCCGGTATGGCCAGAGCCGCAGAAACCGCATTTGGCACAGACTTCGCCTGCCAGCCGGTCAAAACCTGTCATTTTCATGGGAGATAGCCGCTGAGGCGCGGCGTGTTGTTACAACGCGCTTATCATGGTGACCGGCGGGCGCGGTGTAAATGGCAAAGGCGCCCGCAGGCAGAAAATGACCCCCGCGCAGAGTGCACGGGGGCCAGGTCATCGGGTGGTGCCGGACGGGCAGGGGATGCCACACCGGCAAAGGGGGACAGGACCTCCCGAAGCGACTCGGATCCTGCCAGCGCGCCGATTCAGGCGTGTGACAGTGTGGCCATGCGGCCAGTCACCTGCCGCGCGAGCCAATCATGCCGACAATCTCTTTCGTCCTGGCAAGGATCGGGCTGGCAATGGCATCGGCGCGGTCAGCGCCTTCGCCAAGGATGCGGTCGATCCCGGCCGGGTCCTGCATATAGCGGTTCATCGCCTCGGTGATCGGCGAAAGCTTTGCCACCGCCAGATCGGCGAGGCGCGGCTTAAAGGTGCCAAATTGCGCGCCGGCGAATTCCCGGATCACCGCTTCGGCGCTGACCCCGGCCAGGGCCGCGTAGATATTCACGAGGTTCTTCGCCTCGGGCCGGTCCTTCAGCCCCTCAACTGTCTCGGGCAGCGGGTTCGGATCGGTGGTCGCCTTGCGGATCTTCTTCGCGATCGTATCCGCATCATCCGTCAGATTGATGCGGCTGGCATCTGACGGGTCGGATTTCGACATCTTTTTCGTGCCGTCGCGCAAAGACATCACGCGGGTGGCCGAGCCTTCGATCAGCGGTTCGGTGATCGGGAAGAAGTTGACGCCATAGTCATGGTTGAACTTCGCGGCAATGTCGCGGGTCAGCTCGAGATGCTGTTTCTGATCTTCGCCCACCGGCACGCCGGTCGCGTGATAAAGCAGGATATCCGCCGCCATCAGGGACGGATAGGCCAGGAGGCCGAGGCTGGAATTTTCGGCATTCTTGCCCGCCGTTTTATCTTTGAACTGCGTCATCCGGTACATCCAGCCGATGCGGGCGACGCAGTTGAAGATCCAGGCCAGCTCGGCATGTCCCGTCACTTGGCTCTGGTTGAAGATGATCGAGCGCGCCGGGTCGATGCCGCTGGCCAGATAGGCCGCCGTGATCTCGCGTGTCTGGTGGCGCAGCTTTTCGGGATCCTGCCAGACGGTGATCGCATGCAGATCGACGACGCAATAGATCGTCTCGATCCCCTCATCCTGCTTTTCGGCAAACCGCTTCAGCGCGCCGAGGTAATTCCCCAGCGTCATACCGCCCGAGGGCTGGATGCCGGAAAAGATCCGCGGCGTGAACCCTGGATTGGAGCCGCCCTGACCCTGGGTGTCTTGCGAGGACATGATGCTCTCCGTCTGGAAAAACTGACCTGCACGGCGTAAGGCTTCGCAGGAGGGGCGTCAACATCGCGCCCGAAGGGGATGCGTGCCGCATGTATGATACCGATCCGAATGCCAGCCCGATCAACCAGCTGCCCTGGGTCGTCTGGGTGCTGGCGCTTCCGATGATCGCGGCCGAGATCGTGCTGGGTCTCGCCGAGGCCGGGGTGATCGGAGGGCCGGGCGGCATTGGCTGGCGCCAGAGCGCCCTGATGGATTACGCGGTGGCGCGCAATGTCGTTGAGTATTTCTGGGCCAACCGGGTCTGGGACGAACTGGCGCTGCGCTTTGTCGCCTTCCCCTTCGTGCATCAGACCACGACCAGCGCGCTGTTTGCGGTGGTTCTGTTGCTGGCGCTTGGCAAGATGGTCGGCGAGGTCTTCCGCTGGTGGGCTGTCCTGGGCGTGTTCTACGGGGCAAGCTGGGCCGGGGCTTTCGCCTTTATCGCCCTGGTGCCCTATGACAATTACCCGCTGATCGGGGCCTATTCCGGGGTTTACGGGCTGATCGGCGCTTTTACCTTCCTTTTGTGGGTGCAGCTGATCGGGACCGGCTCGAATGGCTATCGCGCCTTCACGCTGATCGGGATGCTTCTGTTTGTGCAGCTTCTGTTCGGCGTGCTGTTCGGCGGCGGCTTTGAATGGATCGCCGAAGTGGCCGGTTTCGCCGCCGGTTTCGCGCTGTCCTTCCTTGTCAGCCCCGGCGGCTGGGGTCGGGTTCGCGCACGGCTGCGCAACCGCTGAGCGCGCTTGGTGCGGCCCGGGCATTCTGGCTGCGCGCGGCGGTCGGTTGCGCCTGTGGCGGAGATGGGTGACAGAGGGGCGCATCACAAGCGCCGCAGGAAAGACCCATGATCGGACCAAAAACCGGAGCCGCCATCTGCACCATTCTCTGGGGCTTTACCTATATGCTGGCCGGGCGCTGGCTGCCGCCGCATCCGGAAATGGCCGGCGCGGTGCGGGCCGTGGGCGGTGCGGGCTTTCTGTTTCTTCTGAGCCGTGAATTGCCTAAGGCGGGCTGGTGGGGCCGGATGATCGTCCTCGGCACGCTGAATGTCGGGTTTTTCTTCGGACTGTTTTTCATCGGGGCGATGCGGCTCCAGGGTGGTGTCGCGGCGGTGTTTCAGGCGCTTGGGCCCGTGCTCGTGCTGTTGATGGCCTGGGCGATCCTGCACCGAAGGCCAACAGGGCTGCAATTCTTCGCGGTGCTTCTGGGCCTTGCGGGCGTGGCGATGGTGGTGCTGAAGGACGGCGCGGCGATTGACGGGATCGGGGTCGCCGCGATGCTGGGCTGTGTGCTGTCGATCTCGCTCGGGGGTGTGCTCCTCAGCCGCTGGGGCAGCCCGGGGATCAGCATCACCTCTTTCACCGCCTGGCAGTTGCTGATCGGCGGTATCGAACTGACGCTGGTCGCGCTTTTGATCGGCGATTTCCAGGGGCCGCTGACCGGGCTGAACATCGTGGCCTTTGTGATCCTTGCCATCGTGCTGACCGGGATCCCGTTCCTGTTGTGGTTCCGGGGGATCGAGGCCGTGGGGGCGGTCGCGATCATGCCCCTGATCCTTTTGACGCCGGTAACGGCGCTGGTGCTGGATGCGGCCTTGTTGCAGATCATGCCCTCGGCGCTGCAGATCGCCGGGGTTGTGGTGGTGATCGCATCGCTTCTGATCAATCAGCGCGCCATGGTGGCGCGCTGAGGTTCACGCCCGCTTGCCGCGTCTGAGCGAGGATTTCAGATCGGCGAGGTTCATGGCGCCGGTGAGGGTGGCGGCAAGGAAATAGCTCGCCATCCCCGCCAGAACCAGGACCAGAAGCAAAGGCGTCCGGGTGCCTTTTTCGGTCACGGCATCACCCAGGACCCAGACCAGTCCAAGCAGAACCGCACCCATCAGCAGCGAAGACAGGATGATCCGGGGCAGCCGCTTGCGGAACCGGTCATCCATTGTGGCCGAGATCCCCATGCTGCGCGAGCCGAGCCAGAGCTGGACCACCATGATCCAGGCCGAAACCGTGGTCGCAATCGCCGCCGCGAGAAAGCCGATCAGCGGCATCAGCGCAACGGCGACAACCAGGTTCACCACCATCGCGACCACGGCATAATTGAACGGGCGCCTGGTGTCATGGCGGGCGTAAAACTGCGGTTGCAGGACCTTGTGCAGCACGAAGGCCGGCAGGCCCGCGCCGTAAATCGCCAGTGCCAGCGCGGTATTGTCGGCGGCATGGGCGCTATAGGCGCCACGCTCGAAAATCACGCCGATGATGGGCCGCGCGATCACGATCAGCGCCACAGCGGCGGGCAGGGTCAGCAAAAGCGCAAATTCCGCGCCGCGCGAGAAACTGAACCGCGCGCCCTCGGCATCCGATGCCCGCAGGCGCCGCGCCAGTTCCGGCAGCAGGACGACGCCAATCGCGATCCCCACCACGCCCAGCGGCAGCTGATAAAGCCGGTCGGCATTGTAAAGCCAGGTCATGGCGCCATCGGTATAGCTCGCCACCCGGCGGCCAACGACGAGATTGACCTGCACCACGCCCCCCGCCAGCGCCGCGGGCGCGGCGATGATGGCAAGGCGCTTCAGCTCGGGCGTCCATTTCGGGAGCTGGAAGGGCAGCGAAAAGCCAAGTCGCTTCAGCGCCAGCCACACGGCCACAAGCTGCAACACGCCGGAAATCGAAATCGCCCAGGCCAGCGTGACGCCCATATCCCAGCCGAACCGGCGCGCAAGCAGCATGCCCGCGATCATCGTCAGCGACAAAAGCGCCGTGACGGCCGAGGTCGCGAGGAACCGCCCCATCGAATTCAGCACGCCGGACAAAAGCGCGGTCAGCGAGATGAAAAGGATATAGGGGAAGGCAATCCGGCCATAGGTGATCGCCAGATCAAAGCGGGTATCCACCTCGAACCCGGCCGCAAGGATCCAGACCAGCACCGGCATCGCCACAATACAGACCGCCGAAAAGACCGCGAGAAAGGCCGCCAGGCTCCAGAACGCGTCGCGGGCAAAGCCATTGGCATCCTCGCCCGCCTCAAGCTTTTTGGCATACATCGGCACGAAGGCCATGTTGAAGGCGCCCTCGGCAAAGAGCCTGCGGAACATGTTTGGCAAGGATTGCGCCGCGACCAGCGCTTGGCTGACCGGCCCGTCGCCAAGATAGGCCGCCATGAACATATCTCGCACGAGGCCCGCGACGCGTGAAATCAGCGTCCAGAAGCCTACGGTGAGGAAGCCCGCCACCAGCCGGATCGGTTTCATTTCGGGATCTGCTCCTCGCGTCTGCGATCTGTGTTGTTCAGCCCTGGGCCTGCGCCCGTTCCGCACCATCGCTTATCGCCTGGCGCAGCTTTTTTTCCAGCGCTTCCTGGCGCCGTTTTTCGTGCAGTTTCAGCCCGAACGTGTCTTTCACATAGAATGTGTCGACCACCTGGGCGCCGTAAGTCGCGATCACCGCCGAAACGATCGAGATGTTGTTATTCGCCAGCGTCCTGGTCAGGTCATAAAGCAGACCCGGGCGGTCGCGGGTATCGACCTCGATGATCGTGTAGATATCCGAGCCTTCGTTATCGATGGTGATATGGGTCGGAAAGCGGAATTCCCGCTCGCGCCGTTTCACCTTGTCGCGATCTTTCAGGGCCTCGCGCGCCACGACCTGGCCACGCAGCGTCTTTTCGATCATGCCGCGCAGCCGGGGCAGGCGGGAGATCTCATAGGGGTGGCCCTCGGCATCCTGAACCCAGAACACCGCCGTGGCATAGCCGTCTTTCGACGTATAGGTGCGGGCATCGACCACATTCGCGCCCACCAGTGCCAGTGCGCCTGCAAGTCGCGAGAAGATGCCGGGGTGATCGGCCAGCGCGAAACAGGCGCGGGTGGCATCGCGCGAAAGATCCGGCTCCAGATCGATCCGGATTTCGTCATCGCCGATCCCGAGCAGCAGCCGCGCGAAAACGGCCTGGGTCGAGGTTTCAAGCCCCTGCCAGTATTGCGGGTAATGGCGTTGCGTCTCGGCGCGCAGGTCTTTGGCGTCCCAGTCGGGCAGGGCCTCACGCAGGGCCCGCTTCGCCTCATCGGCACGGTTCTCGCGGTTGACGGTTTCCAGCCCCGCCTCCAGCGCCTCGGCGGTGACCTGGTGGAGCTGACGCAGCAGCATCGCTTTCCAGTTGTTCCAGGTGTTCGGCCCGACTCCCCGGATATCGCAGACCGTCAGCACCGTGAGCAGGTCAAGGCGTTTACGGGTCTTTACCGCTTTGGCAAAATCCCTGACCGTGCGCGGATCGCCGATATCGCGTTTCTGCGCCATGTCGGACATCAGGAGGTGCCAGCGCACCAGCCATTCGACCGTCTCGCATTCTTCATCATTCAGCCCAAGACGCGGCGTCACCCGCCGGGCGATCTGGGCGCCAAGGATCGAATGATCCTCGGGCCGGCCCTTGCCGATATCATGCAGCAAAAGCGCGACATAAAGCACCTTGCGGCTCACGCCGGTCTTGAGGATTTCCGATGACAGCGGCAGCTCTTCGATCAGCTCTTCGCGCTCGATCTGCGCCAGGGTCGAGATGCATTGGATCGTGTGTTCATCCACCGTGTAGGAATGGTAGACGTTGAACTGCATCATCGCGACGATGGGCTCGAATTCAGGGATGAACGCGGCCAGAACGCCCAACTCGTTCATCCGCCTCAGGCTGCGTTCCGGGTTGCCATGTTTCAGCAACAGATCGAGGAAGATCCGCGCCGCCTCGGGGTCTTCGCGCATCTCGTCATCGATCAGCGCGAGGTTCGCGGTGACCAGGCGCATGACATTCGGATGCAGCAGATAGCCGGTCCGCAGCCCTTCCTCAAAAACCCGCAACAGATTAAGTTTGTCTTTCAGGAACTCTGCCGGGTTCACCACGTCGATCCGGCCCTGAACCAGGCGATAGCCTGGACGGACGCGTTTGGTCAGCTTGAACAGCCCCATCAGCGAGGCCTCGCGCTTGGCGTGCCGTGCCTCCAGCCCGGTCAGGAAGATGCGGGTCAGTTCGCCGACGCGGGTGGCATGGCGGAAGTAATCCTGCATGAAGATCTCGACCGCGCGCCGGCCACGGGCGTCCTTATAGCCCATGCGCAACGCCACCTCGGGCTGGAGATCGAAGGTCAGCTGATCGGTCGGACGGCCGGTGATGTAATGCAGATGGCTGCGCACCACCCAGAGGAAATCCTCAGCGGCGCGGAAGGTCTCATATTCCTCGCGGGTGAAGAGGCCGGCATTCACCAGCCCCGCCGCTTTCGGCACCCTGTGCAGATATTTGCCGATCCAGTACAGCGTCTGGAGGTCGCGCAGCCCCCCCTTGCCCTCTTTGACATTGGGTTCCAGCACATAGCGCTGGCCGCCCTGGCGGCGGTGGCGCTCGGCTCGCTCCGCAAGTTTTGCCTCGATGAATTCAGGCCCGGTTTTGCGGAAGACCTCATTCCAGAGCTTTTCGGCCAGCTCTGCCGACAGGGCCTCATCGCCAGTGATAAAGCGTTTCTCCAGCATCGCGGTGCGGATCGTGATGTCTTCGCGCGCAAGGCGGAGGCAATCGCGGATGGTGCGGACCGCATGACCGACCTTCAGCTTTAGATCCCAGAGCATGTAAAGCATTGATTCAACCACGCATTCCGCCCATGGCGTGGTTTTCATCGGGGTCAGGAACAGAAGGTCGATATCGGAATGCGGCGCCATCTCGGCGCGCCCATATCCGCCGACCGCGAGGATCGCGAGCCGTTCGGCATCGGTCGGGATCGCCACCGGATGCAGCTTTTGCGCGATGGTGAAGGCGATGATCACCAGCTGATCCGTCAGCCATGCCTGGGCCGAGATCAGCGGTCTTGCCTCGGCCGGATGGTCGCGGAATGCCTCGGCCAGGGCGGCATTGGCGCGGGTTTTTGCCGCAGCCAGATGCGCGACCGCAACGGCGCGCAAGGCCTTTCCGTCAAGCCCGGGCGCAAGATCGGCGATGATCGCGGCCGTCACGGCCTCTGTGTCGATGATCGCGTCTTCGGGCAGCAAAAGCGGAATGACAGCCGGAACAAATCCGGCTGCCTTGTCGTCCGGTTCAGGGCCGGTTCCAGAGGCGCCCTGTCCTGCCCGCTTGCGCGGGGCGGGATCAGAGCCCGGCGCCGGAGAAGCTGCGGGGCGCAGGGTCAATCACGACCACCTGATTGTTGCGGATTTCGGCGACGGCGAGGCCGCGTTCATTGGTGCCATTGCTGCGCAGCCGGAAGATGCCGGAGACGCCCACGAAACCGGCATTCTGCGTCAGCGAGCCTGCGGACAGATCGTTGCCCTGCCGCGCCAGCGCGCCGATGGCAGCGATCCCGTCATAGGCGAGACCGGCAATTGGATGCGGCGCTGCGCCGTAAGAGGCCTGGTAGCGGTTCTGGAACTGTGCATAGAGATTGGGGTCGGGCAGGGTGAACCAGCCGCCCTGGATCCCCGGCAGACCGAGGGTCTGGGCCGGCACATCCCAGCGGGTCAGGCCAAGGAATTTCGCGGCATTGCGGTCAAGGCCATTGTCCAGCAGCAGCTGGCTCAAAAGCGGCAGCGCGCCTGCGGTATCCGCGGTCAGGAACAGGGCCGAGGCCCCGGTCTCGCGCACGGTGGCAACGATGCCCGGCGCGGCAGCCGATACGCCTTGCTGGCTGAAATCATACCCGGACACCCCCACGACCGTGCCGCCTGCGGCCGAGACCCCGCGCTGAATGGCGCGCTTGCCGGCCTCGCCTGCGCTGTTCTTCTCATGCACGATCATGATGCGGTTGCGGCCCTGTCTGACCGCGTAAGTGGCCATGCGGCGGGCCGCATTGTCGAATGTCGGGCCCAGCACAAAGACATTGCCGCCGGCGATATCGACATTGTTCGAGAAGGCGAGAACGTTGATGCCCTTGCCGGCCATGGCGACGCCTGCGGCATTGGCTTCCTGCGCGAAGACCGGGCCAAGGATGATTTCGGCGCCTTCGGCCACAGCCTGGATCGCGGCGGCAGAAGCCTGCGACGGGTTGCCGCCTGTCTGGTAGATGCGAAGATCGATTTTGACGCCCGAAAGATCTGCCGCAGCAAGGCGCGCAGCATTGGTCAGGCTGTTAGCCAGGACCTGGTCACTGGCCTGGCCCGACCCGCCCGGCACCAGCAAGGCAACCTGTACCGGCTTTGAACGGTCGGATTTGCCGGGCGTGCCGCCGCCACCGCCTTGCGGAACGCAGGCGGCAGCAAAGAGCGCGAAGAAGACAAAAAGGAACCGGCCCAGGGACTTGCGGGCCATCGGGAATGCGGACAACATCAGGTCTCCTCACGCGGGAACCGCCCTGAACAAGGGCGCGACGACAGCGCGAAGGTTAGTTGTTTCCGGGATCGAAGTAAACGCGCGCAGAGGAATGAGATGGTGGGAAGTTCGGAAAATTCTCCCCGCTGGCGGGCCTCCGCCGGTCGGGTCGAGCCTGGTCTGCATATGGTCGCCACTCCGATCGGGGCGGCGCGTGACATCACGCTCAGGGCGCTGGATATCCTTGCCGGGGCCGATGTGCTGGCGGCCGAGGATACCAGGACGCTCCGGCACCTGATGGAGATCCACGGCATCGCGCTGGAGGGACGACCGCTGATCGCGGTGCATGACCATAACGAGAAAGGCATCGCATCGCGGATCACCGGGATTCTCGCCGAGGGGAAATCGGTGGCCTATGCCTCGGAAGCGGGGACACCGCTGATCTCGGATCCGGGCTTTGGCCTGGCGCGGGCGGCGGTGGAGGCGGGGGCAAAGGTGCTGGCCGCCCCCGGGGCCTCGGCGCTCCTGGCCGCTCTGGCGGTGGCCGGGTTGCCGACCGACCGGTTCCTCTTCGCGGGCTTTCCGCCGGCCGCTGCAGGCGAGAGGCAGCGGTTTCTCACCGGGGCCACGCGCGGGGATGCGACCCTGGTCCTGTACGAATCGCCCCGCCGGATCCGTAAGACGCTTGCGGAGCTGATCGCGATCTGCGGGCCGGACCGACCGGTTGCCGTGTGCCGCGAACTGACGAAGAGACACGAAGAAATCCTGCGTGGGTCGCTGGCCGAAGTGCTGGAACGTCTTGGTGATCAGGATCCAAAAGGCGAGATTGTGCTGGTTGTCGATCGCGGCGCGCCCGAACAGGCCGGACCTGACGCCATCGCCTTGGCGCTGGATCAGGCCCTTGCAACGATGCGCGTTAAGGATGCAGCAGCATTTGTCGCGCAAACTCTGAATGTGCCGCGGCGAGATGTCTATCAGATGGCCCTTGCGCGCAGTCAGAAACCCGAATGACGCAGGACCAGCCATGCCCCTCGATTTCGTTCACGATGAACTTGTTCCCTGCGCCCGGGCAAGGCGCGGATTGCGCAGCCATCTGACCGGCCTCGCGGCTGAAGAGGCGGTTGCCCGCAGGTACCAGGCTCAGGGCTATAAGATCCTCGCCAGGCGCTGGCGTGGGATGGCTGGCGAGGTTGATATTATTGCCGGCAAAGGCGATGATCTCGCTGTCGTCGAAGTCAAAAGCGCGCGCAGTCATGATATCGCAGCCGGGTATTTCGGGCGCGCGCAGCAGATCCGGCTTGGCGCCTGCGCCGAGGAATATCTCCGGGAAGTCCACCTGGGCGGCCGCGATCCGATGACAATTGTGGATATGCGTTTTGATCTGGCGCTGGTTGATGGCCTCGGGCGCATCGACATCGCAGAGGCCGCCTTTTTTCTCTGATCCAAAGCCTGGCAAAAGGCACAGACGGGTTTGCATCGGCTGCCGCCTTGCGTCATCAAAGGGGCAGAACAGCCGGAGCATGTTATGGCACTCAAGGTCGCCCTTCAGATGGACCCGATCGGGTCGGTCAATATCGACGCCGATTCCACTTTCCGCATCGCGCTGGAAGCCCAGATCCGTGGGCACAGGCTGTTTTTCTATACCCCCGACCGGCTGGCCTTTGTCGAGGGGCGAGTCATCGCGCGCGGTCAATGGATCGAGCTGCGCCGCGAAAAGGGCAATCACGTCAGTTTCGGGGAGGAAACCGAGGTCGATCTTGCCGATTTTGATGTCGTCTGGCTGCGCCAGGACCCGCCTTTCGACATGGGTTATATCACCACGACCCATCTGCTCGATCTGATCCAGCCAAAAACGCTGGTGGTCAATGATCCGTTCTGGGTCCGGAACTTCCCGGAAAAGCTGCTCGTGCTGCGGTTCCCCGACCTCACCCCCCGACGGCCATTGCCCGCGACCTTGAAACGATTCGCGCCTTCAAAGCCCGGCATGGCGACATCATTCTCAAGCCGCTTTACGGCAATGGCGGCGCCGGTGTGTTCCGGCTGGATGAGAATGACCGCAACCTTTCGTCGCTTTACGAGCTCTTTACCTCGATGTCGCGTGAACCGATGATCGTACAGAAATTCCTCCCCGCCGTGGCCAAGGGCGACAAGCGGGTTATTCTGGTTGATGGTGAACCGGTTGGTGCGATCAACCGGGTGCCGCAGGCGGGTGAGACGCGTTCAAATATGCATGTGGGCGGGCGGCCCGAGAAGATCGGGCTCAGCGACCGCGATCTCGAGATCTGCCGCCGCATCGGCCCGACCCTGCGCGAACATGGCCAGATCTTCGTCGGTATCGACGTGATCGGTGACTGGCTGACCGAGATCAACGTGACCTCGCCCACCGGCATCCAGGAGCTGGAGCGCTTTGACGGCACCAATGCCGCCGAGAAAATCTGGCAGGTGATTGAAGCGAAGCGCGCGGGCTGACCCTATCCGATTGCGCCGGGCGAAAGCCGGTAAGAGGCCGCTTCGGCAATATGGTTGCGGCGCAGCGCGTCGCTGCCTTCGAGATCCGCGATTGATCGGGCGACCCGCAACAGGCGGTGATAGCCACGCGCAGACAATCCCATGCGGTCGGCCAGCAGGCCGATCAGCGCGCGGCCCCCGGCATCGGGGCTGGCAAAGCGCTCCAGCGATTCGCCGGCGAGATCGGCATTGGTCTGCCCCTCGGCCCCCAGCCGATCGGCCTGGACATCGCGCGCGGACTGCACCCGGGCCGCGACCACGGCAGAGCTTTCGCCATTCGCCGGCAGGTCAAGATCCGTGAAAGCGACCGGCGGTATTTCAATTCGCAGGTCGATCCGGTCCATCAGCGGGCCGGAGATCCGCCCCAGATATTCCGCCCCGCAAACCGGCACCCTTGCGCAGGCGCGGGACGGGTCGGTGAGATAGCCGCAGCGGCAGGGATTGGCAGCGGCCACCAGCTGGAAACGGCTCGGATAGCGGATATGCGCATTTGCGCGGGCGACGGTCACTTCGCCGGTCTCGATCGGCTGGCGGAGCACTTCCAGCACCTGGCGGGAAAACTCGGGCAATTCATCAAGAAACAGGACACCGTTATGCGCAAGACTGATCTCGCCCGGTTTCGCGCCACGCCCGCCCCCTGACATCGCCGCCATCGACGCGGTGTGATGCGGCGTGCGAAACGGGCGGCTGCGCGAAATGCCACCGCCGGTCAACAGCCCCGCAAGGGAATGGATCATCGAGGTTTCCAGTGCCTCGGCCGGGCTCAACCCGGGCAAAAGCCCGGGGAGACGCGCGGCGAGCATGCTTTTCCCTGATCCTGGCGTGCCGGTCATCATGAGGTGGTGGCGCCCGGCGGCCGCGATTTCAAGCGCACGCTTGGCGCGTTCCTGGCCTCTGACCTCACGCAGGTCAGGCCCGGCGGTGCCAGCCCGGATCTCTCCCGGGCGCGGTGGCGCCAGCACCGCCTGACCGGTGAAATGCCGTACCACCTCGGCCAGTGACGCAGCGGCGATAACCTCGGTCGCGCCTACCCAGGCCGCTTCCGCACCGGAGGCACTGGGGCAGAGCAGGGTGCATTCCTCTTCGGCAGCGGCAAGCGCCGCAGGCAGAGCGCCGGCGACCGGCAGCAGGCGGCCATCCAGCGACAGCTCGCCCAGGGCAAGGACCCGCGCGACCTCATCGCGGGGCAGGATGTCGATGGCGGCAAGCAGCGCCAGCGCAATCGGCAGGTCGAAATGGCTGCCCTCTTTCGGCAGATCCGCCGGCGCGAGGTTGATGGTGATGCGCCGGTTGGGCAGCGCGATGGACAAAGATTGCAGCGCGCTGCGCACCCTTTCGCGCGATTCGCTGACCGCCTTGTCGGCGATTCCGACAAGCATGAAAGCCGCGGCCCCGCCCTGGATCGCGCATTGCACCTCGACCAGCCGCGCCTCAACCCCTTCAAAAGCCACGCTATAGACGCTGGCGATCATGCGCGCTTCCCCTTGCCCGAAGGGGGTCAGCTTGCGCGAAGACTGGTTAGCGAAGGGTTAACGAAATTGCCTTCAGGAACGTCGTTCTCCCCTCACGCCGCAACACCCCGGAGCAGCGGCATGAAGGCGGGCCAGGCTTCCGGATCGGCCGCGGTCTTGTCGCGGCAAAACGCATTGCAAAACCCGAGCCGACGCCCGGCCAGTTCCAGAACATGCGTCACCGGCTTGCCGGAATAGGGGCAGGCCGCGTTCTCGGCTTCGGTTCCCGTGACGGCCTTCGCGGGCAGCGGCACCGGGCCGGGCCAGTCGCGGCGCGGCCAGTCGCGGCGGTAAACCTGTTGATCCGCGCCATCCACCAGCCCCATTGCGCGCCAGCGCCGGAATGACGGATGCGCGAGATGTGCGTTCACATAAGCGCTCGCCGCCGCACCGACCGGCAGGTTGTAGCCCGCGATCCGGGCCGCAACCGGCGCGAAGAACACATCTGCTGCCGAATAGTCGCCGAAAAGCCAGGGACCGCGCCCGCCAGAGACCCGGCGTGCGTGATCCCAGATCACCTCGAGGCGTGCGAGGTCTTTCAGCACTGCCTCGGGCGGTTGCGCGTCCTGGTAGGACACCCGCAGATTCATCGGGCAATAGTCGCGCAGCGCGCCGAAACCAGCATGCATTTCCGAGGCCAGCATTCGGGCCGTGGCGCGATGGGCGGGATCCTTTGGCCAGTGGCCGGCCTCTGGGTGGCGGCTGGCCAGTTCCTCGGCGATGGCGAGGCTTTCCGAGACCACGGTGCCTTCGGGCATCCGTGCGGTCGGGGCGGTGCGCGAGGGCGCATAACTGGCAAGCAGGCGCGGCAATTCATCTGAATAGAGCCGGGCCGTGTGCAACCGCACCGGAATTCCAAATGCCTCAAACAACAGCCAGCCACGCAGCGACCAGCTGGAATAGGCGCGGTCGCCGATCACCAGATCGTAACTCATCCCGGGTCTCCTTTGGCGCGCAGACTGGCGGGGCGTGGCCGGGAAGGGAAATGCTGAATTGTGGCCGGATCCATCACGGAATGTGATTGATCTGATGCAGCTGGCCCGGGCGTAAACTGATTGAGGTTACCGAGAGGTTATCGATTTTATGCGACAGCACCTCAGCCGCGGTGAGACCGCCTGCCAGCTGCACCGCCGCAAGGATCGCGCCGAAATGGGCGACGATGATCAGCTCATCGGCCTGTTCGGCCAGGCGGTTCAGCGCAGATCCGATCCGGGCGGTCAGATCGTCCCAGCTCTCTCCGCCTGGCGCGCGTGGGCTACCAGCCTGGTCCCAGAAGGCGCGGATCAGGGCAGGGTCTGAGACTTCGGCCTCGGCATAGGTCTTCATCTCCCAGGCGCCGAAATTGATCTCGCGCAGGCCCGGGTCATGGGCCAGGCGCAGGCGGGGCGCGAGACAGTCGGCGGTGCAGATCGCGCGCGACAGGTCCGAGGACACGACCGGGACATCCGGCAGATAAGCGTTCAGCCGCGCGATCTGCGCATGATCCGACAGATCGGCGGGAATATCGGTCCAGCCCACCATCGCTTTCGCATGGGTCGGGCCATGACGTACCAGCCAGAAGCGGCTCATCGCGCCACCTCGGGGAGCGTTCCTTTCAGGGCCAGTGGCAGGCCGCACATCACCGCGACGACCAGCCCGGCCTGCTGCGCCAGGCGCTGGTTCAGCCGCCCCTGTTCATCGCGAAACCGCCTAGACAGCGCGTCGCCGGGAACGATGCCCTGACCGACCTCATTTGTGACCATGATCACCGGACCGCGTGCGGCGGCCAGTGCGATCAGGAGCACCTCGGTCTCATTGCCAATGTCATTCTCCGCCAGAAGATGATTGGTCAGCCAGAGCGTCGCGCAGTCAAACAGCGTCACACTGCCCCCGGGCGCGGCGGCGACGGCAGGGGCGGCGTCGAACGGGGTCTCGAAGGTCTCCCAGTCCGGGCCACGGTCTTCGCGATGCTGGCGGATACGCTCGGCCATCTCGGCGTCAAAGGCCTGGGCTGTGGCGATATAGCGCCGCTGCAGCCCCGACCCGAAGGCAAGGCGCTCGGCACAGGCGGATTTTCCGGAACGGGCACCACCGGTGATCAGGGTCAAGGGAGGGAGCAGGGTCATGGCGCGACTATAGCGCAGGCGCCGCGATGTGCCAGCGGCGTGACGATTGAGTTCCCGCCGCATGCAACCTAAGTTCCCTTTCGCAATGGAGGGCCAGTCATGCTTGCCGGTAAACGCATTCTTCTGATCGTGGGTGGCGGCATCGCGGCCTATAAGGCGCTGGAGCTGGTGCGGCTGCTGCGCAAGGCGGGCGCGTCGGTGACCCCGGTCCTGACAAAAGCCGGGGCGGAATTCGTAACCCCTCTGTCGCTCTCGGCGCTGGCGGGGGAACGGCATTACCAGGAGCTGTTCGATCTGATGGATGAGGCCGAAATGGGCCATATCCAGCTGTCGCGGGCGGCGGATCTGCTGGTTGTCGTGCCGGCGACCGCTGATCTTATGGCAAAGATGGCGACGGGCCGGGCGGATGACCTGGCCTCGACCCTGCTTCTGGCAACCGACAAACGGGTGATGATCGCGCCGGCGATGAATGTGCGGATGTGGCACCACCCGGCGACGCAGCGCAACCTCGCGACCCTGCAACAGGATGGTGTGCTGGTGGTTGGCCCTGACCAGGGCGAGATGGCCTGCGGCGAGTTCGGCGCCGGGCGGCTGGCAGAGCCTGCGGTGATCCTTGCGGCGATCGAGGCTGCTTTCGGGCCAAAGCCCTTGCGGGGCAAACATGTGCTGGTGACCTCCGGCCCGACGCATGAGCCGATTGACCCGGTGCGCTATATTGCGAACCGGTCCTCCGGCGCGCAGGGCACGGCGATTGCGGGCGCGCTGCGGGATCTGGGGGCGAGGGTGACCTTTGTCACCGGCCCGGCAAGCGTGCCGCCGCCGCAGGGTGTTGATGTGGTCGCGGTCGAGACGGCGGCAGAGATGGCGCGTGCGGTGAAGGCTGCGCTCCCGGCGGATGCGGCGGTGATGGCGGCGGCGGTGGCCGATTGGCGCGTGGACAATCAGGGCGCGCAGAAGATCAAGAAGGATGGCACCGGGAATCTGCCCGCGCTGCAATTTGCCGAGAATGAGGATATTCTGGCGGGGGTGTCCAAAGGCAGCCCGCGCCCGCGCCTCATTGTCGGTTTTGCGGCCGAGACCACCGATGTGGTGCAACACGCGACGGCGAAACGGCTCAGGAAAGGCTGCGACTGGATCGTGGCGAATGATGTCTCGCCCGCCACCGGGATCATGGGCGGGACGGAAAACGCGGTGGTGCTGATCACGGATCAGGGCGCCGAGACCTGGCCCCGGATGCACAAAGAGCAGGTCGCGCGGCGGCTTGCAGAGCGCATTGCCGCCGCGCTGGCTTAGCCTTCTTTGCGCCCGCCTTCTTTGCGACGGCGGTTCAGCTCCATCACCAGGGCTGTGACAATCGTAAGCGCGATCAGGATCAGGGCAAGGGCGTTGACGGCAGGCGTCAGCCCGGTGCGGACCTTGGTTGCGATATAGACGGTCAGCGGCGTGTCGGTGCCACGGACAAACAGTGTCGTGTTGTAGTTCTCGAAGGATTGCAGGAAGGCGATGAACGCCGCCGCGATCAGCGCCGGTTTCAGGAATGGCAGCAGAACCCGGCGGAAGATCATCCATTTCGACGCGCCAAGGCCAAGCGCGGCCTCTTCCTGGGCGCGGTCGAACCTTTGCAGCCGCGCGACCACCATCAGCATGACATAGGCCGTGATGAATGTCGCCTGGGCCAGCACGATCAGGAAGGTGCCGCCACCGATCCCGGCCTGGCGCCACAGGATCAGCGTGGCGATCCCGATGGCCACGCCGGGCGTCAGCAGGGGCGACACCATGACCGCGTAGAAAATTCCCCTTGCGCGGACATCGAGGCTGGTGAGGAACAAGGCGGCGGCAGTGCCGACCGGCAAAGCGAAAGCAACCACCGCGAGGCCGATCCCGAGGGAAAGCCACAGCGCCTTCCACATTGCCTTGTCGTTCCACAGCTCCTGAAACCAGCCCATCGTGGTGCCAAGCCAGGGCGTGACCGTCGGGAACTTCGAGGTGTTGAAGGTTGCCGCGGACATAATGATCAGCGGCAGGAAGAGATAGGCCAGAAACAGTGTCAGATAGGCGATGAACAGCAGTTTCGGCAAAGCGCGCGACAGGCGGTCGAAGGCCGTGACAGAGCGGGCGGCGGGGCGGGCGGTGACGGGGCTTGTCATCGTCATTTCGCAACATCCGCCAGATTAACACGGAAGATCTTCAGCGTGACCATCACCACGGCCATGCACAGAACCAGCAGCACCAGCGCGTAAGCGGCGCCCCGGTTCCAGTTTCCGCCTTCAAAGAACCAGTTGTAGATGATCTCTGTGAACCAGCGCGAGCCCGGCGATCCGAGCAGCGCAGGTGCCACATAAGACCCGGCCGCCAGCATGAAGGTGAAGACGCAGCCGGTCGCGATCCCGGCTTTGGCATGGGGGATTACGATCCGCCAGTGGATCCGCCAGGTCGAGGCGCCAAGGTTCTTCGCGGCCTCAAGCTGTGCCGTCTCCAGCGTCGAGATCGAATTGTAGATCGGGAAGAGCATGAAGAGGATATAGGCATAGACCATTCCGGCCAGCACGCCGAAGTCGCCCTGCCAGCGCACCGGCGCGTCGATCAGCCCGATCGAGAGAAGGAAAGCGTTCAGCGGGCCGTTGAAGGAAAGGATGATGAACCAGGCCAGCGTCCGCAGCACCTCATTGATCCAGAAGGGAATGATCAGCGCAATCAGCATGGCGCGTGCGCCGCGGATGGTCGCGACCTTGGCCATCCAGAAGGCCAGCGGATAGGTGATCGCCAGCGTCGCAAGCATGACGAGGCCCGAGCCCCAGACGGTTTTCAGAAAGATCGCCCGATGGACCTTGTCGCCAAACAGCGCGGTGTAATTGTCGACCGTATAAACATCCTTCGGCCCGCCGATGTCATTGGGAAACAGCATCGGCTTCAGCGAGAAGTTCAGCATCATCAGATTGGGCGCCAGCACCATGCCGATGATCCAGAGCGCGACCAAGGCGATGAAAAACCCGCCAAGGCCCGGCCCGAAACGTTTGATCATTTCAGTCATGCGGCGGCGCCCTTCTCGGAAAGGATCAGTGCCTCTTCGGGCTGGAAGCTCAGCCAGACCTGTTCGCCCGCTTGCGGGGCCTCGCCAAGCTGGCGGTTCGGGACGGTGGCCAGCAATTCCTGGCCATGTTCCGAGACGGCGCGCAGCATGGCGCTCGCCCCTTCATATTCCAGCGAAACGGCGCGCGCACTCAGACTGTTGGGCAGCGCGATGCGGCTCATCGCCATGGCTTCGGGGCGGATGAAGATGCTGGCGCGCCCGCCATCTTCAAGGCCGGCGCCGGCGCGCCCGGTGAAACGGCCCTCGGCGGTGGTGAGGGTGGCGAGGCCAGCCTCAAGCCCGCGCACAGTGCCGATGATGCCATTGGTTTCGCCGACAAAGCGCGCCGTGAAGGGCGTGGCGGGATTGGCATAAAGCTCTTGCGGGGTGGCAATCTGTTGCAACACGCCCGCATTCATGACCGCCACACGGTCAGACATGGCCAGCGCTTCGGACTGGTCATGAGTGATATAGATAAAGGTGACACCGGTGCGTTTTTGCAGGGCGCGCAGTTCCGCCCGCATATGCTGGCGCAGTTTCAGATCCAGCGCGGAAAGCGGCTCGTCCAGCAAGAGGACCTGCGGCTCTACCGCCAGCGCGCGGGCGATGGCGACCCGCTGGCGCTGACCGCCGGAGAGTTCATGCACCATGCGGTCGCCGTATCCGGGCAGCGCGATCAGCTCGAGCAATTCTTCCGCGCGTTTGCGGCGCTGCGCTTTCGGAACGCCGCGCGCCTCAAGCCCGAAAGCGATATTTTCCCAGACCGGCATCAGCGGGAACAAGGCGAGCGACTGGAAGATCATCGCGGTCGGGCGACGGTCTGCCGGAATGCCGGCCATATCTTTGTCGCCGATCAGCACGCGGCCCGCAGTTGGCTCGGTAAAGCCCGCGATCAGGCGCAACAGTGTCGTCTTGCCGCAACCGGAAGGGCCCAGGATCGAAAAGAATTCCCCCCCGGCGATATGGGCCGAGAAGTGGTGAACCGCCTTCACATCGCCAAAAGCCTGTTCAACGTCGATCAGTTCGACCGAATGCGACATGCGGGTTCTCTCACCAGTTGCTCAATGGAAAGGCTGCGGCGCGAGGTTGCGCGCCGCAGCGGGTCTTGTGAAAGGCCAGATCAGGCCGAGAGGAACTTGTCCTGGTATTCGTTGCGCAGGGCAACGAACCAGTTTTCCTGCACCGGCCACCACCACAGCTTCTCCAGCGCGTCGCCCGGATAGGCGCCGGTGAAGAAGGTGCGCGAGGCTTCCGACAGATGCGCCTCGGCGCCGACGGCGGTCGAGTTGATCGAGGTGTGATTGGCGTAAAGCGCGCCGGCCTCGGGAGACAGCATGAAGTTCAGGAAAGCATAGGCCTGATCGACATTCTGCGCGCCGGTCGGGATCGAGATCCCTTCCATCCAGGCAAGGGCGCCTTCTTTCGGCGCAATGAAGCCAACCGGCAGGCCTTCCTTCGCAAGGGTCGCAGCCGAGCTGTCCCAGGTCTGGCCGATCTTGGCGCCATTGGTGCGGAACGCGCCCTGGGCCTCATTCTCATTCGACCAGAACTGGATGATATTTCCCTTGCGGGCAATCGCTTCGGCCAGCACGACGTCGTAATTGGCCTTCATGATGGCTTCGTCTTTGAAGCTGTCGAGGAAGGGATGCGGCAGTTTGCCTTCCGATTCCATCCACAGCGCCAGGCCGACAAGGCCGGAATGGCCGCGCACGGTGGCCTTGCCAGCCGATTCCGGCTTCCAGATGTCGCCGTAGGATGCGGTGCCATACTCCAGCGGGTTATCGTTCCTGTCGAAGGCCAGCGCCTCGGTGCCCCAGTCGGTCGGAACCTGGTAGCGCTTGCCGTCAACCACGGCGCCCAGCACTTCCGAGGATTTCGCAGCCGAGGGCAGGCACTTGTCCCATTCGACTTTCGAATCGTCGATTTCTTTCAGGAGGCCGAATTCTACATAGTTCGGCACGCGGTCGACCGCCGGCCAGATGATGTCATAGCCGGTGCCATTCGAGGCGCGCATCTGGTTCAGCAATTCGTCATTGGTGCCATAGGGCGTATAGATCGCCTTGATACCGGTGGCCTTTTCAAAAGCGGCCAGCAGGTCGTCGGAAATATAGCCGGCCCAGGCAAAGATATTGACCGAGCCCGACAAGCCCTGCGCCAGCGCACCACGCGACACGAGGGGGGCGGCGAGCGAGGCGACAGCGGCGCCCCGGACAAATGAACGGCGGTTGATGAGGGTCACTGTTATGATCTCCGCTTGACCTGTCCTGGCCGGGATTGGCCGGGGCAGGATTGAATGTCTGACGCCGCCTGCCTAGAGCCGGTATGTATCGGGGACATAACCACGATGTAACGGATGTGTAACAGGTTTTGTCTGGCTCACCTTAACCGGTGCTTCTTGGTCTGCCTAGCTGTCAGGCCCAGGTTCTTCGGTTGGGTACCGGCGTTGGGGCAGGGCGGTGGTTGGGGGACCGATTCTACAGATTTCCGAGTGTTTCACTTTTCGCCAAACACCCAGGTAAAATAGTCAACTATTTGAAACCATTCGATTTTTTCTTGACGGATCCGATTTTCCGGTTTAGAACGATTCTCAACGACAGCAAGCCAGCCGTTAGCCAAAGCGCCAGGGTCAGCCAGCTCTCGACAAAATCCCCGCCAGCAAGATGACGGCAGCGCGCCCGGCAGCCCAAAGCCACCCAGGCCAGCCCCCATGATCATCCAGCCAGTTGGACAGCCAGGATTCTCCGCCTCCCCGCACGCGAAAGACCGCCTCGGGCGGTCCGGCCAGCCAGGCAGCCAACCATCCCGCAAGCTTCGCAGCAGGCAGCCAGACGCCACCCGCGCCACGAAGCCAGAGCCAGACAGTCCCGGATCTCCAATGATACAGAGTCCGCATATCACAATGCAGAAGGGCGGCCGTTCAGGGGCTGCCCTTTGTCATTTCCGGCAGCTGTGAGCGGCCGCCGCAGTCCTCGGTCTCAGTCTTCACCCGGCGCATCCGCAGGATCGGCAAAGGCGGCTTCTCCCTCGGGCGGCGAGACCGGCCCGATCGGCACATCCGAGCGCGCGACGGCCCCGGGGATGCCGGGAGTGCCCTCGATCCGGTCGCGGTGCAGCGCGGCACGGCCAAGGAACATCAGTGTGACCGGCGTGGTGATCATCAGGAAAATTCCGATCACCAGCTCGTGCAGAACCGCGCGGCCCTCGGTCCAGCTGACCAGAATCATAGAGGCGAGCAGGATCCCCGCCGCCCCCCAGGAGGTGCCGAGCGTCGGTGCGTGCAGCCGGTCGTAAAAGCTGTGCAGCCGCGCAAGACCGATGGTGCCCAAAAGCGTCAGCGTGGAGCCAAGCACCAGAAAGAAAGCCACCGGCAGCGCAATCCAGGCAGGAAGCGTTTCGAGATAGGTCATTCGATCACCTCGCCCCGGATCAGGAATTTCGCAAGCGAGACCGTGGCGACAAAGCCCAAGACGCCGATCACCATCGCCGCCTCAAAGAAAAACGGCGATCCGACCCGGATCCCGGTCACGACAAACAAAAGCATCGCGGTGACGTAAAACGTATCAAGCCCCAGTACCCGGTCCTGGGCGCGCGGCCCGTAAAGCAGCCGGTAGCCCCCAAGACAAGCGGCCAGTGCAAGGGCGATCTGGGCATAGCTCAGGGCGACGGACATGACGAGGGCGCTCATGCGGGAAAGGCCTCCAGCAACAGGGACTCATAGCGGGTGCCGATCAGTTCCACCCAGTCATCGGTTTCGATCATATCGAAGACATGCAGCAGAAGTGTGCCGGTCGCTTCGTCATATTCCAGCCAGGCGGTGCCCGGCGTGGCGGTGACGATCATCGCCAAAAGCGCAAGCGGCGCCGGATCGCGCAGCCTCAGAGGGATCTCGACAAAGCCGGAATGCCGTTTGCCATGTCGCCCGCCGGTCAGGATCAGCCGGGCCACCGCGTAATTCGACCGCATGATGTCGAGCCCGACGATGAAGAAGAGCCTCAGCAGGGCCATGGGCGCGCGCAGCTTCACCCGATCCGGCTCGATGGCGGCAAAGGCCCGCGAGGCCAGTGCGGCCACGCCAAAGCCCAGAACCAGATTGCCCAGCGAGAAACTGGTCAGCAAAAGCCACAAAAGCAGCAGCGCGCAGGTCAGAAGGGGATGCGGGAAGAGCCTGGTCATTCCTGGTCCTCCGCGCCCACGGTCCGCCGGGTCGAGAACACCCCGTCGGAATAGACCAGCGGGTCATGCAGCGCGCGCGAGGTGGCATCGGTATAGCGCAGCACGGAATCACCGCGGACCGTGATCGCGAGCATCATCGCGACCAGCAGGATCACCGGCGCGAATTCCATCGCCAGCACCTTGGGAGGTTTCGAATCTGAGGCCCAGAAGGTCTGGATCCCGATCCGCACCAGGCCAAGGATGGTGGCAAAGCCCGAGATCATCAGCACCGCGAGGAAAGTCCAGGTCAGATAGGCGGGCACGCCTCCGACCCCGAGCATCCCCGACAGGATCGCAACTTTGCCGATAAAGCCCGACAAAGGCGGCAGCCCCGCCAGCACCAGCAGACAGACGCCAAAGCTGAGGCCCAGAATGGTCATGGTGCCGGGAATCGCCAGACCGACCTCTTCATCCTCATCCTCGTCCTTTTCCAGCCCGTAAGCGTCCGCGGTCAGGGCCAGCATGGCGGCGATACCGCCTTCTTCGCGGCTCATCGGCTCCAGCAGCAGAAACAGCGTCGCGGTCGCGAGCGTCGAAGACACCATATAATAAAGCGCCCCCGACAGCATCGAACTGCCGCCCCCCGAAAGCGCAAGGCCGATCACCGCCAGCACGGTTCCCGAGGAAATCAGCACCAGATGCGCGGCCATACGGCCAAGGCTCTGGCTGCTCAACACGCCCAGCATCCCGAAAACCATCGTGGCCATGCCGCCCCAGATCAGCACTTCGGCGCCAAAACCTGCCGAGGCCCCGGCGCCGAGACCGAAGAACAGCATGGAAAGGCGCAGGATCACATAGACGCCCACCTTGGTCATCACGGAGAACATCGCCGCGACCGGCGCGGCCGAGGCCATATAGGTGATCGGCAGCCAGAAGGACAAAGGCCAGAGACCGGCTTTCACCAGAAACGCGACCCCCATGATCGCCGCCCCGGCATGGAACAGCGGCCGCTCGCTCGCGGGGATATTGACCACCATCTGCGACAGATGCGCCATCGAAAGCGTGCCGGTGACGCCATAGATCAGCGAAACCCCGATCAGGAAGAACAAAGAACCGGCGAGGTTCATCGCGATGTAGTGGATCCCGGCGCGCACCTTCACCTGGCCCGATCCATGCAGCAAAAGCCCGTAGGACGCCGCCAGCAGCACTTCGAAAAACACGAAGAGGTTGAAGATATCGCCGGTCAGAAACGCGCCGTTCAGCCCCATCAGCAGGAACTGGAACATCGAATTGAAATGCTGGCCCTGCTTGTGCCAGTTGGCGCCGGCATAGATCATCGTCGGGATCGCCAGCAGCGCGACCAGAAGCAGCATCAGAGCCGACAGGCGGTCCAGCACCAGGATGATGCCAAAGGGCACCGCCCAGTCGCCCAATAGGTAAAAGCTGATCTCATTGCCGCCCGACAAAGGCGAGCCTTTGGAGCGGTTCAGCAGTTCGATCGCGACAAACAAAAGCGCAATGGTCGAACCTATCGAGATCCCGAGCTTCGCCTTCCGCTGGCTCTCATCATAAAGCAGCATCAGGGCACCCGCGATCAGCGGGATCAGGATCGGGGCAATGATCAGGTGTTCGGTCGCAAGCATCATTTGGTCTCACCGCTGCGGTCGGGTTCGCGGCCATCGACATGGTCGGTGCCGGTCAGACCCTTGGAGGCGATCATGACCACCAGAAACAGCGCCGTGGTGGCAAAGCTGATGACGATGGCGGTCAGCACCAGCGCCTGGGGCAGCGGGTCGGCATATTCGGCGGCATTGATCCAGCCGCCTTTCGGCATGATCGCGGGCTTGCCGATGGTCAGGCGCCCCATCGAGAAGATGAAGATATTGACCGCGTAAGACAAAAGGCACAGGCCAATGATCACCTGAAAGGTGCGCGGGCGCAGCAAAAGCCAGATGCCCGATGCGGCGAACACCCCGATGGCGGCAGAAAGCACGATTTCCATCAGGCGGCCCCTTTCTGTTTCGCGGCTTTCTCTTCTGCCTTTTCCTCTTCCAGCTCGCGCAGACGCGCGGCGCGCAGGCTCTGGTGGGCAATCGCGATCAGCAGCAGCACGGTCGCGCCGACCACCGCAAGGAAGACGCCAAGGTCAAAGGCCATCGCGGTTGCCATCGGCACCTTGCCGATCAGCGGCACATCAAGATAGCGCGCATGTGCGGTGAGGAACGGATAGCCGAAAAGCCAGGCCCCGATGCCGGTTGCGGTGGCGATCAGCAGGCCAAATCCCATCCAGCGGATCGGCAGGATGATGATCCGCGCCTCGATCCAGCGCACATTCGACGCGATATATTGCAGCAAAAGCCCGATCGCGACCGTGACGCCGGCCGAGAATCCGCCGCCGGGCAGGTCATGGCCCCGGAAGAACAGATAGGCTGCGATCACCAGGGTGACCGGGAACATCCAGCGCATGATCACCGAAGGGATCAGCATGAAATTCTCAAGCCGGTCGGCAGCATAGCCCTGTTGTTGCTCGGGCGCGCCGATGCTTTCGGATCCGGGACGGAAGCGACGCAGCAGCGCATAGACCGTCAGGCCCACAATCGCCAGAACCGTGATTTCGCCGTAAGTGTCAAAGGCGCGGAAATCGACGAGGATCACGTTCACCGTATTGGTGCCGCCGCCCTCGTAATAGGCGTTTCTGAGGAACCAGTCGCCGATATTCGGGACCAGGGGCCGGGTCATCACAACCCAGGCCAGCGCGGCCAGCCCGCCGCCGCCAATGGCGGCAATGATCAGGTCACGCCCGCGCCGCGCCTTTGAGATCAGAAGGTCATCGCCCGCGATCTCTTCGCGCCGTTTCGGCAGCCAGCGCAGACCCAGCAGCAGAAGAACCGTAGTCACAATCTCGACCACCAGCTGGGTCACGGCCAGATCCGGCGCCGAGAACCAGGCGAAGGTGACGCAGGTGATGAGCCCGGCGCCGCCCAGCAGCACCAGCGCCGCAAAACGGTGATATTTCGCCTGCCAGGCCGCGCCGATGGCACAGGCGCCACCGACCAGCCACATGATCGCGAAAGCTGGGTTCAGGTCATTGCCGATCCGCTTTTGCGCCGGGGCAAGGTCGCCCCAGACCGCGACCGCAGCCGCGCAGATCCCAAGCACCACCAGAAGCCTGAGCTGCGTCTGCAGCCGCTCGGTGCCAAACAGCCGGTGCAGCGCACGCGGCCAGACCCAGGTGAGCCTGAGCAGCAGCCATTCATAAATCTTCTGGGCGCGAATCCGGTACAGGACCGGCGGACCCTCGGGTCCGGCATTGATCCAGCCCCGTGCCGTGACCCAAAGCGCCGCGCCTGCGGCGAGCGCGAAAATGCTGATCATCAGCGGCGTGTTGAACCCGTGCCAGATCGCGACATGGGCATCCTGCATATCCGGCCCCAGAACCGCGCGGCCCGCGACATTCAGGATCGGATCGGCGAGCCAGGGCAGGAGACCCACCACCACACAGACCGCGACCAGCAGCTCGACCGGGAAGCGCATCCAGTGTTTCGGCTCATGCACATGCTCATTGGGCAGGTTCTTTGCCTCGGGGCCAAAGAACACCTCCATCACGAGGCGCAGCGAATAGGCGACGGAGAAGACCGAGGCGAAGGCGGCGATCCAGGGCAAGGCAGTGTCCAGCACATTGCCGCCATGCGAGGCCATGGTCTCGGTCAGGAACATCTCTTTCGAGAGAAACCCGTTCAGAAGCGGCACACCGGCCATTGCGGCCGAGGCGATCACCGCCAGCACACAGGTCACCGGCAGCGCCTTTCGCAGGCCCGAAAGCTTGCGCAGATCACGCGTCCCGGTCTCATGGTCGATGATCCCGGCGGTCATGAACAAAGACGCCTTGAAGGCGGCGTGATTGCAGATGTGGAAGATGGCGGCGATGATCGCCCCTTCGGTCCCCATACCCGCAAGCGCGGTGATCAGGCCAAGATGCGAGATGGTGGAATAGGCCAGCAACCCCTTCAGGTCATGGCGGAACAGCGCGATCACGGCGCCCAGCGTGAAGGTCAGCATCCCGATGCCGCAAACCAGCCAGAACCACAGATCGGTGGCGCCAAGGCTGGGCTGGAAGCGGATCAGCAGAAAGACCCCCATCTTCACCATGGTCGCGGAATGCAGATAGGCCGAAACCGGCGTCGGCGCGGCCATGGCACCGGGCAGCCAGAAATGGAACGGGAACTGCGCCGATTTTGTGAAAGCGCCGATCAGGAACAGCACCAGCACCACCGGATAGAGCGGATGCGCGGTGATGATCTCACCCGAGCGCAGCACCAGATCAAGGTCATAGCCGCCAACGATCTGGCCCAGAACCAGCATCGCAACTGTCAGCGCAACGCCGCCCCCCGCCGTCACGATCAGCGCCATCCGGGCACCGTCGCGGGCCGACTGGCTCTGATGCCAGTAGCCGATCAGGAGGAAGGACATGATCGAGGTCAGTTCCCAGAACACGACCAGCATCAGGATATTGCCCGAAAGGAGCATCCCGATCATCGCGCCGGTGAACGCCATCAGAAAGCTGTAAAACCGTGGCACCGGATCGGTTTTGGCCAGATAGAACCGCGCATAGATCACCACCAGAATGCCGATCGCCAGCACAATGAAGGTGAACATCCAGGCGAAACCATCCATCCGGAAATTCAGGTTGATCGAGAGGATCGGCAGCCAGCGCACAAGGCTGCGCACCACCTCGTCTTCCGAGACCTGCGGGTAAAGCGTGATCAGGATCACAAGGCCACCGGCAAGCGAAAGGCCCGAGACCCAGGCGGCCGCGCCATGCGAATTCACCGGAAGCGTGGCTGCGGCAATTGCTGCCAGAAACGGCAGCAACACGAGAATGAGGATCAGGTTCTGCTCGATCATTCTGTGGCCGTCACTCCTGTTTTGTCGCTTGTCATATCCATGCCCCCGCGCGCGCCTGAAACCACACTCTTACACGCCGCTCTCCGTGCCCCGGAGGGCTCGGTTGCGGCGATTCGCTTGTCATGGCTGACAAGGCGCGGAAGGTTTCCGGGGAAAACCGGGGGGAAGTTGTTTCCAAAATGGAAGATACAGGCCCTGGATTACAACCCCATAACAGACGAAACCGGCAGGAAAATGTCGGCTTTTCCATGGTTTCGCGGCGTCAGCGCGACATTGTGATGATCAACGAGCCTCTGCGGGGCGCGGATTGTACTCAGTTGTGATCACAAAGGCTGCCTCCTTTGGGCGACGCCCTGTCCTCGTGCCCGGGCGGCGCGGTGCCTGATCAGGATCAAAGGCCGGCATGGCTTTCGCGTCATGGTTGCTATGCGCAGCGCCCGCGCCACCGCGCGTCTGCCGGAGCCGGCAGGTGACCCCGTGGTGTGCGGCGGGCCAGAGTTGGATGGCGTCCCCGAGGCGAACTTCGGCTTTCACCCGCTGCGTCTCGCAAAGGGTGCGTTGATCCTCGTGCTGGGGTGATATCGCGCGTAATCCCCGAAATCGGGACACACGTTCCGCGACAGCGCTTTAGCTGAGCCTGGCAGTGAGCTGAGGATTTAAGTCAAGAGGAAGACAGCCTGCTTCCTCTTGAGGAAATTACTCTGCGGTTCCGGGGGTGAAGCCCCCGGCTGCCGCCCGCGCGCGAAATTACGCTTCCTGAGTGCTGCGCGCCTCTACGAGGATCGCGTGCAGCTTTGCGGGATCCGTGTTAGAGCGCAGTTTCGAGACCACGCTCTGGTCGCGCATAGTGCGGCTGACCAGGGCGAGTGCCTTCAGGTGGTCGACCCCGGAATCCTTTGGCGCGAGCAGGCAGAAGATCAGATCCACCGGCTGGCGGTCGACTGAATCATAATCCAGCGGCTTTTCCAGCCGGATGAAAATACCGGCGATACGGTCGAGTTCTTCGATCCGTGCATGGGGCAGGGCGATGCCATGCCCCACGCCGGTCGGACCCAGCGTCTCACGTTCCTGCAACCCGTCTACTGCGGGATCGGCCGGGATGTTCCAGGCCGATTGCGCGATATCCCCCAGCTCCTGGAAGAGGCGTTTCTTCGAAGTGAACTGGCCGACCACGCGGACGGCAGAGGGGACGAGAAGACTGGATAGTTCCATGAGAAAGCAGAAATCCTGTGGTCAGGCAGGGAAGGGCACCGGCCCGTCACCCGCTGTTGCGAGGGTCAATCCAGCCGATGTTGCCGTCGTCTCGACGATACACCACGTTCACGCCCCCATGGCCTTCATTGCGAAACACGAGCATTTTTTGCCCCGCCAGCTCCATTTGCATCACGGCCTCGCCGACGGTGATCGAAGGAATCTTCGTCTCCATCTCGGCAACTACGACCGGAGCAAGGGTTTCTGGCTCGGCATCCTCGTGTTCCTCGGATGGGGCGAGGATATAGGACGAGGCGGCGCCGAATTCAACTGGCCCCTTGCGATCGACGTGATGGCTGCGCAACCGGCGCTTGTAGCGGCGCACCTGCTTGTCCAGACGTTCGCGGCAGCTCTCGAAAGCGGCATAGATTTCCGTTGCATTGCCTTTGGCCGAGACATTCAGGCCGGTGGCCAGGTGGATCGTCGTCTCGCAGACGGATTCATGCGCCGCGCGCGAGAAGACCACCAGGCAATCGGTGGCACGCTGCGCATATTTTTCGATCAACTCGCCAATTTCGGCTTTGACATGAGTGGTCAGGGCCTCTCCGATGTCGATTTGTTTGCCGCTGATCTGGTAGCGCATGATAACTCCTCTGCTTTCAGGGCCGGGCCGGTGAACATGCTGTCACGAACCCGGGTCTTCAAAGACATGTCGTCTGTCGGGTCGTCTTTCTGATCTGGGGGCTGGTGGGAAGGACCGCAAGGCGGCGGGGCCATTTACGGCCGCCCTGACCTCGGTCGCGGTGGGCAATGCTTGCGCTCATATGACCATTTGGTGACAGCGCGCGCGGCCTGTCAACCGAATCGTCAGGCCTCTGCACGAGATCGCGCAAATGGCTCAGGCCATACGAAAATTTTCGCCCAGATAGACGCGGCGGACGGTCTCGTCCCGGACGATTTCATCGGTGGTGCCGGACATCAGCACCTTGCCGTCATGCAGGATATAGGCGCGGTCGACGATACCCAGCGTTTCTCGCACGTTGTGATCAGTGATCAGCACCCCGATGCCGCGCGATTTCAGGTCCTGGACCAGGTGCCGGATCTCATTCACCGCAATCGGATCGACCCCGGCGAAGGGTTCATCAAGCAGGAGATATTTCGGATCAGCGGCAAGGCAGCGCGCGATTTCGACCCGCCGGCGCTCGCCGCCCGACAATGCCAGGGCAGGGGCCTGGCGCAGATGGGTGATCGAAAATTCCGACAGCAGCTCCTCCAGCCGCTCGCGCCGTTTGTGGCGGTCGGCATGGGCGATTTCCAGGACGGCGAGGATATTGTCCTCGACCGAAAGGCCGCGAAAGATCGAGACCTCCTGCGGCAGATAGCCGATCCCAAGCCGCGCACGGCGATACATCGGCAAAGGCGTCACATCGCGCCCGTCAATCAGCACCTGGCCGCCTTCGGGCGTCACAAGACCGGCGATGGAATAGAAACAGGTGGTCTTGCCCGAGCCATTGGGGCCCAGAAGCGCCACCACTTCGCCGCGCCGCAGATCCATTGTCACATCGCGGATAACAGGGCGTTTCTTGTAGCTTTTCCGAAGGTTGCGGATCTGCAGCCCGGCGGATTCGGTCGCGTCCCGGGCCGCCGGCGGCTGCACATTATCAGCAAGAACCATCAGTTGGCTCCGGGCAGGAAGGTGGTCGAAACGCCGCCCTCCATCAGGCCGGTACCGGATTTCATCCGAATCGTCAGCTTTTGCCCGGAAAGCGCGCTGGCGCCCTGGGTCAGCAGCACATCACCTGTCATGACGACAAGTCCGCTGTCGATTTCATAGACCGCTTCGCGTGATTCGGCGGCATCCTGCGCGCTGGCGATGGTTACACCTCCGGTGGCGTGAAGACGCCTGATCGCCCGGCTGTCGGCGGCATATTCGACCCGCACTTCTGCCGCAGTCAGGCGCATCTCGCCCTGGCCTACGAGGACATTGCCTGAAAACACCGCCGAGCCATCGGCATTGTTCACCGAAAGCGTATCGGCCTTGATCTCGACCGGCAGGCTGGTGTCCTGGGTCATAGGGCCGAAAGAGATTGTCGCTCCCTGCGCCAAAACGGGCTGCACAAAGACGGGCGATACAGCCAGCGCCAGAATGAGCGTCAGCGGCGAAAGCAAAAGGCGGGCAATCGGTGTCATGGTGTATCCGTTTCGCGTCCTGGTGCGCCTGGCTCATATACCAGCTTTACCGAGCCTGAGAAAACCAGAAGATAGGGGGAGGCGGCCCCGGTGTCACTTTGCTGTGTCAGGGTGAAGCTGTCGGCGTCAATGGTGACCTGGGGGCCGCTTGCGGTGACCGCGCTGTCGCTTGCGGCGCCTGACCGGTCAAGCGCGGTGGTCAGCCGCTCGGTGACGATATGAAAGCCCGAGGATGTGTCGATCTCGACCCCGCCCGAAAGCCGCAGCTGATCGGTGCCGGTGTCGAGTTCGGCATCTTTGGCGCGGATATCGGTGCTGCCGCCGCCCGGCATATCAAGGCGCACCACAACATCGCTGGCCCCGGCGGTGCGGGTGCCAGTGGCGGGTCGCGCGGCGCTGGCGGTCATGGTGATGGCGCTGCCGTCCGAGGTGGTGCCGGCATATGTCGGCGCGGTCATCCGCGGGTCGCGCACGAGATCTTCGACATCAACTTCTGCATAGCGGATCGCGGCGGTCGGATCGATGCGGTCGGCCAGCAGGAACAGCGTCGACAAGAGCGCCAGCGCCGAAAGCGGCAGCGCCACTTTCAGCCAGCCGACCAGCCGGGAATGTCGGTCGAGCCTTGGCATCCGTCCTCCGGTTTCAGGCCACGCCTGCGCGCAGGCAATCATGGATATGCAGGGTCCCCTCTGCCAGCCCGGTCGGGTCGGTCACCATCAGACAGGTGATTTTGCGCTCATTCATCAGGCCAAGCGCCTCGACCGCCAGGGTCTCGGGTGCGATGGTCAGCGGGCGGGCGGTCATCACTTCACCGGCGCTGAGGCTTAAAAGCCCGTCCATATGCCGCCGTAGGTCGCCATCGGTGATGATGCCCTGCAGATGCCGGTCGGCACCGGCCACGCCGACCACGCCGAACCCGGCCCGGGTCATGGTGATCAGCGCGTCAGGCATCGGCGTGTCAGGGGCGATCAGCGGCGGGTCACGGTGCATCAGATCTCGCACCCTGAGCAGACGCGCCCCCAGCTTGCCGCCCGGATGGAAGGTGCGGAAATGGTCAGGCGTGAACCGGCGATGTTCCATCAGCGCAATCGCCAGCGCATCGCCAAGCGCCAGCGTCATCGTGGTCGACGTGGTCGGCACGATGCCGGTCTCACAGGCCTCAGGCACAGTCGGCAACAGGATCGCCACATCGGCCTCGCGCAAGAGCGTCGACCCCTCGCGGCCCGCAATGCCGATCAGCGGAATGCCAAAGCGGCGTGCATGGGCCAGCATATCGGCAAGCTCCGGCGTCTCGCCGGAATTCGACAGCATCAGAAGGACATCGCCTTCGGCAATCATGCCAAGATCGCCATGGCTGGCCTCAGCCGGATGCACGAATTGCGCCGGCGTGCCGGTCGAGGCAAAGGTCGCGGCAAGTTTCTTGCCGATATGGCCCGATTTTCCCATGCCCGAAACGACCACGCGCCCGCTTGCCTTGAGGATCAGCGCGACCGCATCGGTGAAACTCTGGCCGATGGCTCCGGCCAGGACGTCCAGCGCCCCGGCCTCGCGCCGGATCACCCGCTGGCCGGTGGCCAGCAGGGCGGCCGGATCAATGGTGGAAGATGTCATTCAGATCATCCCAGCCCAGCAGATCCATTTCAGCCCGCACCGGCAGGAAAGCAAAAAGCTTCTCCGCCAGCTCCAGCCGGTCCTCGCGGATCAGTTTCTCCTCCAGCGCCGCTTTCAGCCGGTGCAGGTAAAGCACATCTGACGCGGCATATTCCTTTTGTGCCTCGGTCAGCTCCGCCGATCCCCAGTCCGAGGTCTGCTGCTGTTTCGACACATCGACACCAACCAGATCGGCAAGCAGGTATTTCAGCCCGTGACGGTCGGTATAGGTGCGGATCAGCTTGGAGGCGATCTTGGTGCACCAGACCGGAGCGGTGGTGACACCAAAGGCGCGCTTCATGGCGGCAATGTCGAACCGGCCGAAATGGAAGAGCTTGAGCACCGCCGGATCGGTCAGCAGCCGTTCCAGATTGGGGGCCGAAGTCTGGCCGCGCGCGATCTGCACCAGATGCGCGTCGCCCTTGCCATCCGAGAGCTGCACCACACACAGCCGGTCGCGGCGTGGATCAAGCCCCATGGTTTCGGTGTCGATAGCGACGACCGCGCCGAGGTCGAGCCCGTCGGGCAGGTCGTTCTGATGCAGATGAATAGCCAATTGGGTCACTTTCACACGGATGCCAGATGGAACTAATCCTCCACCCCGTCCCGGTCAACTGCGGCAATCTTTTTTGGCCGGCGTTGCCGGGGGCGCTGCCCCCGCCTCCTTCGGAGGCTCCCCCGGGATATTTAAGGACAGATGAAAAGCCGATTTCATCTGTCTCTGAATATCCCCGCCGGAGGCATCTCCCGCAACCAGATGCGGATGCGTCAGATCTTCCAGCGGTCGAAACCAAATGCGGTATAGTCCCGGCTCCAGGCCTCTTGTGCGGCGGTCTCCAGCTCTTCGCACCAGATGCTTTCAAGTGCGCGGGCGGGTTCGGGGTCTATGGTCAGGGGCGGCGGTTTGAAGCCGAGTTCCGCGCCGAGATGCGTAAACCCGCTGCTCAGCCGCGTTTCGCGGATCACCAGATCGGGGCTGCGCAGCCCGGCAAAGCCCTGCAAAATAGCGGTCTGGCTCGCCCAGTGCGGATCGACGCGCTGGCTGGTCTGGCCGCTCAGCGAGAGTTTTGCATAACGCAGAAACGCCAGGAAGGCCGCGCGGTGGCTGTCAGTATCGGCGAAATCCTGGCCTTTGGGCGGCAGTTCGGCGCGATGGGCGCGGATCAGCGCATTGCGGTGCTCTTTCAGGCGGCCCGAGACGATCAGGTGGAGAAAGGCGGTATGGGCGCGCAAGAGCGGATGGCGCAGCACGGTAAAGCTCAGATTGCCGGGATGCGACATTTCCCAGTCGCGCAGCGATTTGCGGGTGAATTCGCCCCTCACATCGCCAAGTGCTGCAAGCCAGGCCGTCACTTCGGCCACCGGCCCGCCCTTGACCGGCATATAGAGCAGGCGGCCCTGGTCTGAGGCGATGAAAGACGGCACGGCGGCGCTGCGGCGGGGTTCGAAATTCGGCGTCCGTGCGAGGTTGAAACGGTCCAGCCGCGACAGCGCCTCTTCCATCACCTGCGGATTGGTCACCTTGTCGGAAATCGCGCCGGGATTTTGCTTGACCAGCGATGCGTCAACCGCCTCAAGCCGGGCGCTGACGCCCAGCCAGGCCGCAAGCCCGTTCAGGACATCGAGATCCTGAATATCCTCATAATCGATATAAAAGGCGGTCTGGCCCGAGACCTGCAGCCTGTGCATCAGCCGGATCTGGAACTCCTGCACATTTTCCAGATGGGCCTCAAACCCGGCGGGCTCAAATTCAGCCCGGGCGGTTTTCAGGTTCTTCACATTGGTCAGCCGCCATTGCTCGGTCGCGCGGGCAATCTGCCAGGAAATGTAGCTTTCCAGCGGGTTACGGGTCAGGATGATCTTGGCGCAGGCCGGATCTTCCATCACGGCGGGCAGGATGCGCTGGTCGTGATCGTGGAAATAGCGAAAGCCCGAAAGGCCCGGGGTCTGGTCACGCATGGCACGCAACAGGCCCAGCGGATCCTTCTCGCGCGCCTCCATATCATAGCCAAAGCCCTCTTGCCGCTTTGAGCCGCCGATGAAGCGCGGGTTGAACATCTCGCCGAGGCAGGTGACGCCCTCGAGTGCGTTCAGATTGGCTTCGAGGAAATTCGAGCCGGTCCGCATCTCAGCCAGCATGACGAATGAGGTAAAGCGCGGCCCCGCCGCGGCTGTGTCAGACATTGGGGGTCACTTCACCAGATAGGGGCGCGGGCGGCGGTTGCCGGGGCCGGGGATCTCGCCGCCGGCGGGGAAATCGCCCATCAGTTCGGGCTTCATCCCCTGGTTGCGCAGGTTTTGCAGGAACCGGCCAAAGCCGGTCAGATCCCTGAGGCGTGGCACCTCGGTCAGGCGCCTGAGCGAACGCGGGCTGATTTCGTCAACAATCATTTGCAGCGGTTCCATCGGGTTCTCGACGAATTCCGCGAGGTTCCAGACCCTGACGCGCGCCTTCACATCGGGGGCGCGCAACAGAGTCAGCATTTCGGCCTCGATGCGCTGAAGCCGGGCCGCTTCGGCCCTGATCTCGCTGAAATTCAGGTTGGAGTGGAACAGGGGAACCGAGAACGCGCCGGAGACGACTGAAATCTGCGCATGGGGATCGCCGGCGATAAAAGGGATGATCTTCTGGCTGTCACGCGGGCTGAACTGGAAGCATTGCCGTTCGCCCCTGGTGTTCCAGATCAGGCTGGTCAGAAAACTGCGCGGGTTGTAGTCGCGCAGCCGCGCGGAATTGCTCAGCGAGCCGTTATAGATCACCTCACCGCCGGCGAATTCGACACCTTCCGGGGCGAAGAGATGGCCATGGACCCTGGTGCCCGAGACCCGGGAAAGCCAGGTGTCGAAATCCTCGAACAGTTCGGAAAAGCCCTCAAACACCGAATAGGCGGCGGCGGTGCGGCCGTTTGACTGTTCACGATTGGGGAAGCGTGACTGCATGTAAAGCCCGGCGCGGCCCATGGTACGGCGTTCGACCGCTTTGGCGAAAAGCCGGTCGATTTTGCCGGGATTGGGCTCGGCGCGGGGCTGGCTGGCGGCGTCGGGATGCAGGAAGGTGTTATAGAGCCGGTTCGCCCGCGGCCAGATCTTGCGCGCGATAAAGCAATCCGAGCGGCGCAGGAGCTGCAGGTGATCATCGTAGAAAACATGCGGTTTGCCCTGGAAATCGAACTTCGACAGGGTCAGAGAGCGGCTTTCGACGCTGGTGGAAAACAGCCGCACCAGCGACTGGAAATAGCTTTCATCCGGAATCCAGACGCGGCGGAAATAGGTGTCATAGCTGGCGCGGTCGGGGCTTTCCAGGATCGCCGAAAGCGTCTGGCGGGTCAGGCACCACCATTGGCTGCCCAGATGCGGCACAAGGTTCAGCGGCATTCTGCGCCGTACTTTCAGCCGGCGCTGCAGCTCGACATAAGTGTCAAAAAGCCAGCGGTTCTTGCGCCAGGAAAACGGGAAGCGCAGCGTGAACCGTTCGGCATTCAGCCCGCCGACCGTCCAGCCGACATCCGCGGTGGTAACGCTTTCGATGAAATCGGTGCGCGGCCGGGCGTCGAGATAGTCGCGAAATTCCTCGATCGGGCGCAGCGGCAGGCAGGATCCCGAGACAAGGCAGACATGGCGCACCTCGGGGAAATCCTTCAGCATCAGCTCGCTTGCTTCCTGGGTGGCGGCCACAATTCCCCAGGTGCCCCATTCGCAGATATGGCGCGGCGAAAAGCGGATGTTTTGCAGATCCTTAAGCGCATCGCACAGGAAGTCGAATTTGGCATCCGCGGTCGAGCGGTCGACATGGATCACCACCGGGCAGCCGCGTTCGGCCCAGTAGCGCGCCACCTGTGCCGCGCGATGCAGCGCGGTATGGCAGAGCATAACGAAGCCCAGACTGTTCTGCCCCGGGCTGCTCTTCCCGGTACTCATGCCCAGTTCCCCTTGGACATGAGGCCCAGAATCTCCAGCTGGCGCCAGTTGATGTATTTCTCGCTCCATTTGCACCAGAAATCGGGCTGTTGCTTCAGCCCCTCCAGATAGGCCTTGTATTCACGACTGTCGGCATAATGTTCACCGCGCGCCATTTCTTCCTGCGCCTTGGCTGCAAATGTATCCAGGAACTTGGCATGAAGAAGGCAACCTGAGGCCTTTTCGCCCCCCCATTCGTCAAAGGCGAGGTTCAGCCCGCGCGGCAGCAGCATATGGGTCGAACTGATATAGGCATAGCTTTTGTGCCAGCGCACCAGCGGCACCTTGTTCAGCGCTGGTGCGGCGCGCGGATTGGTGGCAAAGAAGGTGCGCGCCCTTGGCCCGCCCTGGATCCAGAGATTGCCATAGCCCCAGTTGCGGCTGATCGTATAATTGCCGGAATCGAACCATTCCGCGATCTCGAAAGGGTTCTGGCCCTCGCGGTAGGGCTGATCCTGGACCGGGCCTTTGGGATACATATCCAGCAGCATTGCCGAAAAGGCACGGATGCCGCTGGTGTCGAGCCAGTCGGTCAGCGCGCGCAGGGGGCGCGTCTCGCAAAACGGGTAAATCAGGAATTCATCGACATCGACGGTCAGACACCAGTGGCCATGACCGTAGCGCCGCAGCAGCGCGGTGATCCAGTCCATGCCGAAACGGCTGTTCTTATAGCTTGCCTTCGTGGACCAGAGCGAGACATCCGGCTGGCTCGCGAGATAGTCGCGGCTGCCATCGTCGCTGTCATTATCCACGAAAAAGAAATGGCTTACGCCGAGATCGCGGTAGTAGCTCAGAAACCAGGGCAGGCGAATCCGTTCGTTTCTCAGCGTGCAAAAAAGCAGGACGGCGCCGCTGCGGATCGTATCGGTGCGCAGCGCAATCGGGCGCAGCTCGCGGCTCCGCAACATCGCGCGGCCGATGAGCCGCTTGCGGCGCAGGCGCAGACGGTAGGATCCGGTCAGGCTCATGCGGGCCTCCGGTCGCAGCCGGAAGTGCTGCCCCCGAACGCCGGGCGTCGGGCCTGTATTCGTCCCGCAGCTTGACGGCCCGGGCTGCGTTTCACATGAACCGGCACCATAGCCTTGCTTTTGTCTTCTGGCATTGTTTCCATTATGGAAATTGCTGTGTTGATAGCTAGAGAAATGCCGTCACAAAGTAAACATTTCACCAGGCTGAAAGATAGCCGCGGGCGGTGGCTCATACCCAGCCCCCCCGTGACATGAGGCCAAGTGCCTCCAGCTGCCGCCAGCCGGTATAGCGGCGTGATTGCGCGGTCTTCAGCAGTGGCGCGGCGATCAGCCCGTCATAATAGCTGCCAAAGCGGGTGGGATCGGCGAAATGCTGGCGGCGCTCTTTCTCCTCACCGGATTTTTCAATGATTTCAGGCAGGAATTTGGTGTGGAGCAAAACGCCCGAGGTCATCTCGCCTCCGGTCTCGTCGAAGACATGGTTAAGCGGCGCCGGCAGCAGTGAATGGGTCGAGTTGTTCCAGGCATAGCGCCAGGACCATTTCACCAGCGGTATCTTGTTCAGGGTTGGCGCACGGCGGGGATCATCGGCGAAAAATGCCCGCGCGCGGGGCCCCCCTGGATCCAGAGATTGCGCAGCGGCTGTTGCACCTGGAGGCTGTAATTGCCGGAATCAAACCATTGCAACAGATCAAGCGGGTCGGTGCCGGGGGTATAGGGCCGCTCTCCCAACCGGTCTTCGGGGTAGAGATCCAGCATCATGGCGGGCATCGACCGGTGGCCCTTGCCTTCGAGCCAGGCGGTCAGCGCGGGCAGAGGCCGGGTCTCGTGCCAGGGGTAGACCAGCAGTTCATCGGCATCGAGCACGAGGCACCAATGGCCATTCCCGTGCCGCATCAGCACCCAGTTCAGCCAGTCCAGCCCAAAGCGCGATTTGCGATAAGAGCCGGCGGTGGACCAGAGCGAGACATCCGGCTGGTCGCGCAGCAGGGCTTCGCTGCCATCCGTGCTGGCATTGTCTATGATCAGGAAATGATCCACGCCGAGCCGGCGGTGATGTGCCAGAAACCAGGGCAGCCGCGCCGCCTCGTTCCTGACCACCATCGCACAGAGGATGGCGCCTTTCCGGATCGCTCCGGTGCGATCGGTCAGCCGGGTGAGTTCGCGCCTTTTGCGCAGCGCCCGCGCCAGCAACATGCGGCGCCGGTTGCGCAACCGCCAGGCCACGATCAGGCTCTGGCGGCTGTCTTCAGCGGCCGGCAATTCGCCGAACGCATATGTCAGGCGGGGGGCTGCGCCCGCCATCATGCGGTTACTCAGCCGCCTTCAGCTGCGCCATCATGTCATTGAGATAGGCGGTGAACTCATCGCGCAGGTCGGGGCGCGACATGCCGAAAGCCACGGTTGCCTGCAGGAAGCCCGCTTTCGAGCCGCAGTCATAGCGCATACCCCGGAAGCGGTAGCCGTAAACCCCGGTGCCGCCCCAGCCTGCCTCTTCCGCGATGGCATCGGTCAGCTGGATCTCGCCGCCGGTGCCAAGCTTGGTTTCATGCAGGTTGTGCAGCACTTTCGGGTCAAGGATGTAACGTCCGATCACTGCGAGGTTCGAAGGTGCATCCTCGGCCTTCGGTTTCTCGACCATCCCCTTTGCACGCACGATAGAGCCCCGGTCCTCGGCAATATCGAGCATGCCATAGGACGATGCTTTCTCCGGCGGGACTTCCATCGCCGCAACCATATTGCCGCCGGTTTCCTGATAGGCCTCGACCATCTGCGCGAGGCAGGATTGCTCTGCCGCGATCACGTCATCGGGCAGAAGCACGGCGAAAGGCTCATCCCCGATCAGGCGGCGGGCACACCAGACGGCGTGACCAAGGCCAAGCGGGCGGTTCTGGCGAACATAGGCGATGGCGCCGGAATCCATATTGGTGTCTTCCAGCACCTTCAGCAGCTCGGTCTTGCCCTTGCGGTTCAGCTCGCTTTCAAGCTCGGGGGCGCGGTCGAAATAATCCTCAAGCGCGGATTTTCCGCGCGAGGTCACGAAAATGAACTCGGTAATCCCTGCAGCCCGCGCTTCGTCGATCGCATATTGGATCAGCGGGCGGTCGACGAGGGTCATGATCTCTTTGGGCACCGACTTGGTGGCAGGAAGGAAACGGGTACCGAGGCCAGCGACAGGGAAGACGGCTTTAGTGACTTTTTGGGGCTTCATGATCGCACTCGTGTTTATTCCGGCGCAGCATGTGCACCTCAATTTGAGCTCTTCCCAGAACAATTTGTCCTGAATTTGGCGCCAACGTGTTTCTAGGCGAGATTCTGCTAAAGTACAGCGCGAAAGCGTGAGGCGAATTCTGCCTCAGGTTGAATTGGGCAAACCTTAGCCAATGGGGTTCAGCCCGGATCCTTAAGTGAGACTGCGGGCGCGCGGGCAATGAAGAAAGGATTGTCCCAGCCGGGTTTGCCGTAGGTCAGGGGCATGTGGCTGTCGAAATGCAGCACCTCGCCGCCGGCCCCGCGCAATACGGCATCTCCTGCGGCAGTGTCCCATTCCATGGTACGGCCCAGACGCGGATAGAGATCGGCCTCACCGGTCGCGACCAGGCAGAATTTCAGGCTGGAGCCTGCGCTTTTCGAATCCCTGACCGCATAGTGACCGATGTAAGCATCCGTTGCTGCATCGCGGTGTGATTTCGAGGCCACGACCATCAGCGCGCCGTTATCCGGCGCCGCATTGACCCGCAGCGGCGTCAGTGCGCCGGCCAGGTCTTTGTTGAAGGGGCCGGCCTCCTCGACGGCGGTGCCATCGGCCAGGGTATAGAAAAGCCGTTCCTTTGCAGGCGCATAGACGACACCATGGCGCGGCACGCCATTTTCTACATAGGCGATATTGACGGTGAAATCCCCGCGGCGCTGCACGAATTCCTTGGTCCCGTCCAGCGGATCGACGATCAGGAAGGTCGAGGCGGTCAGGGCATGGCTTGCGGCCTGTTCCTCGGTGATCAGCACCAGGTCCGGAAACTCCGCGCGCAGCCCGGCCGAGATCAGTGCATCGGCGGCCTCGTCGGCCTCGGTCACCGGGCTCGAATCGCCCTTGGCCTTAACCTCGAAATCCGGGCCGTTATAGACTTCCATGATCCGGTCGCCGGCCTCGAGCGCGAGGCGGCGGATGACGGTGACGAGGCGGTCAAAGTCCATTAAATGCTCCGGTCGGGTCTGATGGGGCGCGAAATGGCGCCTGTTGCCACAGGGTTTGCAGCCCTTTATCCTCGCGCAGGAAGGGATCGGCAAGCAATCGCTGCGAGATTTCCAGGAACTGCCCCGTTTCAGACGCTTTTCCAGGGGATAGTCGGCCGACCGCAGGGGGCGCTGCCCGCGGTTCGGTAGCGAAGCACGGCGCGACGGCCAGAGGCAGCAAGGGCACCATCCATGTTCCGACCAGAGGCGCAACGGATCTCGCATATGCGGACCGGCTTCGAACTTATCGAGGTGATCTACCACGCCACCGTGCGCCAGCTGCGCGGCTCGCATTCCAATGCGGTGGTCGCTTTGGTGATGAATGTGCTGCAGGCGGTGCTGGTGCTGGTGCTGTTTGTGGTGATGTTCGATCTGCTGGGGATGCGGCGGCTGGCGCTGCGCGGCGATTTCATCCTTTACGTGATGTCGGGCGTCTTCATGTTCCTGACCCATGTGAAGGCGCTTGGCGCCGTGGCGGCGGCGGACAGCCCGGCTTCGGCGATGATGATGCATGCGCCGATGAACCCGATCATCGCGGTGGTCTCAGCCGCGCTGGCGGCGCTGTATAAGCAGACATTCGCCGCCGGGGTCATCCTGTTCGTCTATCATGCGGTGATGCGGCCGATCACAATCTTCGACCCGATCGGCACTATGGGAATGTTCATCCTGTCCTGGGCCTCGGGCGCGGCGATCGGGCTGATCTTCTACGCTGCAAAGCCCTGGCAACCGGATCTGGTGGGCATTCTGTCGACGATCTATCAGCGTGCGAATATGATCGCTTCGGGCAAGATGTTCGTGGCCAATCAGGCCTCGTCCTGGCTGCGCAGCAAGTTCGACTGGAACCCGCTCTATCACACGATTGACCAGGCGCGTGGCGATATTTTCCTGAATTATCAGCCGCGCTACACCAATATTGAATATCCGATCTGGGCGGTGATGATCTGTCTGATGATCGGGCTGATGGGCCAGTTCTTCACCCGCAAATATGCTTCGGCAAGCTGGGGGAAACGCCGGTGATCCGACGCTTTCTCACGGGTCTCGCCGCTGCCGCCCTGGCCATTATCGCTCTGTCTGCGGGCGCGGTTTTGCGGGCCGAGACCCTGCCCGCGCTCTATTCTGTTGAGGGCGTGGCCGCTGATGATGTGCTGAACATCCGGGCCGCGCCTGAGGCGGGGGCGGCGATCCTTGGCACCATCGCGCCAGGCACCGAAGGGGTCGAAGTGATCCGGCTGAGCGAAAGCGGTAAATGGGGTCAGGTTGGCACCGCTGAGGGCAATGGCTGGGTTGCGATGCGCTATCTGCGCCCGCTGCCGGTGGCGACCCGCGCGACTCCGCGCCCCTTCCTCTGTCACGGAACGGAACCGTTCTGGAGCCTGAACAGTGGCGCCGGGACCGGCACGCAAAGCGGCGCATGGGCCGCACCGGAGGCGAGGCCGCAACCCCTCGCGGTGCTGTCGGCGCTGGATCTGTCCGAACCCCGCTTCGCCACACCTTCGGGGGATATGGTCTGGTTCGTGACCCTTGCCGGAAAAACCGCAGGCGGGGCGGCCGAGATCTTCAGCCTGACTGTAACGCGCGGCACCTGTTCTGACGGCATGTCCGACCGGGTTTACGGCTTCGAAGCGTTTGTCGCGCGCCAGACGAAGGGCGAGGCGCGGGCCTTCCAGGGCTGCTGCACCCTTGACGCGCGCTGAGCCTTGCCCTGTGAGGCGCCCGATTGCGTGCAGATCAGGCACAGGATCGTGAAAAATCGCCGCAGACTCCGCCCATGTCCCGTTGCAGGCGGAATTGCCCCTGCCTATATACGGCCAGTCAAAGGGTGATGCGTCACCCGTTCCAATCCATAACCCTGATCCTGTGCCGAAGTTTCCGGGCAGCGACAGGGGAGATCGCCTGAAGAAAGGGATACAAATATGGCCAAAGTCATCGGTATCGACCTCGGCACCACCAACTCCTGCGTCGCCATCATGGATGGCTCGCAACCGCGCGTCATCGAAAACGCGGAAGGCGCCCGTACCACCCCGTCCATCGTCGGCTTCACCGAGACCGAGCGTCTGGTCGGCCAGGCCGCCAAGCGCCAGGCTGTGACCAATGCCTCGAACACCGTTTTCGCGGTGAAGCGTCTGATCGGCCGCCGCATCGGCGATGCCGAAGTCGAAAAAGACAAGAAGCTCGTCTCCTATGATATTGTCGATTCGGGCAATGGCGACGCCTGGGTCGAGGTGCGCGGCGAGAAATATTCGCCCTCGCAGATTTCTGCTTTCATCCTGCAAAAGATGAAGGAAACCGCTGAATCCTATCTGGGTGAAACCGTCACCCAGGCCGTGATCACGGTTCCCGCCTATTTCAACGACGCTCAGCGTCAGGCCACCAAAGACGCCGGCAAGATCGCGGGTCTCGAAGTGCTGCGCATCATCAACGAGCCGACCGCAGCTGCGCTGGCTTATGGTCTCGATAAGAAAGAGACCAAGACCATCGCGGTCTATGACCTTGGCGGCGGTACCTTCGACATCACCATTCTGGAAATCGATGACGGCCTGTTCGAGGTCAAATCGACCAATGGCGACACTTTCCTCGGTGGCGAAGATTTCGACATGCGCATCGTCCAGTATCTGGCCGATGAGTTCAAAAAGGACAACGGCGTCGATCTGACGCTGGATAAAATGGCGCTGCAGCGTCTGAAAGAAGCGGCTGAAAAGGCCAAGATCGAACTGTCCAGCGCAAGCCAGACCGAGATCAACCAGCCGTTCATCTCGATGGACAAGAACACGGGCCAGCCGCTCCACCTTGTGGTCAAGCTGACCCGTGCGAAGCTGGAAAACCTGGTTGGCGACCTGATCGTCAAGTCGATGAAGCCCTGTGCGGCCGCGCTGAAAGATGCGGGCCTGTCGAAGGACGATATCGACGAGGTGGTTCTGGTCGGCGGTATGACCCGGATGCCGCGCGTGATCGAAGAGGTCACCAAGTTCTTCGGCAAAGAGCCGCATAAAGGCGTGAACCCGGACGAAGTCGTGGCGATGGGCGCAGCCGTTCAGGCCGGCGTGTTGCAGGGCGACGTGAAAGACGTGGTTCTGCTCGACGTGACCCCGCTTTCGCTGGGCATCGAGACGCTGGGCGGTGTCTTCACCCGCCTGATCGACCGCAATACCACGATCCCGACCAAGAAATCGCAGGTCTTCTCGACCGCCGAGGACAACCAGTCGGCTGTGACGATCCGCGTCTTCCAGGGCGAGCGCGAAATGGCGGCGGATAACAAGATCCTCGGCCAGTTCAACCTGGAACAGATCCCGCCCGCGCCGCGCGGTGTGCCGCAGATCGAAGTGACCTTCGACATCGATGCCAACGGCATCGTGTCGGTGTCGGCGAAAGACAAGGGCACCAATCGCGAGCATAAGATCACCATCCAGGCCTCGGGCGGTCTCTCGGATGAGGATATCGAGAAAATGGTCCGCGACGCCGAGGCCAATGCCGATGCCGATAAGGCACGGCGTGAGCTGGTCGAGGCGAAGAACCAGGGCGAGAGTCTGCTCGATTCCACGAAGAAATCGCTGAAGGAACACGGCGAGAAAGTCGATCCGTCGACGGTTGAGGCGATTGAATTCGCCATGGTCCCGCTGGAAGAGGCGCTGAAAGGCGAAGATCCCGGCAAGATCAAATCGGGGATCCAGAACCTCACCGAGGCGGCAATGCGGCTTGGCGAAGCGATCTACAAGGCGCAGGCCGGCGAGGCCAGCGACGATGATGGCGACGCGGCGCGTCCGGTCGATGACGACACCATCGTCGATGCCGACTTCGAGGATCTTGGCGACAACAAGCGGAAGTAATTCCGATTTGACCGGAAACGGGGGCGGCCCAATGGGTCGCCCTTCGCCGGTCAGGAGAGGGCTTTTGCTATGGCAAAACGCGACTACTACGAGGTTCTCGGGGTATCCCGCGGGGCCAGCGCTGATGAGTTGAAGAAAGCCTATCGCCAGAAGGCGAAAGAGCTTCATCCCGACCGCAACTCTGACAATCCAGAGGCCGAGGCTCAGTTCAAAGAAGCGAACGAGGCCTATGACGTTCTGAAGGATGCCGAGAAGAAGGCCGCTTATGACCGCTTTGGTCACGCGGCGTTCGAGGGCGGCATGGGTGGCGGTGGCCAGCGCGGCGGCTTTAACCAGCAGGGCGATTTCGCGAGCGCGTTCTCGGATGTGTTCGAGGATCTCTTTGGCGACTTTATGGGCGGGCGAGGCCAGGGCGGCGGCGGCGGTGGTGGCCGGCAACGGGCGCAGCGCGGATCCGACCTGCGCTATAACCTGCGGGTGTCGCTGGAGGAAGCCTGGAAGGGCGTCCATAAGACGATCTCGGTGCCGGGCTCGGTGCAATGCGATATTTGTCACGGGTCGGGCGCAGAAGGCGGCGCCGAGCCGCAGACCTGCCCGACCTGTTCGGGCATGGGCAAAGTGCGGGCGCAGCAGGGCTTTTTTACCGTCGAGCGCACCTGTCCGAACTGCTCGGGCACCGGTCAGATCATTAAGAACCCCTGCAAAAACTGCCACGGGGCAGGGCGGCTTGAAAAAGACCGCCAGTTGTCGGTGAATATCCCGGCCGGTGTCGAGACCGGCACCCGCATCCGGCTCGCCGGTGAGGGCGAGGCGGGGCTGCGCGGCGGACCTTCCGGCGATCTTTACATCTTTATCGAGGTGAAAGAGCACGCACTCTTCCAGCGCGACAGCGTGCATCTTTTCTTCCCGGTGCCGATTTCCATGGCTCGCGCCGCCCTTGGCGGCGAGGTCGAAGTGCCGACCATCGACGGCGGACGCAGCCGCGTGAAGGTCCCCGCCGGAGCGCAATCCGGGAAACAGATGCGGCTCAGGGGCAAGGGGATGCCGGCGCTGCGCGGCGGCGGGGTTGGCGATATGGTGATCGAGCTGCGGGTCGAAACGCCGGTCAATCTGACGTCGCGCCAGAAAGAGCTGCTGACCGAATTCGAGAAGCTCTCAGAAGAAAATAACCCGGAGGGGTCAAATTTCTTCTCGAAAGTCAAAGGCTTCTGGGATGGGATGAAGGGCTGAGCCGTTCAGTCCTGATGATATAGGGCCGGTTCCGCAGGCGGGGCCGGCCTTTTTGCTGCCTGCAATGAGGTTGTGGATATTTCCGTGGTTAACTGTGTTGTTAAGTCTTTCTAAACCGCTGGGCCGCAATCTGCTGTCATGGCACAGCATCATTCCTTCGCAGAATCACCCCTGCCGCCCTTCCTCCCTTTCGGGGATGAGGCCCTTGCCACGCCGGTGGCAACTGCGCCTGGTGGACGGCTTCCCAGCTATATCCAGGACCACCGCCGAAGGTTACGCACCCGTTTTCTCGAAGGCGGGGCGGTGGCGATGCCCGATTACGAGCTTTTGGAACTGCTGTTGTTCCGGGCGATCCCCCGGCAGGATGTAAAGCCGTTGGCGCGTCTGCTGCTCGAGACCTTTGGCGATTTCAACCGCGTGGTCACGGCGCCGCTGGTCCGGCTGATGCAGGTGAAGGGCGTTGGCGAGGCAGTGGCGCTGGAGCTGCATATCGTCGGCGCGGCGGCGCAGAGGATGATGCGGGCGCGGGTGATCAACCAGCCAGTGCTTTCCTCCTGGGATGCGCTGCTGGATTATTGTCATACGGTGATGGCGCATCGAGAGACCGAACAGTTCCGCATCCTGTTTCTCGACCGCAAGAATGTGCTGATCGCAGATGAGGAACAGGCGCGGGGCACTGTCGATCACGTCCCGGTCTATCCGCGCGAGGTTGTGAAACGGGCGCTGGAACTGAACGCTTCGGCGCTGATCCTGGTCCACAACCACCCGTCGGGCGACCCGACGCCTTCGGATTGCGATGTCACCATGACACTTCGGGTTCAGGATGCCTGCCGTGCGCTGAACATCACGCTTCACGACCATCTGGTTATCGGCAAGGGAAGGGAAATGAGCTTCCGCTCGCAGGGCTATCTCTGATCAGAGCGGTTCAGGCGTAAAATTCGGCACGATCCACAATTCGACACGGCGGTTCAGCCGGCGGCCAATGACGGTCTCATCGCAGGCCATCGGCAGCGCCTCGCCAAAGCCCTCGGTCACCGGTATCTGATCCGCCCGCAGATCCGGTGCGAGATCCGCCAGATCCTGGGCCACCCGTTCGGCGCGTTCCGCCGAAAGCGCCTTATTGGCACTTGCTTCGCCCTTGCCGTCAGAAAAGCCGGCAAGAATCAGCGTCTTGGAGGGGAAGCTCTCGGACGCGATCATCCGCGCCAGCTGGGCCAGGTTCTCCTGGCTGGTCGCATCCAGAATGGAGGTGTTTTCTTCAAAGCGGAAGGTCAGCGACAGCCGGTCAGCGCCGTTCATCACTTCGGCGAGCCGTTTCAGATCGCCAAGCGTCACATCATCGCCGGCGCCGAGGATCGCATTGATCAGCCGCAGACCGTCCTGGGTCATCGGCGCGGCTTCGACCGAGCGGTCGATAAAGCCGGCCGCGGATACGACATGGCCCGCGCGGGGGGTGGCGGTGAACTCCAGGAACTCGCGCGCGAAGACCGGAATGCGACGCGGGGCGGGGATCAGGAATTGTGGCAAAGCCAGGGGATAGTCCTCGGCTTTGACAGAAATCGGCAGCGGCAGCAGTGGAAAGCCGCAGCTGTCGACTAGCGGGGCGGGAATCGCGGGGGCCATCTCGGCACGGCCGGTGATTGCCAGGGCCCAAGGGTCTTTCGCCACCGCCTCGGCGAGGCTCTTCATATCGGGGTGAACTATATCGGCCTTTATCGGCGCGCCGAGGCGTTCCGACAGGGCGCGCGTCATGTCGGTATCGGGCTCCAGCGCGTGCAGGACGATCGGCATGTCCGGCCCGCCGAGATCGCGCCAGTTCTTCAGCTGACCGGCGAGAACTTTCGCCAGATTTACGGTCGAGATCTTCGGCGTCGGATTGCCCGGGGCCATAACCGGCACCAGGGCGTCCAGCGCTATCGGGCGCGCTCCCGAAGCACGCGAGGGCGAAGCGGAGAGTTCCATTTCCGCGGCACCACTTGCCAGCGCCGCCTGGGCCTGGCCGGGCAGCATTGGCGAGAAAGAGACATCGGCAAGGACGGTTTCATCCTGTGCCTTGTAGATTTGCGCCGCCCAGGAGGCACCATTCTGCGGTGCCACTTCGCGAAAGGCCAATCCGCGCACGGCGGCAAAGCTGCTGAAAAGGCCGGGCAACAGCCTTGCCCCGGCATCCGGGGCGCCGACCACGCGGATATCGGCATGAGGGGTGGTCAGATCCGGACAGGCGGGTCCCTCGCAGATCACGCCCTGGCCATCGACGGTCAGCAGCCCCCAGGCGGTTTCGATCCGGTAAAACTCGCCGTCATAGCCCTGAAGGCTGCCGGGCAGGACGATACTCCCCTCACGCGAGATCAGCGTGATATCCTGCGCCTGGGCGGGCTGCACGACAGGCGAGTGAGACAGGAAAGACAGCACAGCGAAGAAAATCGCCGCGCCTGGCCGCGTTAGCATCTTTTCCCACCGGGATTAATTCACCACCGCCATTTTCTGCTGCGATGCCGGATTCTTCAACACCTTAATGGAGGGAACCGGCCTCAGCTGAGCCAGGCACAGCGGTGTGATGCTCAGACGCCAGGATCTGTGATGGCGGCCAGAGGCCTCGGCAGCGCAACATTTGCAAATCTGTCAGTGCCACCGGTCAGTGCGGACTGATCATCGCTGCGCACAGGTCGGGCAGGGGCGGCCACGGGCTCATCCTGGATCTGCGGGGGATGGATGACTGTCACGGCAGAGCGCGCGTCATCCCCGGATTTCGGACGGATCCGGTGCTCTGCCCCGGCGACAACCTGTTGCAGCCCACCGAGTGAACCAGACTTTGCCACCTGCCCGGGCTGGTTCTTATGCATCGTCTGCACAAGATGCCCCGCCCCCAGAGCAAGGAAGAGAACCACCGTCACGCGCAAAATAGTGCGTTTCGTACCCATAGTCAGCATACCCGGAATCGCCCGCATTGGTGCCAATATCGCGAGAGATCGCGGCAATCCCGTGGCGAGCCTGTGGAATGTTTCCCATAAGGGAACCACCGAATTGAAAAGGGGCGGTTAATGCCGCCCCTTTTATGTCATTTTTTCCGGATTTTCAGACCAGCTTGCCGTGGCAATGTTTGAATTTCTCGCCCGATCCGCAGGGGCAGGGATCATTGCGGCCAGGATTGCCCCAGCTGGCAGGGTCCGATTCGTCAAAGCCTGACGCAAGCGGGGCTGCCGGCGCGGGTTCGGCGGGCGCGGGGTCTGCAGGCGCAGCGGCCGGCCCGACCTCGATCCCGGCGGCGGCCTGTTGCTGCGCCAGCAATTGCGCCATCATCGCATCCTGCTCTTCTTTCGAGAGCGGGCGGATGCGCGACAGCTGTTCCGTCACCTGCAGACGCAGGCTGCCAAGCATGGTCTCGAACAGCTGGAACGCCTCGGTCTTGTATTCGTTCAGCGGATCGCGCTGCGCATATTGGCGGAAATGGATCACCGACCGCAGGTGTTCCAGCCGCAGAAGATGATCGCGCCATTTGCCGTCGATGGCCTGCAAAAGCACCTGCTTTTCGATCTGCACCATGGTTGTGGAGCCAAAAGCTTCAAGCTTTTCAGCCATATAGCGGTCGGAGTGTTCGATGATGCGCTCGGCCATCGCGGCCTGATCGACACCCTCTTCGGCGGCCCATGTCTCGATGGGCATATCCATGTTCAGCCGCTGGCGGCCGGCCTCGCGCAGGCCCTCAAGGTTCCAGGCGTCGGGATAGGTTTTCGGCGGCATGAATTCATCGACCATGTCGTCGATCACATGGTGGCGCATATCCTCGGCAATTTCCGAGACATGTTCAGCCCTGAGGATGTCCTGGCGCTGGCTGAACACGGCCTTGCGCTGGTCATTCATCACATCGTCAAACCGCAAGAGCGACTTGCGCACGTCAAAATTGCGACCTTCGACTTTCGCCTGGGCCTTTTCCAGCGATTTGTTGACCCAGGGGTGAACAATCGCCTCGCCTTCCTTCATCCCCAGCGTCGAGAGGATCTTGTCGAGCCGTTCGGACCCGAAGATCCGCATCAGGTCATCTTCCAGCGACAGGAAGAACGAGGACCGCCCCGGGTCACCCTGACGGCCCGACCGTCCGCGCAGCTGATTGTCGATACGGCGCGATTCATGGCGTTCGGTGGCAAGCACGAAAAGCCCGCCGGCGTCGAGCACCTTCGCCTTTTCATCGGCATGTTCCGCCTCGATCCGGGCGCGCAGCGCCACCGGATCTGCATCCGGATTGGCGTCAAGCTCTTCGATCACCTTCATCTCGACATTGCCGCCGAGCTGAATATCGGTGCCGCGTCCGGCCATATTGGTCGCAATGGTCACCGCACCCAGACGGCCGGCATCGGCGACAATCTTCGCCTCCTGCTCATGCTGGCGGGCGTTCAGCACGTTATGCGCGATGCCTTCAGCTTTCAGCATGGCCGAAAGCTCTTCGGATTTCTCGATCGAGGTGGTGCCGACCAACAGCGGCTGACCGATCTCATGCGCCTCGCGGATGGTCTCGACGATGCCCTGGAATTTCTCGCGGGCGGTGCGGTAGACCTGATCGTGTTCGTCCTTGCGCGCCACGGGGCGGTTGGTGGGCACTTCGACCACACCCAGCCCGTAGATCTGCATGAACTCTTCCGCCTCGGTCGCGGCAGTGCCGGTCATGCCGGCCAGCTTGTTGTAAAGGCGGAAGTAATTTTGGAAGGTCACCGAGGCGAGCGTCACGTTTTCGGGCTGGATCGTCACGCCCTCTTTCGCCTCGATGGACTGATGCAGGCCGTCCGACAACCGGCGGCCCTTCATCATGCGGCCGGTGAACTCGTCGATCAGTACGATTTCATCGTCACGGACAATATACTGCTGGTCGCGGTGGAACATCTTATGAGCGCGCAGCGCCTGGTTCATATGGTGAACGATCGAGGTCGATTCCGGTGCGAAAAGGTGCTGGCCTTCCGGCAGCACGCCCGCTTCACGCAAAAGCTCTTCGATATGGTCGTTGCCGGCTTCGGTATAGGTGACGTTGCGGGCTTTTTCGTCGAGGGTGAAATCCTCTTCGACCAGCGAAGGGATCAGTCGGTCGACCGAGAGATAAAGGTCGCTGCGGTCCTGGCTCGGCCCCGAGATGATCAGCGGCGTGCGGGCTTCGTCGATCAGGATCGAGTCGACCTCGTCCACAATCGCGAAATTATGGCCGCGCTGCATCATCTCTTCAATCGAGCCCTTCATATTGTCGCGAAGGTAGTCGAAGCCGAGCTCGTTATTGGTCGCATAGGTGACATCGGCGGCATAGGCGGCGCGCTTTTCCGGGTCGGGCTGCCAGGGGTAGATCACGCCGGTCGTCAGGCCGAGTTTGGCATGAACCTTGCCGATTGTGTCAGCATCGCGCTTCGCGAGATAGTCGTTGACGGTCACGACATGCACGCCCTTGCCAGTCAGGGCGTTGAGATAGGCCGGAAAAGCCGCGACGAGCGTCTTGCCTTCGCCGGTCCGCATCTCGGCGATATTGCCCTGATGCAGGAAGATCCCGCCCATCAGCTGCACATCAAAGGCGCGCAGCCCCAGCGAACGTTTCGCCCCTTCGCGGCAATTCGCGAAAGCTTCGGGCAGGATATCGTCGAGGCTCTCGCCACCTTCCTGCACACGCTTTTGAAAGTCCCGGGTCTTCGCGACAAGGCCCTCATCGCTCAGCGCGGCAAATTCCGGCTCGAGCGCGTTGATTTTGGAGACCAGCGACCGAGTGGCCTTGACCTTGCGGTCATTGGCGGTGCCAAAGACCTTTTTCGCGAGCGTTCCCAGACCCAGCATGATCTCTCCGTGCGGTCGTTCCTGCGTGATCTCGTGAGGCTGTGACTTGCCCGCCCTTAACGCCTTCCATAGAAAAGCCGGGTAGGTCCGTATTTGCGCCCCGATCACGCGACTGTCGCGATGTAAGGGCTGCAAGGATCATAGTCAACGTTCGCAGGCTCTGCGGCAGATCGGGAGAAGCTGAAATGGCCATAGAAAAGCGTCTGGGGGCTGCCGTTTTCTGGGTGGCCGCTGCTTTCGCCGGGCTCGCGACCGGGCTTGCGAACGGGCCGGCCCTGGCAGAGGGGGAAACCGCTGCGACCGTGGTTGCAACCGTGAACGGAACCGAGATCACCCTCGGCCAGATGATCGCCCTGCGGGAAAGCCTGCCCGACCAGTATCTGAGCCTCGCCGATGACGTTCTCTTCAACGGCATTCTGGAACAGCTGATCCAGCAGGAGGCCCTGGCCCAGGCTCATAGCCAGAAAAGTCCGCGCGACAAGGCGGTGATCGTCAATACCGAGCGCGGCTATTTCTCGGGTATTGTGATTTCGGATGTGGCCAGTGCAGCGGTGACCGATGCAGCCCTGCAAAAGGCCTGGGATGAGAAATACGCTGATTACGTGCCACAAAAGGAATACAGTGCGGCGCATATTCTGGTTGAGACCGAGACCGAGGCGAAGGAGCTGAAGGCCGAACTGGATGGCGGCGCGGATTTCGCGGCCCTCGCGAAGGAAGCATCGAATGATCCGGGGTCGGGAGAGCAGGGGGGCGAACTGGGCTGGTTCACGCTGGACCGCATGGTGAAGCCCTTCGCGGATGGGGTGGCGGCTGCGACCCAAGGCAAAGTGACCGATCCGGTGCAGAGCGATTTCGGCTGGCACCTGATCCTGGTTCATAAAAGCCGCGACCGCCCGGCTCCGACGCTGGACGAGGTGCGCGATGTGCTCGCGGGCGAAGTCGAGGAACGTGCAATCGCGGCGAAGATCACCGAGCTGACAGGCGCGGCGACAATCACAAAGCCGGGTGAGGGCATCGATCCGGCTCTTTTGAAGAATAACGCTCTGATTGATTGAGCGGCGGGGGATAGAATGGCAAAGACTGACTGGAAAGCCGAAGCGAAGAACCTGAAGAAGAAGGTGCGCAAGCTGAAAGACCGCGTGACCGAAGCGGTCTCCGGCGCGGCCTCGGGCGCGCTGAACGAGGTCGCGGCGGTGGTCCATAAGGCCGCGCATCCGGTGTCGCCGCTGGCTCCGGCCAGTTTCCCGGCACTGCCTGTGATCCGGGGGGCAGAATTTGCCTCGATCGGGGCCGGGATCAAATATCGCAACCGCAAGGATGTGATGCTCGTGCGGCTTGCCCCGGGCACGGTGATGGCCGGGGCCTTCACCCGTTCGACCACCCGTTCGGGCTGTGTGCGGGATTGCGAGGCGAAACTGGCTCTGAAGGCGGCGCCCGGCAACGGTGCGGCGATCATCGTGAACTCGGGCAATTCCAACGCTTTCACCGGCAAGATCGGCGATAAGGCGGTGGCGGATGTGACGGGGGCTGTCGCGAAAGCGCTCGGCATCCCGGCCACGCGCGTGTTCTCTTCCTCGACCGGCGTGATCGGCGAGCCGCTGCCGGCGGAGAAGATCACCGCCGTGATCGGTGATCTCACCGAGGGTCTGACCGAGGCCGCGATTGAAGGCGCCGCTCAGGCGATCATGACCACCGACACCTTCCCCAAAGGCGCCACCGCGACGATCGAAGGCGAAGGTGGCCCGATCCATATCGCCGGCATCGCCAAGGGCTCGGGCATGATCGCGCCCGATATGGCGACGATGCTGGTCTATATTTTCACCGATGCAAAGATCAGCCAGGCGGGCCTGCAGAAACTGGTCTCGCGCCATGTCGATGACAGTTTCAACTCGATCACCGTCGACAGTGACACCTCGACGTCTGACACGCTGCTGGTCGCCGCAACCGGCCAGTCAGAGGCCGCACCGCTGAAAGGTGCAGTGCTTAAGGCATTCGATGCCGCGCTGGCCCAGGTGATGCAGGATCTCGCGCTTCAGGTCGTGCGCGACGGCGAGGGCGCGACCAAGCTGATCGAGGTGCGGGTCTCGGGCGCCGCGACTGATGCGGATGCGGCAAAGGTGGCCTTCGCCATCGCAAATTCGCCGCTGGTGAAAACTGCGGTCGCCGGCGAGGATCCTAACTGGGGCCGCATCGTGATGGCGGTCGGTAAATCGGGCGCCCAGGCCGAGCGTGACCGGCTTACCATCCGTTTCGGAGATATCCTTGTGGCGGAAAAAGGCTGGAAATCACCGGGCTACAGCGAAGATGCCGGCGCCAGCTATATGAAGGGCCAGGAGCTGGTGATCGATGTCGGCCTTGGCATGGGCCGCGCAAGGCGCACGGTCTGGACCTGCGATCTGACCGACCGCTATGTCGCGATCAACGCCGACTATCGTTCCTGACAGTTTTCTGTCCGTAAATACCCCGGGGGTGCGAACATTTTTTGCGCCACCGGTTCAACCAACCGACAGTCGCCGGGGGCAGCGCCCCCGGCTCCGGCCAGACTGAGAGCCATATGAAAACCCTGCTCGTTTCCGCCGTCGCACTGATTGATGCTGATGGCCGCATTCTTCTCGCACAGCGCCCGCCAGGCAAAAGCCTCGCCGGTCTGTGGGAGTTTCCCGGTGGCAAGGTCGAACCGGGTGAAACCCCGGAGGCCTGCCTGATCCGCGAACTGAAAGAAGAAATCGGCATCGATACCTGGAAAAGCTGCCTTGCGCCGCTGACCTTCGCCAGCCACAGCTATGATGATTTCCACCTGTTGATGCCACTTTTCGCCTGCCGCAAATGGGATGGCATTCCGGTGGCGCGGGAGGGTCAGGTTCTCGCCTGGGTTGCGCCTGACAGGCTGCGTGACTACCCGATGCCGCCTGCTGACCTGCCCCTGATCCCGATTTTGCGCGACTGGCTGTAAGAGCCGCCGTGACAATTGTGACTTTTCTGCGGCTTCTGTTTCCGTTTCTTTAAATTATCTATTTCAAAATCGAGCATGTTGAGTGAAACTTAATTAAATTCCTGTGGGGGAGAAGGTTAGGAATGTTGCGCACAATCTCAATCGGCAGTTGCATTTCGGTGCAGGGTTTGATGGTCAGCCAGAATGCGGATGGTACGGTAGTGATCCGGGTGGATGACCGCACCTATACCGGGCACCCGGTTGCGGCGACCCCGCAAGTCGGTCGCGCCTGACCTCAGTTAGACCTCATATCACCACAAAAAAAGCGCCGGGTTTCTCGGCGCTTTTTGTTTATCATTTGTGGTCAGAGGGTCGGGTAAAGCGGGAACCTGTCGCACAGGGCCTGGACCTCGGCCTTCACTTTGGCCTCGACCTCCCCGTTGCCGTCTTCGCCATTGGCGGCGAGCCCATCAACCACTTCGACGATCCAGCGCGAGATCTGGCGGAATTCGGCCTCGCCGAACCCGCGCGTGGTGCCTGCCGGCGCGCCCAGACGGATGCCCGAGGTCACAAACGGCTTTTCCGGATCAAACGGCACGCCGTTCTTGTTGCAGGTGATATGGGCGCGGCCAAGCGCCGCCTCGGCCGCCTTGCCGGTCACTTTCTTGGGCCGCAGATCGGCGAGGCAAAGATGGTTGTCGGTACCGCCCGAGACGATATCGATCCCGCCCTTCATCAGCTCATCCGCCATGGCTGCCGCATTGGTTTTCACCTGGGCTGCATAGGCCTTGAACTCGGGGCGCAGCGCTTCGCCGAATGCGACCGCTTTGGCGGCGATCACATGCATCAGCGGGCCGCCCTGCAGGCCGGGGAAGACCGCCGAATTGATTTTCTTAGCGATGTCTTCATCATTTGTGAGCACCATACCCCCACGCGGGCCGCGCAGGCTCTTGTGGGTCGTGGTGGTCACCACATGGGCATGCGGCAGCGGCGAGGCATGCACGCCGCCGGCCACAAGGCCCGCGATATGTGCCATATCAACATGGAGGTAAGCGCCGATCTCATCAGCAATCGCCCGGAAGGCGGCCCAGTCCCATTCGCGGCTATAGGCGGTGCCCCCCGCCAGGATCAGCTTTGGTCTGTGCTCGAGGGCTTTCTTGCGCACCTCGTCCATATCGAGGCGCTGGTCCTGCTGGCGCACGCCGTAAGATATGACCTTGAACCACTTGCCCGACATATTGACCGGCGAGCCATGGGTGAGGTGTCCGCCCGAATTCAGGTCGAGCCCCATGAAGGTGTCGCCCGGCTGCAAAAGCGCGAGGAAGACGGCCTGGTTCATCTGGCTGCCGGAATTCGGCTGCACATTGGCGAATTTGCAGCCAAAAAGCTCTTTCGCGCGCTCGATCGCGAGGGTTTCGGCGATGTCGACATACTGGCAGCCGCCGTAATAGCGCTTGCCCGGATACCCCTCGGCATATTTGTTCGTCAGCACCGAGCCCTGGGCTTCCAGAACCGCGAGGGAGACGATGTTCTCGCTCGCGATCAGCTCGATCTCATCGCGCTGGCGGCCAAGTTCAGAGCGCACAGCCCCGAAAAGCTCGGGGTCGCGCGAGGAAAGAGATTCGGTGAAAAAGCCGGAATCGCGGGTCTGGGCGGTCATACTCGTCTCCGTTGGGCCATGCGGGATGGTATTTTTGGTTGCCGGTTGTTTAGAACACGTACCCTGCCAGGGAAAGGCCGGAAAGCGACCCGTTGCGATATGGCGGCGAAATCCGGGCCGGTCACGACTGGCGTCGCCGCCTTTTCCGGGCGCCCCCTGCGTGCCCCGAGAATTGCGCGGTGGGGGCAATGGTGCCCGGGCGGCAAATGAAGCGCCTGCCGGGAGACAGACAGGGCGCGCCGGCCCTTGAGTTTCCGCCCCGCCGGGGTCAGGGTTGCGACCTGACGGAGAGGTGGGATGCAGCCAAAAATCAGGTTTACGGCGTCGAAGGCCCCGGCGGCGCAAGCGGCACTGGCGCGGCTGACGGCCCGCTACGGTCAGATCGATCTGCGGCGTGCCTCGGTTGTGGTCGCCCTGGGTGGTGACGGATTCATGCTTGAGACGCTGCACGCGCAATCGGGGCGCGATCTGCCGGTCTATGGCATGAATTGCGGCACCATTGGCTTTCTGATGAATGCCTATATCGATGACGGGCTGCCCGAACGCCTGCAACTGGCCGAAGAGGCGCTGCTCAATCCGCTCTCGATGCAGGCCGAGAATGTGCGAGGCAAGGTCACCAACGCGCTTGCGGTCAATGAAGTGTCGCTCTTGCGGCAGGGTCCCCAGGCGGCGCGGTTGCGGGTTTCGATTGATGGTCGCGAACGGATGGCGGAGCTGGTCTGCGACGGCGCGCTGGTGGCGACACCGGCCGGGTCGACCGCCTATAACTATTCGGCGCATGGGGCGATTCTGCCAATCGGCGCCGATGTTCTGGCCCTGACGGCGATGTCGGCCTTCCGCCCGCGCCGCTGGCGTGGTGCGCTTTTGCCGAAAACAGCCGAGGTGCGCTTCGATGTGCTCGACCCGGATAAGCGCCCGGTCATGGCCGATGCGGATAGCCGCAATTCGGTGCGCGATGTGATCTCGGTCGTGGTCCGTTCAAATTCCGCAATCAGCTATCGTCTGTTGTTCGACCCGGGGCATGGCCTTGAGGAACGGCTGATCCGAGAGCAGTTTGTATGATATTACAGTTGGTTACGTGGTGTCAGCTCTGATCTGACTTCCAGGCTTCGATCCGGCGGTAGAGTGTCGAGACCGAGATGTCGAGGTCATGTGCAGCTTTGGGCACCGAGCCCTGATGTCGCGCAAGCGCCGCTTCGATGGCCATGCGTTCGATCTCGGCCAGGGTTTTGCCTGCGAAAGCGGTCTCGGCGGAGTCAAGCCCCGTAGCAACCGGCGCAAAGCCTGTTCTCTGCGGCCCGGCGGTCCCGGACGGCGCATCTGGCTGTGAGGCCCCCCGGTTCTGACCGGGGTCTTCGCGCAGCATGTCGCCGGGCAGCATATCCGGCGTTACAAGGCCACCCGGCTGCATCACCGCGATATTGCGCACAACATTCAAAAGCTGGCGCACATTTCCTGGCCAGCGATGCCGCAACAGGATCCGCTGCGTCTCGGGCGCGAACCCCGCGAACCCCTTGCCCTCTTCACCACCAAAGCGGCGCAGCGCGACCTCGGCGATTTCGGCAGCGTCGCGGCCGCGATCCCGCAAAGGTGGCATATGAAGCGGCACCACATGAAGGCGGTAATAGAGGTCTTCGCGGAACTGCCCGCGCCGCACCGCATCGAGTGGGTCTTGGTTTGTGGCGCAGATGATCCGGACATCAACCTTTTGCGGTCGCGTTGCACCGAGCGGCTGCACCATCGAGGTTTGCAGGAAGCGCAGAAGCTTGGTCTGCAGGGCAGGCGCCATCTCGCAAACCTCGTCGAGGAACAGCGTACCACCATCCGCCGCCATTGCTGCACCGGGCTTATCGGCGATGGCGCCGGTGAAACTGCCTTTCAGATGGCCGAATACCTCGGATTCCAGCAGGTCATGTGGGATTGCGCCGCAGTTCAGAGCGATAAACGGGCCGCGCGCGCGGGGGGATTGGGTGTGCAGGGCGATGGCCGCGAGCTCTTTGCCGGTGCCACTTTCGCCCGTGATGAAGACGGTGGCGATGGAGCCCGCGACCGATGAAATCACCCGATGCACCTGTTTCATCGCCTCGGAGGAGCCGATGCTGGCAGCGGGATCGCTGCTGGCGGCGGTCTCCGCGCGCCGTTTCGGCGCCGGCTGGCCGGGGGTGGTTTCCTCGGCGGCCAGAACTGCGGCCCGGACCGCCGCGAGAAACCGGTTTTCTTCGAAGGGCTTAAGCAGGAAGTCAAAGGCCCCCGCCCGCATCGCCGCTACGGCCCGGTCGACCGATCCCTGCGCCGACATGACCACAACGCACAGGTCAGGGTTAATGGCCAGCATCTCGGACATCAGCGCCAGACCATCACGATCCGGCAGCATGAGATCAAGAATGACCACTCCGGGTTTGACCTGATGCAGCAACTGCAGCGCCTCTGACGCGCTGCCGGCGGGATGCACGTTCATTCCGGCTGCGGTCAGGACGGAACGGTAAACGAATTGCAAAGACGGCGTATCTTCAACCAGCAGAACAGGTATCCGCATCTGACTCACACCCGGACTGTCTGCCAATCTGGCAGGGAGCACATCAATTCAGCCATCAAACAGGCCAGGGAAATAATATTCATGGAGTGAAATTTCTTTCTTCCACAATGGCGTAAGCTGGCACGACCAGAGTGTCAGGTCCAGTGCCTCGCGTCATTCAGGCTGTCGGACCCGGCGTCAAGGACGGATTCCCGCCTGGTTCCGACGTGAGAAGGGCGCCGTGCCGGTCAGGACACAGCGCCGCAACTCGCAAATCTGCCGGGATCAGCCGGCGAGGCCGATGGATTTCAGCGCAATCGTGATTTCGTCAAGGATCACGGGGTCGTCGATGGTGGCGGGCATTTTCCATTCGGTGCCATCGGCGATTTTCACCATGGTGCCGCGCAGGATCTTGCCCGAGCGGGTCTTCGGCAGGCGGTCGATCACCAGTGCGCGTTTGAAATCAGCAACCGGGCCGATGCGGTCGCGCATCAGTTTCACGCATTCCTTCACCACATCGCCATGTGCGCGGCTGGTGCCCTTGTTCAGGCACAAAAAGCCCAGGGGGGACTGACCTTTCAGCGTGTCTGCCACCCCGATCACCGCACATTCGGCGACATCCGGATGCGAGGCCAGTACCTCTTCCATCGCGCCGGTCGAAAGGCGGTGGCCTGCCACATTGATCACATCATCAGTGCGGGCCATGATGTAGAGATAGCCGTCCTCGTCGATGTAACCGGCATCTCCTGTCTCGTAAAAGCCGGGGAAATGAGAGAGGTAGCTTTTTCTGAAACGGTCTTCGGCATTCCACAGCCCGGGCAGGTTGCCGGGAGGCAGCGGTAGTTTCACGGCGATCGCGCCAAGCGTGCCGGGGGCGACCGGGTGCCCGCCTTCGTCCAGCACCTGGATATCATAGCCGGGCATCGGCACCGAAGGGCTGCCGGGTTTGATGGGCAGCGCTTCAATCCCCATTGGATTGGCAGCAATGGCCCAGCCGGTCTCGGTCTGCCACCAATGGTCGATTACCGGCACGTTCAGATGCCGCGCCGCCCAGGCGATGGTGTCGGGATCGGCGCGCTCGCCGGCGAGGAAGCAGTATTTCAGATGCTTCATATTGTAATCTTTGACGAATTCCCCGGCAGGGTCGTCGCGCTTGATGGCCCGAAGCGCAGTCGGTGCGGTAAAGAAACTCTTCACCTTGTTTTCCGCGATCACCCGCCAGAACGTGCCGGCATCCGGCGTGCCGACGGGTTTCCCTTCGAACACGATGGTGGTGCAGCCGCTGATCAGCGGCGCATAGCAGATATAGCTGTGGCCGACGACCCAGCCCACGTCTGACGCGGCCCAGAAGACCTCGCCAGGCGCCATGTCATAGATCGCTTTCATGGTCCAGTTCAGCGCGACGAGATGGCCGCCAGTGGCGCGGATCACGCCCTTCGGTGCGCCGGTGGTGCCGGAGGTATAAAGAATATAGGCCGGGTGATTGCCCTCGACGGGCACGCATTCGGCGGGCTCAACGCCATACTGAAAACTGTGCCAGGCGACGTCGCGGCCCTCGATAAGTTGGGCAACCTCTTGTTCGCGCTGAAAAATCACACAGAATTCAGGTTTGTGGCTGGCCTGATCGATGGCGGCATCCAGCAGCGGTTTGTAATGCACGATGCGTGAGGGTTCGATGCCGCAGGACGCCGCGATGATCGCCTTGGGCGTGCAGTCATTGATGCGCACCGCCAGCTCATTGGCCGCGAACCCGCCGAAGACGACCGAATGGATCGCGCCAAGCCGGCCGCAGGCCAGCATTGCCTCCAGCGCCTCGGGGATCATCGGCATATAGATGATGACCCGGTCGCCCCTGGTCACGCCTTTCGCCCTGAGCGCGCCGGCAAGGCTGGCCACGCGTTTTTGCAATTCGCGGTAAGTGATGCCCTTTTTCAGATGCGTGACCGGGCTGTCATGGATGATCGCCAGCTGGTCGCCGCGCCCGGCTTCGACATGGCGGTCAACCGCATTCCAGCAGGTATTGACCAGCCCGTCAGCGAACCATTCATAACTCGGTGCGTTGTCGGCATTCAGCGCGCGGGTGGGCTGTTTTTCCCAGTCGATGCCCTGGGCCTGCTCCATCCAGAACCCTTCCGGGTCGGACTTCCAATGCGCGTAGACGTCGCGATACCCCATCCCTGGTCCTCCTCCTGACTTAAGCGTTTGTTATGCCAGGGTGTCGAAGGGCGCAACTTTGTTACCGGCAACAGTGGTGCCGGAACAGCCTAAGTTTGCAGAATTCGCGATGCTGGGTTGCGAAATATTTGCAAAATCTGATTTGCCCGCATAAGTGACGCGCAATCTCGCGAAGTTTGCAAAGCCTCGCAGTGGGGCGCGGCTTGCAGCGGAGAGGTGATTCTCTCTCCGCTGTCCTTGCCCGCGCCGGCTCAGCCGTAATGCGAAACCGGCGTGCCGGCGATGGCCGACATGTTCAGAAGGCCCCGCGCGGTGATTGCCGGCGTCACCACATGCGCCTTATTGCCCATCCCGATCAGGATCGGCCCGACCTCCAGGCCACCGGCGCGCATCTTGAGGATGTTGCGCACCCCCGACGCCGTATCGGCCGAGGCGAAGAGCAGCACATTCGCCGCGCCTTCGAACCGAGCGCCCGGCAGCAACCGCTCGCGCAACTCCTGGTCGAGCGCGGTGTCGACATTCATCTCGCCCTCATAGGCGAAATCGGGCTCGCGCGCGTCGAGCAGTTCCAGTGCCTCGCGCATCACCCGGCCCGAGCGATTGTCCATATTGCCGAACTGGCTTTGCGAGCAGAAAGCGATCTTCGGCGCGATGCCGAAGCGGCGCAGATGGCGGGCGGCGCCCATCGCGGTTTCCATGATCTGCTGCGCGGTGGGCTCGGCATTCACATGGGTATCGGCGACAAAAAGCGGGCCATCTTCGAGGATCATCATCGAAAGTGCAGCCACTGCGTGACGGCCGTCACGGGCGAGCACCTGGCGTATATAGTTGAGATGCCAGTGATATTGCCCGAAGGTGCCGCAGATCAGGCTGTCGGCTTCGTCCCGATGCACCATGACGGCGGCGATGGCGGTCGTATTGGTGCGCATCACCGCGCGCGCGATGTCGGGCGAGACGCCGCGCCGCGCCATCAGTTCGTGATATGTGCCCCAATAATCGCGGTAGCGCGGGTCGTTTTCCGGGTTCACAAGATGGAAATCGCGACCCGGGCGAATGGCGAGGCCATAGCGTTCGCAGCGTGCCTCGATCACTTCGGGGCGGCCAATCAGGATCGGAACGTCGGTGGTTTCCTCCAGCATCGCATTTGCTGCGCGCAACACACGCTCATCTTCGCCTTCGGCAAAGACAATGCGGCGGGTGACGGTGCGGGCAGCTTCGAAAACCGGGCGCATCAGCAGTGCCGAGCGGAAGACCGAGCCGTCGAGCTTGCGCTTATAGGCTTCGGGGTCGGTCAGCGGCCGCGCCGCTACGCCGGAACTGGTCGCGGCAGTGGCCACAGCTGAGGCGACAACGCCAATCAGGCGGGGGTCAAACGGCTTCGGGATCAGGTAATCCGGTCCGAAGGTCAGCTGTTCCCCCTGATAGGCGGCGGCAGCCTCTGCCGATGTGGTCTGGCGCGCCAGCGCGGCGATGCCTTCGATACAGGCGAGCTCCATCTCGTCATTGATCGTGGTGGCGCCGACATCCAGCGCCCCCCGAAAGATGAAGGGGAAGCACAGGACGTTATTGACCTGGTTGGGGAAATCCGACCGCCCCGTGGCGATGATCGCGTCCGGGGCGACGGCGCGGGCTTCGGCGGGAAGGATCTCGGGCGTCGGGTTCGCCAGCGCGAAGATCACCGGCTTTGCGGTCATTGTGGCGACCATGTCCGCCGTCAGCACGCCGGGGCCGGAAAGGCCAAGGAACATATCGGCGCCCCTGATGACCTCGGCGAGCGTCGCCGGGGTGCTGCCCTGTGCGAAGGCGGCCTTTTGCGGGGTCATCTGTGTCTCGCGGCCCTGGTAGACGAGACCCTCAAGATCGCAAAGCCAGATGTTCTCGCGTCTGACCCCTAGCTTCACCAGCATTTCGAGGCAGGCGATCCCTGCCGCGCCGCCACCGGTGGACACCAGTTTGATATCTTCGAATTTCTTGCCGGCCACGATCATCGCATTGGTCGCAGCCGCGCCGACAACGATTGCTGTTCCATGCTGGTCGTCGTGGAAGACAGGGATGTTCATCCGCTCGCGGCAAAGTCGTTCAACGATGAAACAATCGGGTGCCTTGATGTCTTCAAGGTTGATCGCGCCGAAGGATGGTTCCAGCGCGCAGACAATTTCCGCCAGTTTGACCGGGTCGTTTTCATTCACCTCGATGTCAAAGCAGTCGATATTGGCGAATTTCTTGAAGAGGACGGCCTTGCCTTCCATCACGGGCTTTGACGCCAGTGCCCCGATATTTCCCAGCCCCAGCACCGCTGTACCATTGGTAATCACGGCGACCAGGTTGGCGCGTGCGGTGTAGCGCGAGGCGGTGGAGGGATCGGCCTTGATTTCGAGGCAGGCCTCGGCCACGCCGGGCGAATAGGCGCGCGACAGGTCACGACCGGTCGCAAGCGGCTTGGTTGCGCGGATCTCCAGCTTACCCGGCTTGGGGAATTCGTGATAATTCAGCGCCGCCTGACGCGCTGCCTGGGCTGCTTCATCCTGCATTCCGCTCGACATGGCTATCTCCCCACCAGAATGGTTCACCCTTAAACGAGTGATATGTCATTTCCAATCATCTCTTCGCCTCAGGCACCTTCACCTGCCGTAAAGCGGATATGCAAAAGCCGGGAGGCGCGATCGGCGCTTCCCGGCTGATGAAAAACAGATCCATAGGATCAGGTCGGCGAGGGTTCGGCATCTCCGGGCTTTGGCCCCCGCGAGGTGCGGGTTTTCGGGATCGCCAGCACCGAAGCCGCAGCCTCGCCGGCGTCTTCGGCACCGTCATCATCGCCGGGTTTCTGGCCCGCGAGAACCTTGCGGATCTCGTCGCCGGTCAGGGTCTCATATTCCAGAAGGCCCTGGGCCAGGCGCTCGAACTCTTCCTCATTCTCGGTGAGGATCTGCATCGCGCGGGCATAGCCCTCATCGACGATAGCTTTCACCTCATCCTCGATCAGCCTTTTGGTTTCAGCCGAAACCGAGAACCCGCCGGTATTGCCGTTATAGCCCTCATGCGCTTCGGAATAGTCGATATTGCCGATCTTGTCCGACATGCCCCACCGCATGACCATGGCACGCGCCACGGCCGAGACGTTCTGGATATCGCCCGAAGCCCCCGAGGAAACGCGGTCTTCGCCCCATTTCTTGATCTCGGCGGCCTTGCCAGCCATTCCCATGGCGATCCGGTCCTTCATCTGGTCCTTGTGCCAGGAGTTGCGGTCCATCTCGGGCAGGCTCATCACCATGCCAAGCGCACCGCCGCGTGGCATGATCGTCGCCTTATAGACCGGGTCGCATTTCGGCAGTTTGATCCCGACAATCGCATGGCCAGCCTCGTGATAGGCGGTCATTTCCTTGTCTTCCTGCGACATGACCATCGAGCGGCGCTCGGGTCCCATCATGACCTTGTCTTTCGCATGTTCGAAATCGGCCATGGTGACGAAACGGCGGCCCACACGGGCGGCGGTCAGCGCCGCCTCATTGACGAGGTTCGCAAGGTCAGCCCCCGAGAAGCCTGGTGAGCCGCGCGCGATGGTGCGCAGATCGACATCGGCGCCCAGCGGGATCTTGCGGGCATGGACGTTGAGGATCTTTTCACGGCCTTTGATATCGGGGTTCGACACATTGATTTGACGGTCAAAGCGGCCCGGACGCAGCAGCGCGGGGTCGAGCACATCCTTGCGGTTGGTGGCCGCGACGATGATCACCCCTTCATTGGCCTCGAACCCGTCCATCTCGACCAGAAGCTGGTTCAGCGTCTGTTCGCGTTCATCATTGCCGCCCCCCATGCCGACGCCACGGGCGCGGCCAACGGCGTCGATCTCGTCGATAAAGACGATACAGGGGGCGTTTTTCTTCGCCTGTTCGAACATGTCACGCACGCGCGACGCGCCGACGCCCACGAACATCTCGACAAAGTCAGAGCCCGAGATGGTGAAGAAGGGCACGCCTGCTTCGCCTGCAATGGCGCGGGCGAGCAGCGTCTTACCGGTGCCGGGCGGGCCGACCAGCAGCGCGCCTTTCGGGATCTTCCCGCCAAGGCGCGAGAATTTCTGCGGGTTGCGCAGGAATTCAACGATCTCTTCCAGCTCTTCCTTGGCCTCGTCGATGCCGGCCACGTCGTCAAAGGTGACGCGGCCCTGCTTTTCGGTCAGCAGTTTCGCCCGCGATTTGCCAAAGCCCATCGCGCCACCTTTGCCGCCGCCCTGCATCCGGTTCATGAAGAAGATCCAGATGCCGATCAGCAGGATGAAGGGCAGGAAGGTCACCAGCAGCGAGGACAGGAAGCCCTGTTGCTGCGGGCTGGCCTGAACCTCGACCCCTTTCGCGATCAGCTTGTCGGTCACCTGTTCGTCACCGGGCTTGATGGTCGAAAAGGCGCCACCATCCTTGGTGCGTACCGTCACCCGCTCGCCGTCAAGGGTCACCGAGGCAATCCGGCCCTGATCCACTTGGGTGATGAACTCAGACCAGCTCAGCGAACGGGCGCCCATATTTGACTGGCCGCCAGAGAAGACCTGGAAAAGCGCAAGGACCAGCAAGAGCAGGACCACCCAGAATGCGATGTTGCGCGCGTTGTTCACGTATTTCTCCCGACAGGCGGCCAGCTGAGCCAGAGGGGCAGGGCCGCATTTGATACTAATTTAGCAATCCAGGCCCTGGGTTCAATGCGATAAGATGAAACTTCCAAAGGTTGGGTAAAGGCTGGCCTGCCATTTGGCGGCAAATTGCGGGAAAAGGGGGGCGGAAACCAGCCGGTCACCCTGCCACAGCGCGGGCGAGACAAGGGCCGCATCCCTCCGGATGCCGGATTTGCGCCAGTCCGGCATCTGCGCAAGCCCATCTGCGCCAAGCGCGCGCAGGGTTGCATCGGGCAGGGACGGGCCGGTTACCTGCCAGCGATGATCCCAGGTCGCGCCGGGATGCCAGGTGAGCGGACCCGCAACGGCCCGCGGTTCGCGGGTCACACGGATTTCCTGAGGACCGACACGGATCAGGCAGCCTCCCAGTGTGGTGCCACGGTGACGCCAGAGCTCGCTGAGCACCTGATGCACGGAATCGGCGCGGGGCGGGTGGCGGGTGCCGGAAATCCAGCGGATTGCGGCGATGATCAGACGGCGCTGCAGCTCGAAGGGGCTGTCGGTGAAGGGGAGATGGGCGAAATGCAGCGCCCCGGCCTCTTCGCGGCCAAAGCGGGCGAAGGCATCAGCGGTGGTGTGGCGAAGCAGATCCTGCACATCGGCCAGATTTCTGATGGTCTCGCTGAGGCTGGAAAGCGTCAGACCAAGCGGTGCCAGCCCGGGCAACGCCTTGCGGATACGCGCGCGGGTATAGGTGTCATCTTCATTTGTCGGGTCATCGCACCAGGCGAGGTCATGACGGTTCAGGAAGGCGCGCATCCCGGCCCGTGACCAGCCCAAGAGGGGCCGCCAGAAGCTGACAGCATTGTGATCAAAGCGCGCGCGCATCCCGGTCAGCCCGTCGAGGCCTGCGGCGCGGCCGAGGCCCATGACAAAGGTCTCGGCCTGGTCATCGGCGGTGTGGCCGAGGAGGACATCCGTGATCCCCCGCGATTTCGCCCAGGCTGCCAGCAGATCAAGCCGCGCTTGCCCGGCAGCCTGCATCAGATTGCCGGTGGCCGGATGACTGGTCCAGTCAAGTGTCTGATGCGCCAGCCCAAGGCCCGCCGCCACCTGCGATACAAAATCGGCCTCATCAGCGGCTTCAGGGCGCAGGTGGTGATTGACGGTCGCGGCTTCGGCGCTCAGGCCCCAATGCGGCGCGGCGCGGGCGACCAGATGCAAAAGCGCTACGGAATCGCCACCGCCAGAGACTGCGACCCCGATTTTCGAAGCACCGGCGTTTTGCCGGAACTCGAAGGACAGGCATGATCTGAGCAGGCCACGGTCGGCCGGCTCATGCTGTTCAAGCCAGCGATACTGCGGGCTCAGGGGCAACCGAGCCCCTGCATGGCGATACTGGCCTGGGCCGAAGCCTGGCTGGTCGGGAAGTTCAGCGGCACCTGTTGCAGCGTGACGCAGGCCTGGTCGCGTTCGCCCAGCTGGCCGAAAGCCTCGCCGAGCTTCAGCAGCGCATCCGGGGCAATTGCCCCATCCGGCGCCGTGTTATAGGCGGTCAGATAGGCGCGCGCGGCCGGTGCGGTCTGGCCGGCCTGGCGCAGGGCTTCCCCGCGCAGGTAATGCGCTTCGGGGATCAGCGGCCCGCCAGGATAGGATTTGGCATAGGTCTCAAAGAGCGCCGCAGCACCATGAAAGTCACCCTGACCGAGCACCCCCTTGGCCCGGTCAAAATCTGCCTGTTCTGCGACGGCAAGCGCTGGTGCGGAGGAGGTGCTGCCCTGAGACGGGGCAGCGGGTGTAGCGGGGGCGGCTGCGGCAGAGCTGCCACCGCCAAGTGGCGCGGTCGCGCCCATATTCATCGGATCGCAGGACGGATCCGCGTCACAGACGCGGAATTCGATATCGCCGATACGGTTGGTGCCGTCCTGGACGACACGGTTCAGCCGCAGCTCGATTTCTTCGGTGCGTGAGGTCAGCCGCATCAGCTCGGCCTCAAGCGTGTCCATCCGCGCCAGCGCATCCACACCGCCCACCCGCGCCGAAGCGCCGGTGGTGGTGAGTTCGCCTTTGAGCGCGTTGAATTCAGCGGCAAGCTGGCCCAGCTCGGCCCGCACATCGGCGAGGCTTTCCGCCGCCGCCGGTGTGGCAAGACCAAGGGCCAGCAGGGGAAGAAGGAACCTCGCCCGCATCATATTACGACCCGGCGCCGACCGAGAGAACCGTCACAGAGCGGCGGTTCTTGGAATAGCAGCTCTCGGTCGAGCAGACTTCGATCGGGCGTTCCTTGCCGTAAGAGATCGTGCGCATCCGCGAGCCTGCAACGCCTTGCGACAGCAGATATTGCTGCACCGATGCCGCACGGCGCGCGCCAAGCGCGAGGTTATATTCACGGGTGCCCTGTTCGTCGGCATGGCCTTCGACGATGATCGCATAGCCCGGGTTCTGGTTCAGCCAGTTGGCCTGGCCGTTCAGCACCTGGCGGCCCTGATCCGAGACGGTGGACTGGTCAACCGCAAAGAGCACGCGGTCACCAACGGTCTGGTTGAAATAGGCGATGGAGCGCGGATCACTCGGATCGCCGAGCCCGTTGGTGTCGATATAGCCCGTCCCGCCGGTGCCACCGGTGCCGCCCGTACCACCTGGGCCACCCGCACCGTAACGGTCCGGGTTCTGACAGGCTGCGAGGCCAAGCGAAGCCACAAGAAGAAGGGCTTTGGGGATAAAGCTCATCGGTTCGTCCTTATAATTCGGCTCTCGGGCCAGCGCGGATCAGTGTTTCGCCGCCCAGGTTAGCAGGTTCCGGGGGGCTGGGGAATCCGGCAGGATCGCCCAGGCCCGAAAATGGCGGTTTACGGCAACAGGGGCGACCATGCCGGGTCGGACGCCGCGCCTTCGGTCGGGATTTGTTTCAGGTTTCTGCCAAAGGTATCGACCGACCAGAGCGAGGCCTGACCGCCGCCGCCCTCGGTCTCGCGGGTGAACATGATCACGCGGCCATTGGGCGACCAGGTCGGGCCTTCATCAAGGAAGGACGCGGTCAGCAGGCGCTCTTCCGATCCGTCCGTGCGCATGACGCCGATGTGGAAACGGCCGGCATTCTGTTTGGTGAAGGCGATCAGATCACCGCGCGGGCTCCAGACCGGGGTGCTGTTGCGCCCCGCGCCGCCCGAGATCCGCTGCCCCTCGCCACCGCTCGCATTCATGACATAGATCTGGCTGCCACCGGTGCGGTCGCTCTCGAAACAGATCTTGCTGCCATCCGGGGAATAGGACGGTGCGGTTTCGATCGAGGGCGCATTGGTCAGCTGCTGGGTCTGCCCCGAGGACAGGCTCATCTTGTAGATATCGGTATTGCCGCCGCGTTCCAGGCTGAACACCACCGAGCCGCCATCGGGCGAGAAGCGCGGCGCGAAGGTCATGGTGCCGGGCTGTTCCGCCAGCGTCTGGCGCTTGAGATTGGCAAGGTTCAGCAGCGTGATGCGCGGAAAGCCGGTCTCATAGCTGGTGTAAAGCAGCCGGTCGCCCGAGGGCGAGAACCGGGGCGCCAGCACGATGGCCGAGCTGTCGGTCAGATATTGCACATTGGCGCCGTCATAATCCATCACTGCAAGGCGTTTGAGGCGGGCGTTTTTCGGGCCGGATTCAGCGACATAGACGACACGGCTGTCGAAATAGGGACCTTCGCCGGTCAGGGTCGAATAGACCAGGTCGGCAACCTTATGCGCCATGCGGCGCCAGCCGGCTTTGGTCCCGGCGAATTGCATCGCGGCACCTTCGAACTGCTGGCCATTCGCGATATCATAAGCGCGGACCTTGACGGTGATGCGGTCTCCGGCTGCGGAAACCGCGCCAACGACCAGGACTTCCGATTTGATCACGCGCCAGTCTTCATAGGCGATCGCGCCGTCAAAACCCTGGATGCGCGAAATATAGGCATCCCGGTTGATGGTGCGGAAAAGGCCGGTGCCGTCCAGATCCGATGTCACCACCTGCGCGAGATTGCGCGCGAGATCCCCGGCACCGCCTTCATCGACGAAGGCCGGCACAGCGATCGGCATCGGCTCTATCACGCCGGTGCCGATCCTGATCCGGGTCGGACTGTTCTGGGCGCGCACCATGGCGGGGACCATCACGGCCCCGGCCAGCAGGGTGGTCGCAAAGCTTCTTCTGGTGAAGGTCATCTGCCTCTCGCTCCGATCTCGTCCGGTCTGGTGCCGGGTTTGCGGCTCCTGGTTAAAACTTCCGCCGTAAACCCATCACGGCGTAAAAGGGTTCCGGTGTCATCTGACATCTGTGTCATTGGCCCGTCTGTCATTGATCTTCCGCCGGGGATCTTCCGCCTGAGCCGGACCAAAGACAAGATCGACCACCGCAGCCTCGGGTCTGCCCCCGGCCAGCGCGCCAAGTGCTTTGGTCAGGGTGCCTGCTGCGAGGGCCCGCTCCAGACTGCGCATCGCGGCCTTTTGTGTGGCATCGGCCACCTCTCCGACAGGGCCGGAATAATCCGTCACTTCGATGATCGGCTGCCCGAGGTTTTTGTTAAAGCAAAGCCGCAGCACGACGCGGGCGCGTTCAGACCCGGGGGGCAGCGCGCCCCTGTTATGGACCAGCGCCACCGCGCGGCCGATCTGATGCATCGCTTCGGGGTTGGTGTCATTATCGGGCAGAAGATTGGCACAGGTAAAGATTTCGACCACTGCATTGCTGCGGAGGGCGCGATCGGCCAGGGCCGGGCCGCCTGACAATGTCGCCAGCGCGAAAAGAGCCGCAGGGCCCAGCAAAGCCGGGCGCGTTTGCGGGGCTGCGGCAATGCCCATCACCGCAGCCTCATCCCGCTGCCATCGAATTCGAATTCGAGGACTTTCCAGGTCTCATATTTCCCAGGCGGCAGCGGAATGCCGCCAGACTGATAGGCGCGGGCAATCGCACTGCGGGCCGCGTTATAGGCGGCCTGGATCGCCT